>JAZSGI010000018.1:0-40436 GCA_045532655.1 Victivallaceae bacterium
GTGTGGCAGGAAACTTATCCCAAGGTTCTGAAGGCTTTCCGGGAAAAGGGCAGCGAATGGATCATTCTCACTCCCCATTTCTCCCGGCCTGACTGGATGGGACTGACCTGTCAGAAAGGCAAAAATCTGGAAAAAGATCCCAGAGGATTTGTTAAATTCTTACGCAAATTCGCCGATGACAATAATATCGCTCTTGCTGATGCCGCAAAACTCTACGGGCATCTCCAATACTGCGGTATCCCATACAATACCCTGATGACCAATACGATAAATCATCCTGACCGCAGAGGTATGGAAATATTTGTTAAAGCCCTTCTGCCCTGCTTCGGGCTGTAAAAAAGTAAAAAAAATTCAACAGAGCGGTGTGCAGCCCATGTCAGATGAGCTGTCCGCTCTGTTTTGCTGTAAGGAAAATACTGCAAAAAAATACCCCGGCAATGCATTGCTGCACCACCGGGGGATAATCAGACGTAACTTCAGATGAGTTCAGCGATCTGAACAGCGTTCAGTGCTGCACCCTTGAGGATCTGGTCGCCTGCCACAAAGATATCAAGACCCTTGCGGTCGTTGCGGGAAATATCCTGACGGATACGGCCCACAAGAACTTCGTCGTGATTTGCGGCATCAACAGGCATTGGATAACGCTTGTTGGCGGGATCATCAACAAGGATCACACCGGGAGCCTTGGCAAGGATGGCACGGGCTTCTTCGGGGGTGAAATCTTCGGCAAATTCCAGATTGAGAGATTCTGAATGGGCACGTTCCACGGGTACACGTACGCAGGTGCAGCTTACCATAAGATCGTTGTCATGGAGCATTTTCCGTGATTCATTGAGCATTTTCAGCTCTTCTTTGGTATAGCCGTTGTCGGTAAATGCATCAATATGGGGGATCAGGTTAAAGGCAATGCGGTGGGCAAAGAATTTGGGTTCCCAGGCTTCGCCATTAAGTACTTTGGCAGTCTGATCCAGCATTTCAGCAATACCTTTGGCACCGGCACCGCTTGTTGCCTGATAGGTGGATGCTACAAGACGTTTCAGCTTTTTGGCACGGGCAAGAGGTGCGACAGCCACAAGCATGATGATGGTGGAACAGTTGGGGTTGGCGATTACGCCTTTGTGCCATGCGATGTCTTCGGGGTTGACTTCCGGCACGACCAGCGGCACATCGGCCTCCATGCGGAATGCGCTGGAGTTATCGATCATGATACAACCGGCATCGGTCACATCTTTGCGGAAAGCCTTGGAAATATCGCCGCCGGCAGAGAAGAGGGCAATATCGACACCCTTGAATGAATCGGATTTCAATTCTTCAATAACAATATCTTCGCCCTTGAATTTTGCAGTTTTGCCTGCGGATCTTGCGCTGGCAAGGAGTTTCAGGTTTTTGACAGGGAAATTGCGCCGCTCAAGAGTTTTGAGCATTTCAACACCCACTGCACCGGTGGCACCGGCGATTGCTACATTATAGCTTTTTGACATTTTTGTTACTCCGGAATTTGGATTTTTGAATTTTCTCATTCGAGAAATTTAAAAATTATCAACTATTAATATAGCGCAAAAAAAAGCATTTGCCAATCTGTACAGTGATTTTTTTATAATTAATCTGCCCGTGATGTATCCGCCGTAATATGATATGGTCACACCTGTGCCGTCGCAAACTGTACAAACAGAACTTACGCCAACGGTCATATAATTGACCTGTATGGGAATACAGCTGTTGCAGACGACTGCTTGCTGTGCATAATAAATACCGCTGCCGCCGCATGTCATACAATCAACTTTTCCGGAATCCTGACGCCGGTTTGACTCAGAAGAAACAATACTGCTGTAAAGTGCAGCAAAAGAAAAAATCTTTTCATAATTCCCCCCTGTGATTCTGTAATGAAGATATTACCATAGTATATACTGATAGCATGAAGTTATCTTTTGCCAGTGCAGAGTGGATAAAATGGCGTAAAAAGAGGAAAATCATATCCTGCCCACGGCGGGGGATACCGTTTCGCCTGTGCCATGAGGTTGGTTGGTAAAATCCAAAACACGGCAAATATGCTGATTTAAGGGGTTATAAGACACTTTTTTGCATTATTTTTGCATTTGTGATTTGACTTTTTCGGAATTTGTGGCATATTTAATGGATATATTATTATGAATTAATTTGTTTTTTACGAGGAAAAAAAATGGCACATCTTAAATCAGCGATCAAGCGTCTGCGTACCAGCAAGCTTGCCAATGCCCGCAACCGCGCCCGCATCAGCTCGCTCCGCACCGCAGAGAAGAAATTCCGTGCTGCTATCGAACTTAACGATGCAGAGAAGATCATGGATCTTTACAAGGACTGCTGCAGTCAGTTTGACAAGGCAGCCAAAATCGGCGTGATCCACGCCAACAAGGCTTCCAATAAGAAGTCACAGTTCGATAAACTTATGGCTTCAATCCAAAAGTAAGGATATTATCATGGGTAACCTGAAGAAAAAACGTCGTCGCAAGATCGCAAAGCATAAGCGCAAGAAACAGCTCAAGTCTTTGCGTCACAAGAACAAGTAAGTTCTTTGCGATAAGAATTGCATGCACCCCAGAGCCGGAAACGGATTTGAGGTGCTCTTTTTTTTTGAAAATGTTCCACAGTAAAATAAATTGAAAGCCTTCAGATCATGATCAATACAGAAAAATTTACTGAATATGCCGGAAAAGTTCAGGCGGAAACGGAACAGATAATCCGTGATCTCTGCAAACTGCCAGCCCCATCACATCACGAAGAGTTGCGGGCTGAATACTGTAAGAACTGGTTTTTGCAAAATGGCTTCCGTGATGTTTTCATCGATGAGGCACTCAACGTTGTTGTGCCGGTCAATATGCAGGAAGATCAGCCGGTAACTGTTATGATGGCACATACTGACACTGTCTTCCCCGATACGGAACCGATGGCGTTCAGAGAAGATGACATTGCCATGTACTCTCCCGGGGTTATGGATGATACGGCAAATCTGGCGGTATTGATGGTTTGCGCCAGATTCTTCCGGGAAAATCTTCCGGAATCATGCGGCAGTTGGGTTTTTGTTGCCAATTCCTGCGAAGAAGGACTGGGCAATCTGAAGGGATGCCGGAAGATCATGGAAACATATGGGGCACGGGTGAAAGAATTTGTATCACTTGATTCTTCTTGCATGAACAAAATCGTCAACATGGCTGTCGGTTCCCACCGTTACAGGATAGTTGTCAGAACAGAAGGCGGACACTCGTTCGTGAATTTCGGCAACAGAAATGCCATACATCTTCTGGCAACCATGATCAACGCCCTTTATGCAATAAAAGTCCCGGAGGAAAAGAACAGCAAAACCACTTATAATGTGGGGCTGATATCCGGAGGAACTTCTGTCAACACCATCGCCCAGGAAGCGGAAATGTTCTATGAATACCGTTCTGATAACAAAAATTGTCTTGAGACAATGGAAACTTCCTTCACGGGGATAATTGAAACTTTCCGGGCAGAGGGTATAGAGGTTGTTGTGGAAAAACTCGGCGACCGTCCATGTTCTGCAGAAATCGATCCGATCCGTTTTGGCATTTTGCAGAAAAGGGTCAGGGATTCGGTAAAAAATGTATTGGGATGCGATGCGTTTACGACATCCAGTTCAACGGATTGCAATATCCCGCTTTCCATTGGTATTCCGGCTGTCTGTTTTGGTGTCTGCCGCGGGAAAGGGGCGCATACACGGGAAGAATCTGTGGAAAAAGCCAGTCTTTACGATGGCTGCCGGCTGTTGCTGGATTTCCTTTACCGCAATTGAAAAGCTGATCGTTTACAGGGGACAGGGCGGGGAAAGAGGAGTACAGAGTCTTTTGCTGCGCACCATCTCACCCCGTTTCACTTCTGTCTGACGGAACAGTACAGGAACAGATTTAAGCTGTACAAAGAGCTTCTTTAACTTTCTGTGCCACGCTCCAATAGTCGTTGGTCAGAATAGTATCAACTCCGGCGGCAAGGTGACCGGCTACATCTTCCGGAGTGTCGCAGAAGAAAAGATTGCAGATGATCCCGTTTGCCTTTGCCTTGTCGATCATTTCCTGATTGTAATAAGGTCCGAAAAGCTGGATCTTGGAACACTTGTATTTCAATGCCCGTTCCACCTGCTGCCAGGGATTGGGAAATGCTCCCATACAGCGGGCAATTTCCGGAGCATGGCGCAAGGCACATTCCATTACGGCATCACAGCCCATGAAATAAGTATGGGCTGCCATATCATATTTATACAGCAGTTCAAGAACCATTTCCATCTGCCAATCGGGATACACTTCACCTTCCTGTTCATCAGTTTTCAGGTGCAAATTGAGTATGGCGTGGCGGGCGAATCTGGAGAGAACCTCTTCAAAAGTTGCAATTTGCAGTCCTTCAAAATGGGGTCTCCCCTCGCTGAAATCCAACGTGCGAAGTTCGGCAAACGTTTTTTCTTCAATAAATCCTGTACCATTGGATATACGTTCAAGGTTGCTGTCGTGAGCAACTACAGGCACCTTGTCAGAGGTGAAGCGTACATCTATTTCTATTTCCTGCGCGCCCAGAGCTATTGCTGCGCCAAGTGCCGCCAGGGAATTTTCTGGCATGGCGGAATTGAAGCCGCGGTGGGCGCAAACACGGGGATAGGGCATCAGTGAATCAGGCAGTACAGTCATACTGCCGCAGGGGCGGTACGCCCACGGGGCACGGGCCTGTTCAATAAAGCGGTCATTGGGGATCTCGCTGCCGCCGAAGCTGTTTGAACGCATGTATTTGGTTTTGATATCCCCGGCTTCAAAATCAAATCTGCCGCATGCACTTCCGGCTTCGCCAAGTATTCTGCCGTCAGAAGAAACAGCAAGGGAGTTGCCGCCAAGTTCTGAATCTTTACCCATGGAAACCGATGCACGCAGAACAAAAGCATTGCAGAGAAATGCCAGATGGACATTCTGCATCCTTATAATGTCACGCCGTTCAGCCCGCTGGAACGATGACACCAGTACCACATCGGGGTGACGGGAGGCGAGATGTGCCGCATATTCGCAGAAATAAGTATCATAGCAGATCATGAACCCGAAACGTATACCGTCTATTTCAATGATTTCCGGGGCTGTAAAGCTCTTTGTATAAGAATCATCAAGTTTGTTTATTTTCTTTTCCGCTGCAGTCAGGTGCTGTTTGCAGAAACGTCCGCGGCTCTTGCCGCTGCGGTCAAAAATTTCAGTGGTATTGCGGAAATTGCCATCTCCGGCATCGGCAACATAATTGACAGCCACGATAGCATTGCAACGTATTGCAGCTTCACGGGCTGCGGCAAGAAGACGTGGAGAATTGGCACTGGCAAACGGGATACATTCCCCTTCCGGCAGGGCGGCAGGGGCATTGGAGTATTCAGGAGTCAGAATGATATCGCATGAAGAGTCGCAACTGTTCAGAAGGGAGATAAGCTGGTCAACAGATTCTGCCGCCCCTGATTTATCGAAGGCAAAAGGTATCTGCAATGCACAAAGTTTCATGATACAATTCCTAATTTTTATTTACAGGCGTTTTGTTATTTCTTCAAGAAGTTTTGCTGCAGCTCCCGGTTTCGCCAGAGATTGGAAAACAGGTTCTGACGGTTGGAAATGAGCCGGATCAGTCAAAAATTCCTCCAGCAGCTGCCCGGCTTTGGCATTACATTCATCATTGGATACTATTCTTGCTGCTCCGGCTTTTGCCAGATATTCAGCATTGTACCACTGATGGTTTTCTGCAGCGAATGGGTAGGGTACGAGGATGGAGGGGATCCCGAAAAGAGCAAGTTCCGCCACTGAACTGCCGCCGGAACGGCTGACGGCAAGGTCGGCGCAGGAATATATATTTTGCATTTCATCCGAATAAGGCAGAAGCAATACGGGAAAATCTGCCTTTTTCCACAAAGATGTCATTACTTCGTAGTCAGGATTGCCGCAAAGGTGGATCACCTGAATGTCATTACGGGTACCGGAGAGTTCAAGGAGTACGCGGGAAAACGCAACATTTATTGAACGTGCCCCCTGACTGCCGCCGAAGATAAGTATTGTCAGCCGTCGTGGATCAAGATTTACTGAATAACGTTTATCAAGGTTGGCGATGGCTTCTTCCCGGGGGATCGGAACGGTGTCAAGGCGCAGCGGCATTCCGGTAACGGCCCAGGGACAGTGAAGTTTCTCAGGATTCACAGGAGGGAACGCTATACCCAGAAACTCTGCTTTGCGGCTGAAAAACCTGTTGGCTTTGCCAACCTTGGCATTGCCGTCGTGCAGAAAACACTTCAGTTTCAGGCTGCGGGCGGCACGCATGGTGGGCAGCGAGGCGAAGCTCCCCATGCACAGAAAGGCATCGGGGGCAAATTCCCGCATGGCGGCTTTTGCCATTCCTGCACCTTTCAATGTGCCGAAGATGAATTTCAACATAGCTCCGGGGCGTTTGAATGAAGGGGAGGGAATTTCCGGCAGAACCACAGCTTTCACATTATGGTCACGGGCAACAGCTGCCCATTTTTTGCCGTTTTTGCCGCTTAAAAGCAGAATGGCATCACCGCCGGAAGCTATCAATTCACATGCCGTGGCAAGACCGGGGTAAAAATGCCCGCCGGTGCCGCCGCAACTGACGGCAAGTTTGATCTTTTTCATAATATATTTCAGCTCCTGCGCCCCGGTAATCTGGCTGAAAACCATTCCCGGAGCTTTTGGTTGTAATCAGGGATTATCGTATCAAGGGCGATGGACAGCAGCAGACCTGTGATTATCATACAGCTTAAAAGATTACTGCCGCCGTAACTTATCATCGGAGCCGGTATGCCTTTTGTCGGCAGGGCGCCGGAAACCACACCTATGTTGATTATCGCCTGCAATGCCACTACTGCAGTCAGACCGACTGCAAGAAACAGCCCCTGACGGGTACGGGCGCACGCCGCTATACCCAGACCGCAGAAAGTAAAAAGTATGTATACAAGCATTACGCCCAGCAGTGACACATAACCCAGTTCCTCACCCACCACTGCCAGAATAAAGTCTGTATGGGCCTCCGGCAGATAACGTGCTTTCATGCGGCTTGCCATAAAGCCCACACCGAACCATTCACCCGACCCGAGAGCCATCAGACTGTTCCAAAGCTGATACCCTTCGTCGGAGGCGAATTTTTCCGGTTCAAGGAAACTTGTCACCCGCTGCCAGCGAACCGGGCTCAATACCGGCAGGGCAAGAAACAGGGCAAATGCTCCGGCTCCGGCAAAGATAAACCAGCGCAAACCGGCTCCGGCGACAAAAATTACAGTGAGCATCACGGCGCACATGAGCATACTTGTACCGAGATCCTGCCCCATAAGCACACCGCTGATGAGGACACCGGATACAAACAGTGCCGGGAGTATACCCTTGCGGCTGAAGACCTCGTGAACAGTACGGAAATGTTTGGAGCAGTAGTGTGCCAGATAGAGAGCCAGAACCGGTTTCGCCAGTTCTGACGGCTGCAGGCTGAACCCGAACAGCCTTATCCACCTTTGCGCTCCGTTCACTGCCGGAAATGCAAGACATGCCACAAGAAGTACAAAAGCGATTCCCACAAGAAATATACTGTGATCCGACAGCAGCCTGTACCCCACAGCAATGACAGTCAGAGCGGCCGCCAGCCCGATCCCTGCCCACAGAAGCTGCATGGAAAAGAATTTTGTTCCAACCTGACCGTAACTTGTGGAGTAGAGCATGGTAAGACCGAAAAATACCAGCAGAACTACAGAAACTATCAGCAAACTGGCACAGGTAGTGGCTTTCAGCCCATCTTTTTCCCGGGACTGGTCAGCGATGGATACCCGTTGTGACGGATGAAAATTTACCATAATCCCCCCTGCTTTTTATTCGGCGGCAAAGCCGTCATTGCAAGGTTTGAAAAGATCTTTTCTGCCTGCAAGAGCGTTCACATCTTCCTGATCTATTGCAAGACGGGGGGAAATCTCTATTTTGCCGGAGGGGGCTTCGATACCGGCAGCGGCAAGACGGCGGCGGTCACGGGCCATAAGCAGTTCCCGACAGGATTCGGCAGAATCGACGCCGGTGGCATTTTTGGTGGGGCCGAATTGTTCAAAGCGGTCAGCTTCCAGGATCATGGTACGTTCAGCCATGGGCAGAGCGTCGAAAATAAAACTTTCCAGTTTGACTGCATTGGGTTCTTCCGGCTTGACAACTTCGCCGCCGGACGTGATATACGGTACTTTTTTGTCCGCACGGTGCCAGGGCAGGGAAAGTTTGCCGCCGGAGGTCAGGCGTTCAATAAAGGCACGGTCGATAACGTGTATGGCAGGAGAACCGGCAATAAAGCGCAGCGAACCGTCACTGTTGCGGCTTTCGGCAAGGGATTCAGGCAGATCGCTGTATTCTATGATTTGGGTTCTGCCGCCGGAGACACAGAAGTTGCCCAGTTTCTCATACGGACCGGTTTTTGCCAGCATAATGGCACTCATTTCTGATTTTTCCAGAGCATGCAAACCTATGAAAAGCGGATTTACCACCGGTACAAGAGGATTGTCCACCTGGAAATAACTGATATATTCAACACCGGCGGCTTTCATTTCATCCAAAGCTCCGCAGCGGCGGAGTGCCAGCAGTGTACCGCCGTGGCCGTCGGGGGAAAGGGCAAGGGAATCTTTTGCTGCCAGAAGCAGTTTGCCATCGTAACCGATCGCAGGCATTGTCCCTTGTACAAAGAAACGCACCTGATCTGCGGAAAGACCAAAAAAGTTGTTGGCACGGAAGAATTCCTCCGTTGCTTTGTTGTTCAACTGACTGGTCATGATGTACCAGAGGAATTTGTGACCGTATTTTTCGCCTGCTCTGGCAACAGCTTCGGCAAAGTACTGGAAAAGGGTTCTGCCGGTAACAGGACCGATGGGATATGTTCCTTTCGGCCCGTCAAAGCCGAGACGTGTCCCCTGACCGCCTGCGACTGTCAGCAGGGCGACTTTGCCTTGACGGAGGGCTTCTTTGCCGGCTTCTCCGGCTTTGGCGTAATATGCCGCCTGTTCGCCATCTGCCGGAACCGCCGGAAAATAAGGAGCAGGGGAAAGGTCGGCAGGAATGGCAGTTTCCGGACGGCGGAGAACATAATCGGCGATCAGTGTATCGAGGGTATCAAAATCAATATCAGCTATTTGTGCGGCAAGGGCGGCTTTGCCTTTTTCATCAAGTTCTGCAGCAAAGGCAAGTATCTGGCTCTGATGGTGATCTTTCAGCATGGCGGCAACAGTATTATCCATTATCGTATCTCCTGGTTTAATGGTTTGTAAAGTTTTGTTTTGTCAACCGGGCAAGATTTGCTCCGGCAATAAAGAGATTGTCAGCTGCTCCGGCAATGGCTTCCGGCACAGTACAGGGCCCGTTGGCAATGCTCCATACAGCATCAAAATATTCAAGCAGTTCCACTGCATCGGAAACTTTGCCGGAAAGCAGGATACACGGCAAACCGGCACTGCGGGCAGCCCCGGCAACAGCAAAAGGCAGTTTCCCGCAAAGAGTCTGTTTATCGCTTGCACCCTCGCCGGTGATCACAAGTTGTGCCGTTGCGGCGTGTCTGCTGAATCCGGCAAGTTCAAGAGCCGTTTCAGCTCCCGGACGCATGGCTGCCGATAACCCTTTCCGCAGAAAGAATCCCAGACCTCCTGCCGCGCCATCACCGGGAACATCACCGGCATCCTGCCAGAGAGTACTCCAGTTGCAGAGCGCAGCCTCGATCACTTCCACCATTTCCGGCGAAGCACCTTTCTGCGGTGAATATACTCCGGCTGCGCCATCCTGCCCTGTCAGCGGGTTGGCAACATCGCAGGCGGTTCTGAAGGAAACTGACGGAAGTTCCTCCGGAGGTATCATTTTCTGTACCTTCAGGCACTCCGCAGCTCCCGCCCCCTGCGGGATCTCCATGCCGCCGGCATCAAAGAACCGCCATCCGAGAGCCTGTGCGCAGCCCATGCCGCCGTCACTGGTGGCAGAACCGCCGATACCGCAGACGATCTCCTCAACTCCCGGTATTGCGGCAATGGCACGGAGCAATTCGCCGAAACCGTATGTTGAGGCATGCAGTGCATCCAGTTTCCCGGCGGTGATGAGTTCCAGACCCGAAGACTGTGCCATTTCTGTATAAGCTGTTTTGCCTGTCACGGCACAGGAGGCATTAACTTTGCCGCCGAGGGGGCCGGTAACGGTAAAGGTATACTTCACGGCATTGAGATTACGGAGGGCAGCGGCAGTGAAACCTTCCCCCCCGTCAGAAAGCGGCAAGCTGATGATTTCATCATCCGGGCGGCAGCTGAGCCAGCCCCGGGCGAAGGCATTGCATACACTTTCTGCATCAAGGCAGTTTTTGTAAGAATCAAACGCTGTGATGATCTTCATGCAGGGAACCTTTGGGTATATCAGTTACAGTAACGGATGCTCGTTGCACCTGATTAAAATATAACTCCAAAAAAAAAATTTTCAACAAATATTTCCCTCTTCCTGCATGAATTTCCGCAAAACCCGGAGCAAGTTGTCATGAATGACTTTTGAAATTACCTCTTATAATATTCAGCACGGTCACGGGCTGCTGCGATTATATCGGCACTGCCCGGAATATGCCGGTTTTCCATCAATATCCTGCCATTGCATATCACTGTTTCCACAGCGGTGGAGGCGTTGGCGTATACCATATCGGAAGCGGTATCGTAATTCATGGCAAATTCAGGAGTATTCAGGTCGGCAATAATACAGTCTGCCGCTGCTCCGGGGGTGATCCTGCCGCCGTTTATGCCGAAAGCTGCCGCTCCGTTTACCGTGGCGGCACGCCAGATATCCGCAGCTTTGCCGGAGGTGGGATCGCCTGACTGTATTTTGGCATTCAAAGCAGTGAATTTCATCTCTTCGCCCATGGAAAGGTTGTTATTGGAGGCACAGCCGTCGGTACCGATGGTTATGCGGCATTTGAACTTTTCTGCCGCCGCAGCGTAGGGAAACATGCCGCCGGCAAGTTTGTAATTGGAACATGGACAGTGGGAAATCACTGTTCCGGAAGATGAAATGAGTTCCATATCATGCCCGGTCAGGTGTACTGCGTGAGCGTATATGACATCACTGCCGGATGCTCCCAGCGAGTGCAGATATTCAACGGGGGTCATACCGTTATGGTCACGGCGGCAGTCTGCAACTTCACGGGCTGTTTCGGAAACATGTATGTGCAGTTTGAAACCGTTGCTGCGGGCAAATTCCACTGCTTTGCGGATGTTGCTGCCGGAAACGGTATATATGGCATGGGGTGCGGCAGTCAGTTGTATGCGGGAGGAAAAATCTTTGCTGCGTTCAAGGATCTCGCTGTTGCTGCGGAGATTGCGTTCAAGGATCTCGCCGTCTTCTCCCTCTATATACAGCAGACCGATCGCTGAACGTATGCCCATTTCCTCAGCAGCCTGCACTGTGGCAAGCTGGTGCCAGTACATATCGTTGAAAAAGACTGTACCGGTACGGATCATTTCCAGTATGGCAAGACGTGTTCCCAGATAAATATCTTCCGTATTCAATTTTGCTTCAAAGGGCCATATACGTTCATTCAGCCACTGAAAAAGCTCCATGTCATCCCCGTATCCCCGCAGAAGAGTCATTGCCGCATGGGTATGGGTATTGTAAAATGCCGGAAGAAGGATTTTGCCGCTGCCGTCAATGACCTTTGCACCGGCAGGGGCAGGAGGCAGTGATGGGGAAACTGCCGTAATGGTATCCCCGGTGATCTGACAATCGCATATGGTGTTGTCAAGCAGGATATTATTGATCCTTATAATCTTTTCATTCATAAATATTCATTGCCTCCCAGCGGGTTATTTCGGCATTTATTATACCGTTGCGGCGTACGTCGGCAAGGATTTTGTCTTCCAAAGCCAGGTCAGGGATATTCAATCCCGGATGCAGGGAACCGGAAAGCAATGCTGCGGCACCTGCGTTGCTTAATGCCATTGCCGGATCGATATAACGCAGTAAGGTCGGTTCCGGCAGAATAAAATTCAGGGGTTCTTTGTTATTAAGCACTCTTGAAGCGGGAATATCAGGGCCGAACTCATCTTCCACACCCATATTGGCAAAAATGATATCCTCTTTTGCCCATGCAGTCAAGTCACGGCAGGAACGTAATGCCCCTGCCACGCCAGTGGCTGTAACAAGGATGCGGGAGGAAAGTACACTGCTGTTTACCGCATCATGATCAAAACGGGAGACCCGGCGTACTTCCGGCGGGAGGGCATTTAAACACTCAGGGGCATCCACAATGGTGCATTTACAGCCCCATGCCAGCAGATTGGCAAGGATCCCCCTGCCGACCTTTCCGGCTCCGAAAATAATTATTTCTGTATTGCGGGAGATCTCTATATTGTTTGCCTGTAATCCCCGTACCAGTCCGTCTCCTGTGCCGAGGGCAGTTTCAATAAGTTTGACTTTTCCGGCATCCACCAGGAATATTCTGCTTGTGGAGTCCCGATAATAATGCGCTCCGGAACGGGTAAGCTCCACTGTGCCGTATATTGCAGTAAGGTTGCGGTTGACACCGCCGCAGTCAAAAATTATGTCAAAGGGATGTTCTCCGCTCCCGGCAGGAGTACCGTTCAAACGGCACGGTACGCCGCTTTTCTGCAATATTTCCACCGCCGCCGGATCGTATGGGATGCCGCCTGAATACCCTGCTGTAAGTTCCGCTCCGGCAGCAAGCAGTGCCAGATGTTTTACCAGAGTATTGCGGAAGAGCGGTGTGGCGTCAAGGAGACGCAGCCCCGCAAGCGGCCGGGAGACTTCCCATTCCCTGATTTGAGCGGCAAGGGCAGGATATTCCCCGGCGGTATAACAGGACACTGCGGCAACAATGGCGGCTGTATCTGCCATTTTCAGAACTCGTCGTCCAGAATTGCCATTTCATCTTCCACAAAGTCCATGACGGCTTTTACAGCTTTGGCACGATGGCTTATTTTGTTCTTTATTGCTGCAGAAAGTTCGGCAAAACTCTTCTCTTCACCGTCAGGCAGGAAGATGGGATCATAGCCGAAACCGTTTTCGCCGCGGGGTTCGGTAAGGATAGTGCCTGAGACACTGCCTTCAAATGTTTCAATGACTTCCCCGTTTATGGCAATAGCGATCACGCAGACAAAACGGGCGCGCCGGTTGGGTTTGTCTTTGAGTTCGGAGAGTATTCTGGCAATACGCTCACTGTCAGTTGCGGCATAACGGGCGGAATATATGCCCGGAGCACCGTCAAGTGCCTCCACTTCCAAACCGGAATCATCGGCAAAGGTGGGGGCATCGCAATATTTGCAGACAGCAAGGGCCTTTTTGGAGGCATTTTCTTTGAATGTACTGCCGTCTTCGGCGACATCAGGGCAATCAGGATAATCCTCAAGACTGCGTAATTCTATATTCTGATCACCGAGAAGGGCTTTGTACTCTTCAAGTTTGTGCTTATTGCGGGTGGCTGCTACGATGTACATGTGAACTCCTATTAAAATTTTTCCAATTCAGCGATGACCGCATCCGGCGATACTCTGGCTATACAGCACAGACCGCTTGAACAGGTGCGGTGGAAACAGGGCGAACAGGGAGCCGGATCCGTAAGAACTATCCAGTTGCCTGACGACGGTACGGGGCCGGTGGCAGCGTGGTCGGTGGGACCGAAAACAGCAACTCCGGGGACACCGGCGGCAGCACCGAGGTGCATAAGTCCGGAATCATTGGCAACCATTGCTCTGGCACTCTGCATCAGATAAAGCAGATCTGCAAATGAGGTTTTGCCGCAAAGATTGAAGGCTTTGTTTTCCGGCAGGCCGTTGACGATTTCTTTGCCGATAACTGTCTCCGAAGTACTGCCGAGTACTGCGACGATGCCGCCCTTTGATATATAATGCGCCGCAACTGCTGCATAATGACTGCTGGGCCAGCGTTTACCGGCACCGTATGCGGCTCCCGCAGCCAGAAGCAGAAGTGACGGATGTTCAGTCAGCGAGGCGATTTTCCGGTCTGTCTGTTCCAGTGGGAACTGCGGGGTGAGAGCCGGATATGTGCCGTCCCATTCCGGGGCACCGAGAGCGTATGCCATTGCCAGATAACGATGCATGTGATGCGGCGGATTAAGCCGGTGTCTGATGCGTTTGGGAAAAACGAAACTTCTGGACATGAATATCTGGCGCATCCTTGCCCTCGCTCCTGATATGTGTCTGACCCCGGCATGACGCAGCTGCAGCACATCCCGCAGGGAATTGGTGAAAAGCACGGCACAATCAGCGCCGGCCTCTCTTACTGCGGCTGTTTCTGCCGCTGTCCATTTACGGTGTGCGCCCGAAATGAGTATCGTATCGTGAACCATACCCTGCGGCAGACATTTGACCAGTTCTGCCGACTGCGGGGTGGCTATAACGACAAGACGGCCTCCGCGGGAGGTCATCATGGCAGAAAGCACCTTCAGAGCGGGGAGTGTCATTACGGCATCTCCCAGCCAGTTGGGTAAACGCAGCAGCATTACCGGACCGCCACCCTCATGTTCCGGGAACACGAGGGGGACGCAGGCAAAAGGCGGACATGCAGCTGCAGTGTCTGCTGATTTTTCCAATCTTTCCATTACTTGAACTGGAGTACGCTGGGATCCCATTCCTCAGGAGCTTTGTAGCCCATGAGTTCAACACAGGTTGCGGCGATGGAACTGATGCCGAGACCGGAACGGAGTTCGGCAGAATATTCACCGTTGCCTGCAGGATCGTAGATGATACAGGGGACGGGGTTGAGAGAATGGCTGGTTTTGCGGCAGGGCTGACCGGCTTTGTCCACTTTCAACACTCCTTTTTTGTATTCATACATATCATCGGCATTACCGTGGTCGGCGGTGACAACAAGAATACCGCCCGCGGCTTCAACTGCGGCACGGAGACGTTCCAGCTGCAGATCGACTGCACCGAGGGCAACTTTGACGGCTTCAAAGTTGCCGGTGTGTCCCACCATATCGCCATTGGGGTAATTGAGACGGATGAACTGATATTTGCCGGAGGCGATACCTGCGAGAACAGCATCGGTGATTTCGGCTGATTTCATCCAGGGACGCTGTTCAAAAGGCACGATATCGGAGGGGATCTCAAGATATTCTTCGTAATTTTCGTCAAACTTGCCGGAACGGTTGCCGTTGAAGAAGTAGGTGACGTGGCCGAATTTCTGGGTTTCGGAAAGAGCCAGCTGGGAAACTTTGGTGGCGCAGAGATATTCACCGAGAGTACGGTCGATTTCCGGCGGATTTACCAGGAAGTTGGCGGGAATATGCAAGTCGCCGTCATATTCCATCATACCGGCGTAGAAGACTGCCGGACGTTTGCCGCGGTCAAAAAAGTTGAAATCATCTGCTTCAAAGGCGGTGGTGATCTCTATGGAACGGTCGCCGCGGCAGTTGAAGAATATCACTGAATCGCCGTCCGCCATTGCGCCCACAGGGTTTTTGCCGTCATCGGAGATGACAAAGGGCGGCAGATCCTGATCTATTGCACCGGTGCGCTGACGGAGGGTTTCCACAGCGGTATGGGCATCGGTGAAATATTCACCGTTACCGTGGACGTGGATTTCCCAGCCTTTGCGTACCATTTCCCAGTTTGCACCGTAACGGTCCATGGTGATGACCATGCGGCCGCCGCCGGATGCAATGCGGAAATCGGCACCTTTGCTGTTGAATTCTGCCAGAAATGCCTCAAATGGATCGATGTAATCCAAGGCAGATGTTTCGGGAACATCTCTGCCGTCAAGCAGGATATGGACACGGATCTTTTTGACTCCCGCATCAAATGCACGGGCGATCATTGCCTTGAGGTGATCGATATGGCTGTGGACGTTGCCGTCGGAAAAAAGTCCGAGAAAGTGGAGAACAGAACCATTTTTCTGCACATTGTCAATGGCGGCTTTCCAGCAGTCACCTTCAAAAAGTTTGCCGCTTGCAACTGCTTCGCCCACAAGTTTTGCTCCCTGGGAGAATACACGACCGGAACCGATGGCATTGTGGCCGACTTCGCTGTTGCCCATGTCATCATCGGTGGGCATGCCGACTGCGGTACCGTGTGCCGCAAGACGGGTGTTGGGGCAGGTGGCAAGGAGTTTTTCAAAAGTTACAGGATGGGCGGCGACAACGGCGTCGCCGTCGGGATATTTGCCGAAACCCACGCCGTCGAGTATTGCAAGGACAAGAGGTCCTTTACGGGGGGTGAATGAGGGATTTTTCTGAAGCGGATTCAACATTTCTATCAATTCCTTATGGGTGAACAGTTATCAGTTTCTGTGGCCTTCACGGGAGCCGGAGAGTACACCACGCTCGCTGGTGGCGCAAAATTCGAGAAATTCCAGTACTTCGGGGATCTGGGGCAGTTCTGCTTTGATCCTGGCAATGGCGTTGGTGTGATTAAGACCGCTGCGGCAGTAGATCTTGAAGAGGTTGCGGATGACACGGATGGTTTCATCGCTGAAACCGGCACGCTTGAGGCCGATAACGTTGACCATTTTTACGCCGCCGTTACGGCCTTCTGCCATCATGAAGGGAGGTACATCCACCGAAAATGCACTGCAGCCGGAAATGATGGCAAGTCTGCCAACCCGGCAGAACTGGTGAACTGCGCTCAAGCCGGAAATAAGGGCACGGTCTCCCACCTGGGTGTAACCGGCGATCACAGAGCCGCCAACCATAATAACATTGTTGCCGACCTGACAGTTGTGGGCAACATGGGTGGACTGCATAAACATGCAGTCATTGCCGATGGTGGTGACACTGCCGGGTTTGGTTCCGGAGTGAACGGTGCAGTTTTCACGGAAAATATTGTTATTGCCGATCTTTACATATGTTACTTCACCTTCCACCACGCTGTGATCCTGTGCCGGACCGCCGATGGCACTGAAAGGATGAAAGACGTTGTTGCTGCCGATAGTTGTATGACCGGAAATGTGGCACTGGGCAATAAGTTTGCAGCCGCTGCCGAGAGTAACATTGCCGCCTACGAAACAAAGGGGACCGATTTCACAATCGTCGGCAATTACAGCTCCGGGCATGACCACTGCAGTGGGATGAATGACAGGCATGGGTGACCTCTTTCTTTTGTTTATTTATTGTTCAAGGAGTTCCTTGATGAAATCATTGTTATCTGCCGGAACGCCTCCGGCAGCAGCGGTATCGGAATCATCGTCATCAAAGTCAAGATCGCGCTCCAGCCATTCGGAGTTGGGCGGAACGTAACTTGATGAACGGGGATTGCAGCGGTTCTGATAGTCGATGGCTGCGCCCAGCTGTTCCACAAGATCTTTCAGATCTCCGGTATCGGCACTTATGGGGATGAGGGCGGCAGGTTCGGAGGCAAGTTCCTCCTGCAGAAGAGCAAAGTTTTCTTCAGCTCCGGGGAGATCCATCTTGTTTGCCACAACGATAAAGGGGCGTTGGGAGAGTCCGTGCATGTACAGTTCCAGTTCGTTCTGCAGACTGCGGAAATCCGAAACGGGATCCCTGCCGTCAACACCGGCTGTATCAAGAACATATACCAGTACCAGAGTACGCTCTATGTGGCGGAGAAAAGAGTGGCCCAGGCCGATATTTTTATGGGCACCCTCCACCAGACCGGGAATATCTGCTACAGAATAACGGCGGTAATCGCCTCTGTCAACTATGCCGACATTGGGGTGCAGAGTCGTAAACGGATAGGGGGCGACTTTGGGGCGGGCGGCGGAAATGGCACGGAGAAGCGTGGATTTGCCGGCATTGGGGAAGCCTACAAGCCCGGCATCGGCAATGGTTTTCAGTTCCAGACGCAAGCGGAACTCTTCACCGGGAGTCCCTTCCTCTTTCTGTCTGGGGGCACGGTTGGTGCTGGTGGCAAAACGGGCATTGCCCCTGCCGCCCATGCCGCCGCGTGCAATGATAACTTCGGCTCCGGCACGGTCAAGGTCAGCCATGAATTCATCGGTTTCATCATTGACAACTATTGTGCCGACAGGAAGTTCCACAACAATATCGTCACCTTTCCTGCCGTGCATATCTTTGCCCTTGCCGTTGGGGCCGTTCTGCGCCGCATAGCGGCTCTGGTATACCATATCAACAAGGCTCTGGCGATTGGTAACGGCTTTGAGTATAACATTGCCTCCCGCACCGCCGTCACCGCCATCGGGACCGCCGTTGGGAACAAATTTTTCCCTGCGGAAACTGCAGCAGCCGTTGCCGCCGTCACCGGCCTTGACTGAAATCTTCGCTCTATCTACAAACATTACTCACCTCTCAAATCAGCATAAAGAAAGTTGTTCCCTCTTATACTGCCCCATCCGGGATATGTTCAACCCGGAACTTCTGTCCTGCCGCAGGATACTGCCGATCCGCCGCTCCTGCAAACCGGCGTGACACCTGCCGGAGATTTTGAAAAAAACGCTGTCGGAAAAAACTCCGCCTGTGTAAACGCAAAAAATCCGAACCCTTCACGCAAGCGCGAAATATGGATCCGGATTTTTTTTGAACAGCTTTTTTTATTCAGCGGTAACAGGGACCACTGAAACGCTGCGGGCAGTCTTACGGAACTGGACAGTACCATCGCAGAGAGCGTAGATGGTATAATCGCGGCCAAGACCCACATTTGCGCCGGGGCGGAATTTTGTTCCGCGCTGACGTACGATGATGGAACCGGCGGTGACGAATTCACCACCGTAGGCCTTTACGCCCAAAAATTTCGGATTGCTGTCGCGACCGTTGCGGCTGCTTGATTGTCCTTTTTTATGTGCCATGACGGGTTCCTCCGGTTAGTTTTCACATATTCAAGATTATTAATATAATACTGTTTGTGGAAAATGCAAATTTTTCATTCATTCTTTTGGGGTTTTCTTTTCTGCCGCATCAATAGCAGCTGACTTTTCATAGCCCCAATCCAGCAGTGACCGGCAGAAACGGTCACGGTCTTTGGCACTGCTGTAACCTGTCACTACCCCCACCAGACGGCGGCCGTTGCGGATACAGGTGACAGTGAGACAACTGCCGGCATCGTTGGTGAACCCGGTTTTAAGACCGTCAACTCCGGGCCACTGGGGATTGATAAGTTTGTTTGTGGTGGAGAGGTCTATTTCGCCCGGAGGCAGCGGACGGGGCAGACGGATATGCTGGATTTTGGCGTAATCCATAAGAATATCATGTTCCAAAACCTCTTCCGCCAGTATAACAAGATCAGCAGGACTTGAAAGGGAATTTTTGCCATCTTCTTTCAGTCCGCAGGCATTGTAATATATGGTATCTGTCATGCCCAGTTCTGCGGCACGGCTGTTCATTCGGGCTACAAATGCTGCACTGTCGCCGCCGCCGAGAAATTCAGCCAGCTGCATGGCAGCATCGTTGGCACTTTTGATTGTTACAGCCATAAGAAGTGTTTTAAGGGGGAATTTCTCTCTTTTATCAAGATAGATGATACCGGTTTTGGCAATGGTATTGACAATATCGGTCACCTGTATCTCGGTATCAAGAGTGATATCCGGATTGTTTTCCAGTTCCTCGGCGGTAAGCAGCATGGTCATCATCTTTACCATTGAGGCAATGGGAACGGCTTTTTTGGGGTTTTTCGCCCAGAGTACACGGCCGGATGTCAGGTCAACAAGGCATCCGGCAGTTGCTCCGGTGCTTGAACATGCGGCACGGTCTTTTTTGGCAGGGAACAAAAGATCCCCGTTGTGATGCGGACGGCTGTAGTCAAGTGTCGGGGCGACCCGTGGCGGCGGAGGCGGCGGAGCAGGAACTGCAGGAGTTTCCTGTACCGGTGGAGCCTCTTCAACGGTCTCACATCCCCCTGCCGGCCAGAAGCGGCAGATGGCAAAAACGGCAGCGGCGATCACCAGAATACCGGCAATCAGTTTGAACGGCGGTTTTTTCCGGGGAGGTTTTTTCCAATGGTTGGAGCCTCCCCGGAGGGCGTTCTGGAGATCCAGACGTGATTTACTGTGACTGCTGTAATTCATTTTTCCCGGCTTGCCCTGTTGAGAGCTGTTATAAGTGCGGCAATAGCGGCACGGTCGATATTGGTATGCTCACCGGCACCGTAAATAAGTTTGGTGTCGTTGCCGATACGGATACCCACAAAGGCCAGAGCATGGGCATCGGCATCTTTGCCCATAGTCTTTTCACTGAAATCAGCCAGTTCAAAATCAATCATGTCAGGACAGAGATCCAGAGCATGTTTGAAAGCAGACAACGGTCCGTTTCCTTCACCTTTCAGTTCATAACATTTATCACCGCTGTACCATTTGAAGCCGACGGCGATACGGTCACCGTTTTCATGGGAGAGGATCTCTCTGGTAAAGTCACTCATGGAATAGGGGCCGACCACATTGACAAAACTTTCCCTGAAAATATCCAGCAGCTGACCGGCATCGATTTCGCCGCCGGTTTTGTCAACGAACTTCTGTACTTCCCTGCCGATATCCGGATGCATTGCTTTGGGCGGGCAGATGTCAAATTCTTTTTCCAGTACATATACCACGCCGCCCTTGCCGGACTGACTGTTGATACGGATGAGCTTGCTGTATTCCCTGCCCACGTCGGCGGGATCTATATGCAGATAGGGTATCTTCCAGCCCTGCCGGTAGAAGTCAGAGATCTCGCCGCTCTTGTCCAGACCTTTGCGTATAGCGTCCTGATGGGAGCCTGAAAAGGCAGTGAAGACCAGTTCCCCGGCGTAAGGATGACGGGGATGCACTTCGATGCCGGAAGCATTCTCCACTACACGTATGACTTCGTTCATGTCGCTGAAGTCCAGTCCGGGATCGATGCCCCGGGTGTAGAGATTCAATGCCAATACTGAAATATCCAGATTGCCGGTACGTTCGCCGTGACCGAAGATAGTACCTTCAACACGTTCCGCACCTGCCAGCAGTGCCAGTTCGCTGGCGGCGACGGCGCATCCCTGATCGTTGTGAGCGTGGAGACTTATGGTCGTCTCGCTGCCGTAACGGTAGGAGCTGCAGAAGCTTTCGATCATATCAGCATACTGGTTCGGGGGGCGGCGTTCCACTGTTGCGGGCAGGTTCAATATAAAATCGCTCTTGGCGCATTTGCCCCATTCTTCCTTTACTGCGTGGCTCAGCTCCAGAGCAAAACCCAGATCTGTATCGGTAAATTCTTCCGGTGAAAATTCGTAACCGATCCTGCCGGAGAGACCCTGCCGTTCTATTTCTCTTTTCCCCCACGCGGTTGCCTGGACGGAACGGCTGATTGCTTCTTCACGGCTCATGCCGAAGACAAATTTACGGTGCAGATCGCTTGATGCCAGATATATGTGAAGTATGGCGCTGGGGACGCCTTTCAATGCTTCCAGAGTGCGCACGATCAATTCTTCACGAGCCTGTGTTAAAACAGAAATACGCACATCCTCCGGGATGATCCTGCTCTCTATGAGCATACGCACAAAATCAAAATCATCCTGACTTGCTGCCGGGAAGGAAACTTCGATTTCCTTGAAACCCAGTTTTACCAGCATTTTGAAATATTCCAGCTTCTGGGATGGCGACATGGGTGCAGGCAGTGCCTGATTGCCGTCCCGCAGGTCAACGCTTGCCCAGACAGGGGGTTTGGTGATGATCCTGTCGGGCCACTGTCTGTTAGTGATTTTTACCGGTTCAGGGTAACGATATTTGGGGAATGGACTTTTGCCGTTCATAATAATGTACCTTATAATAACATAGTTTAAGATGGTTCCAAAAAACTTTTACAATTGAGAAAAGTGTCAAGCTGCGTCGGAACACCCCGGCTGTACCGCAGAAAACAGCCGGGTCATATAAGGTCTGCCGGAGTTTTGCCGGTATAGATCTGCCGGGGCCGGGTGATACGGGTATTGGTACCGATCATTTCCTTCCAATGGGCGATCCATCCGGGCAGACGTGCCAGGGCGAACATGACTGTGAACATATTTTCCGGAATACCGAGGGCACGGTATATGAGACCGGAGTAGAAGTCCACATTGGGATAGAGATTTCTTGAGACGAAATATTCGTCCTTTGAAACAATCTCTTCCAATTCCTGTGCAACCTGTAACAGGGGATCGTTTATCTTCATGGCAGAGAGGAACTTGATACATTCTTCCCTGATGATTTTTGCCCGCGGATCATAGGTTTTGTAAACACGGTGGCCGAATCCCATGAGCCGGAACGGATCATTCTTGTCCTTGGCGCGGTTGATGAATTTCATGATATCACCGTCAGCGGCAATGGCTTTCAGCATTTCCATGACTGCCTGGTTCGCTCCGCCGTGCAACGGGCCGGACAGGGCACTGATACCGGCGGAAATCGTGGCGTACAGGTTCACCTGGGCACTGCCGATAGTACGTACAGTCGTTGTGGAACAGTTCTGTTCATGATCCGCATGGAGTATCAGCAATACATTCAGTATACGTACAGCTTCCGGCTTGATCTCGTAGGGCATTACGGGGGAATCAAACATCATATTGAGGAAGTTGGCGCAGTACGGCAACCCGCTTCTGGGATACACCACAGGTTCGCCGATGGACTTTTTGTAGGCAAATGCCGCCATGGTGCGCACGGTGGAGATCAGTCTGGTGGTTGATGTATCAACGTCTTCAGAAAGAGAAAGCAGGTCGACGTTGGGATAAAATGCCGCCAGAGCATTGATCATTGTCGAAAGTATGTGCATGGGGTGTGCGCCCCGGGGAAACTGATCGAAAAAGTGACGCATATCCTCGTGGAGCAATGAATGGGTATTCAGCAGCCTTGAAAAATTAGAACGCTGTTCCTCGTTGGGCAGTTTGCCGTGGACGAGGAGGTAGGCGACCTGAGTGAAACTTGCCTTTTTGACCAGATTTTCAATAGGTATACCACGGTAACGCAAGATACCTTTCTGACCATCGATAAAGGATATTTCGCTGTAACAGGCTGCTGTATTCATGAAACTGGGATCGATAGTGACATAGCCGGTGTCGCGGCGCAGATTGGCAATATCGATAGCGCGTTCACCCTCGCTACCGACGACAATCGGCAATTTTATCTCACGATCCCCGATGGTAAGGGTCGCAAATTCTTCTGCTATTTCCGGCTTGTTTATCACTGATTCACCTCGTTTTCTGGATTGGCTCCTGATAATTTTTTGATACTATTACAACAATATACACCTTTTATCGGGTTTTTGCAAGTTGATCAGCGTTTTTACATGTTATTTTTTCTCTTTTTTTATATTGAAAGGGCTTGACATTTTACGACTAAACGTTATATTATAATCGAATTTTTTAGCAACTAAAATATTTAAGGTTCAAATGCAGGAAAAAGATGTTTCAACCTGGAGGCTGCTCTTCACGGCAAGCGAGAACCTGCGTAATATACACAGCCGCAGGAATTCATTGCAGAAAGAGGACGAAAGCAGCATAACCCTTTCACAGGCCCGTGTACTCGGTTGTCTGCTTATGGGGGGTGAAGGCGGCATGAAAGTCAAAAATCTTGCCGCAGAATTGGGGATAACTCCCGGTGGAGTTTCTCAGATCGTGGATGTACTGGTACACATGGGGCATGTGGAACGCAGTGAATGCCCCGGCGACAGACGTTCCGTCTCGGTCAGACTTTCCGAAAGCGGCATCAAATTGCGCCGCCGTCTGGACAGGGACTTCAATGAACTTTTTGCACAGGTGTTCGAGGATGTGTCGGCGGAAGAGGAAAAGATATTCCGCAGCGTTCTTTGTAAAATCATAAATATTTCAGATAAAGATATAAACAAGCAGGAGTAAAACAATGAAAACAAATTTTAAAATCAAACTTTTGACCACAGTCTGTGCGTTTCCGCTGCTTTCTGCAGGAGCGCTTGCCGCCGATGCTGCCGCTGCCCGGCAGGAGCCGGTTGCAGTTGTCGATGTTGTACAGGTAGTGAATGTGACGGATAATGAACAGCACCGTTATACCGGTATGCTGGTTGCGCCAGCCAAGGTGAATATTGTTGCACAGGTGGCTGGCGAAATCATTGAAATCGGCTTCAGGGACGGCGAAGAGGTCGCCGCCGGGCAGATGCTTTACCGCCTCAGCGATACCCAGTACCGTGCCGCCGCCATGAGTGCAGAGGCAAATCTGGCCGATGCCAGAGCAAAACTTGAATATGCCCAGACAAATTTTGACCGTCTTGATGCACTTTTCAAACAGAATGTTGCCAGTAAAGATTCCATGGAAAATGCCAAAAGCAGCCTTGCCAGCTGTCAGGCCGCCATGCTGGCTGCCGAGGCCCAGCTGCTCTCTGCCGAAGACAACCTTTCCAAAACCGTTATCACCGCACCTGTTGCCGGTACTGCCGGTGTGACAGCCTTCACCCTGGGCAACTATGTGACCCCATCTTCCGGTACTCTGGTGACACTTGTTTCCACCAAACCCATCCGTATGCGGTTTGCCATCAGTACCAGCGATTACCTTTCCATGTTCGGTTCTCTTGACAAGCTGAAAAGCGAAGCGCAGATCTCCCTGCAGCTGGCTGACGGCAGCATCTGCAGCGAAGCCGGACAGGTTGAATTTCTGGATAATCAGGCCAACAGCCATACTGACTCAGTTATTATTTATGCGCTTTTCCCCAATGCTGACGGCCGTCTGATCGCCGGCAGTACTGTCACTGTCACCCTTTCCCGCAGAAACGGGGACGTTTACCCTGCAGTGCCTCTTTCCGCTATTCAGCTTGACAAAGATGGAACAAGCGTGTTTGTTGTCAATGAAGCGGGAAGAGCGGAACCCAGACGTGTTGTTGTCGGCGGTATTGCCGAGGGGCTGCAGACCATCGAAAGCGGTTTGACCGCCGGTGAAACCATTGTTTCCAGCGGTACCCACAAGGTCATGCCGAATATGAAAGTCGTCCCTGCAGGGAAGGCTCTGGAGGAATAAGAGATGTTTTCCAAGATATTTATCGAACGTCCCCGCCTGGCAATGGTTATCAGTATTGCACTGGTGCTTTGCGGTGTCATCTGTCTTTTCCAGCTGCCTGTAGAGGAATATCCCGATATTGCGCCGCCGAGTCTGCATGTTTCAGCGACTTATACCGGCGCCAGTGCAGACGTGATCGCTCAGACAGTGGCAATGCCGCTGGAAGACCAGATCAACGGTGTTGATGATATTCTTTATTACTCCAGCGACAGCAGCAACAGCGGCAGTTACAGCTGCAGTGTCACCTTCAAAAGCGGTACCGACACAGATATCGCCATGGTCAACCTGCAGAATGCGGTCAAACGTGCAGAACCGAAATTGCCCGACGAGGTCAAAAAGATCGGTATAAACGTTTCAAAACGCGGCGGTGATATCCTCTGTGTTTTTGTCTTCCTTACCGATGGTACTGTACTTGATGAGATGCAGCTGAACAACTATGTTGATGCCAATATCAAAGATGCTGTTGCCCGTCTTGACGGTGTTTCCAGTGCCGAGGTCATGTCACTGCAGGAATATTCCATGCGTATATGGCTCGATCCCATGCGTATGGCAGGACTTTCCATTGCGACAAATGATATAACTTCAGCCATAGCCTCCCAGAACGTTCAGGCGGCGGCAGGCAGTATCGGCAGTGAAAACAGTAACCGTTTTGTAAGTTACAAGCTCAATGTGCAGGGCCGTTTGAAAACTGCAGAAGAGTTTGAAAACATTATCCTCCGCCACGACAGCGACGGCAGTGTTGTGCGTCTTGGCGATGTTGCCGATGTGGAGATCGGTTCAAGTTCATACGGTTACAAGAGTATGTTCAACGGCAAAAACGTCGTGGCTCTTGCTGTGTACCGTACTTCCGAAGCCAATGCCATTGCCACGGTGAACAATGTTAAGGCGGAGATCGAAAAATGGAATGGCCGTTTCCCTGAAGGAGTTTCCTATCAGGTGGCATACGACCCCACGGAGTTTATCAACGTTACACTTGAAGAAATCATTGTCACACTGGTGGTGGCTCTGGCTCTGGTGGTGCTTATTACCTGGCTCTTTCTGCAGGATTGGCGCGCCACACTTATCCCGTCCATTGCCATTCCCGTGTCGCTGATGGCTACATTCCCGGTCATGCTTGCCATGGGGTACAGCATCAACGTGCTTACCATGTTCGGTTTGATCCTTGTTATCGGTTCATTGTGTGACGATGCTATCGTGGTGGTGGAAAACTGTCAGGCTCTTATGGAGCGTGAGGGGCTTTCGCCGAAAGAGGCGGCTCTCAAATCCATGCGCCAGATAACCGGTGCCATTATTGCGACAACACTTGTTACTGTTGCGTGTTACCTGCCATTGGCGTTCTACGGCGGTATGGTGGGTACTATTTATATGCAGTTTGCGGTCACAATGTGTATCTCTCTGTGTTTCTCCACCTTTGTGGCTATGACACTGAGTCCTGCATTGTGTGCCATACTGCTGCGCAAACCCGACGGTAAAGTGCCTTTCTTTTTCAAACCTTTCAATATTGCATTGGACGGCAGCCGCAAAGTTTATTCATTCTTTGTAAGTCTGCTTGTGCGGCAGGGTATGATCACGCTTATACTGCTTTGCGGGGTCGGCGTACTGATCTATTATTTTTTCAACAGGACTCCCACCAGCTTCCTGCCTGATGAAGACAAAGGCGTTATTATGTGCAATATAGAATTGCCCAGCGGTGCATCCGTTGCCCGTACCAACGCCGTTCTTGATCAGATGAATGAAGCCATTGATGGTATCCCGGGTATCAAATCTGTGATGATGGTCTCCGGGTTCAGTATGCTTTCCGGTTCCGGCGAAAACGTCGGTTTCGGTATTGCGGAACTGGAACATTGGAACATGCGCAAAACCCCTGAATTGCAGATCGATTACATCATCGGCAAGATCATGGAAAAGACAAGCCATATCGGTGATGCCAAAATCACCTGCTTCAAGCCCCCGGCGATCATGGGTCTGGGTATGACAGGCGGTGCCAGTTTCTATTTGTGCGGTATCGGTGATGTAGCTCCGGAAGATCTTGATGCCGCCGTAAAAGGGTTGTCATTCGGCTTGATGGCAGATCCTACTGTGTTGTACGCAACCAGTGCCTACAGTGCTAATACCCCCCAGCTTTTCCTTGATATCGACAGAGAGAAGGCCGAGGTGCTTGGGGTGCCCATCGGCAGTATCTTCAGTTCACTTCAGAGTAAACTGGCAAGTTTCTACATCAATGATGTGACTTTGTTCGGCAAGAACTACAAGGTACAGATCCAGTCTACTGCTGATTTCCGGTCGACTCTTGAAGATATCAACGAGATCATGATCCAGAATGACAAGGGCGAAATGGTCCCTCTGAGTTCATTCGGCAGACTTGAATACACTGTCGGTCCCCGTCAGGTCTCCCGTTTCAACAAGATGACTGCGGCCTCGGTGAACGCACAGGCCAAACCCGGTTATATCAGTGCCGACCTTTACAAGGCCATCGATGCACAGAACCTCCCGGATGACTACCATATTGAATGGACAGGATTGAGCTATCAGGAAAAGGAAAACGAAGGTCAGCTTATCGGTCTTATGGCACTGGCTCTGCTCTTTGCCTATCTCTTCCTTGTCGGGCAGTACGAAAGCTGGACGATTCCAGTGCCGGTTATGCTGGCGGTATCCTTTGCTGTACTCGGAGCCCTGCTGGGATTGGGATTTGCGGAAGAACCGATGAGCATTTATGCTCAGCTCGGTATTGTGATGCTTATCGGTCTTGCTGCCAAAAACGCCATTCTCATGGTGGAATTTTCCAAACAGGAACGTGAAAGCGGCAAGAGTATTTATGATGCCGCCATGAACGGTGCCAATCTCCGCTACCGTGCCGTGCTGATGACTGCCTGGAGCTTCCTTTTCGGTGTATTCCCGTTGGTTATCGCTACCGGTGCCGGTTCCGGCAGCCGCCGTGCCATCGGTATTACGACATTCTCCGGTATGTTGGTTGCGACTGCTATCGGTATTATTTTCACACCTGCACTTTACGCTGTTTTTCAGCGTATCCGTGAATTTGTGAAAAAGCATATCCTCCACATGAAGACCAGTGTTGAACTCAAAGCTGAAGAGAGCAGCGCAGAATCCGGAGAGGATGAAAATATAGAATTTTCTGAACGCTGATGATCTGATGTTCCCGCACAGGGCTGTTGCAAAACCTCAAAAAAGGTGAGCAGCAGCCTTTTTTTATGTACTCCGGAGGGGCTTTAACAGGATGCAGAACAGGGGTGTGATCAACAAAAGTCGTGCTAAAATCACATTTTTTTAAGTTTTTGATTTGCAGTAATCTTTTTCCCATGCTATATTTCTTAATACGGACATGCGGTCCGTAGTAATGAGTTCCGGAGGGTTTTCATGAAATACAATCGTGATAATACTGCTACAATCGCCGACAATATCAGCACATACGCTGACAAGGCAGGCGCCCCGCCGGAAACCCTTATCTACACCGGTGATTTTTGCCAGACGGTCAATGTCCACGCTTTCGGATACGGCCCGGACCGCTGGATGGAAATGGAAATCAATGAGACGGAAGAACTGGAAGATATCATCGGCTATCCCGTTACCTGGATCAATATCGACGGTGTCTGCGATGTGGAGATCGTCAAGTCCATCTGTAATGCTTACAACATCCACCCCATGGTGCAGGAAGACATTCTCCATACGGGGCAGAGGCCGAAAATCGAAGAATTTGAAAATTACGTCTTCTGTGTATTGAAAATGATCTCCTATGACCGGGACGAAATTCAGGTGAGTACCGAGCAGATAAGCCTTATCCTCCTAGAAAACACCGTTATCAGTTTTCAGGAAAAGCCCGGCACCACATTTGATCTTATCCGCAACCGTCTCCGTTCCGGGAAAAGCAAAATCTGTAACTTCGGCAGTGATTATCTGCTCTACTCCCTGTTGGATGCCATTGTAGACAATTATTTCCTGACCCTTGAAGAGATCGGCGATCAGGTGGATGATATGGAGGAGGATATGCTCCACGATCCTGACGGCAGAACGGAACAGGTGTATCTGCTTAAACGTGAACTGCTGGTTCTGCGCCGTTCCATCTGGCCGGTACGGGAAATGATAAACCGTCTGGATAAAACAGAATCCCACCTTATCAATGATTCGCTGGGAATTTACCTGCGGGATATTTATGATCACGTCGTTCACGCTATCGACAGTGTGGAAAACTTGCGGGATATGATGAGCGGCATTATCGACAGCCGCCTTTCCAGTGCCAGTTACCGGATGGGCGAAGTTATGAAGGTGCTTACTGTTATATCCACCATATTCATTCCCCTGACCTTTATTACCGGGGTGTATGGTATGAACTTTTCGGTCATGCCGGAACGGGACTGGAAATACGGATATGCGGCTGTATGGGTGGTAATGATCGCCATTGCCGGGGCAATGCTTGCCTTTTTCAGAAAGAGAAAGTGGTTCTGATATGAGAATCGTTGTTACTGACGGATACCCGATGAATCCGGGGGATATGGATTGGGATCTGCTGGCGGAACTCGGTGAGCTTGTGGTGTACGAACGTACATCTCCGGCAGAAACTGTTGCCCGTCTCGCTGATGCGGATATTGCCATAATAAACAAGGTTCGCCTGACTGCAGAGGTGCTTGAACGGCTCCCGCAGCTCCGTTATATAGGATTGACCAGTTCCGGATGCGATGCCGTTGACCTTGCGGCTGCGGCGGCAAAAGGTATTTGCGTTACCAATGTCCCCGGATACAGTACCATGGGAGTAGCGCAGCTGACCTTTGCCCATATTCTGCATATTGCCAACAATGTTTCCCTGCATGGCAAAGATGTTTCTGCCGGCGGCTGGACGGCATCGCAGGATTTCTGCTATACTCTTTCCGGGCAGACGGAACTGGCAGGCAAAGTGCTTGGTGTAGTCGGGACAGGGGCCATCGGGCAGGCTGTTGCCCGTATGGGGGTGGCTTTCGGCATGAAAGTCATCGGTTGCAGCCGTTCCGGAAAAAGCGTGCCGGGAATAGAAAATACAGATTTTGCCGCACTCTGCTGCAATTCAGATATTATATCGCTTCATTGTCCGATGACAGACAGCACAAAAGAGATCATAGACAGTGATTCCATAAAAATGATGAAGGACGGAGTGTGGATCATCAACACCGCACGTGGCGGGCTGATAAACACTGCCGACCTTGCGGCTGCTCTGCGTTCCGGCAAAGTTGCCGCCGCCGGGATGGATGTGCTGGCAGTTGAGCCGCCAACTGCAGACAACCCGCTGCTTCAAGCTCCGAACTGCTGTATAACTCCCCATCTGGCATGGATGACTGTGGAGGCGCGCCGCCGTCTTTTTAAGCAGGTAGCCGCCAATCTTTCCTCATGGCTGCAGGGGGAGATGCCCGTCAATATGGTAGGGCCGCGCAGTTGATTTTAAAGGTATGCCGGATCGGCTGGCTGAATGGAAACTGTCAGAAGTTATTTGCTTTTTTTCTTTTTTGTGCTAAATTAATAATATGTGATTTTTTTGAAAGAGAAAATTCTTTGAGTTGCTACACCTGCATCTATTGCAGGTCCGCCTGCCGGATGGCAGGGTGCTGCGATCAGTGTAAATGCCTGGAATCAAGTTGGTAAGATTTCAGAGAGTGATTGCGGCTTATAAGCTGGAAGCAGGTAATCGTGGAACGCCGGGTATATATCTTCTGCTTTCAGTTCCGGCCGAACAAAAGCAGATTATTATGAAATTATCTTTGAAAGTCAGAGTTGTTGCTGCACTTTTGTGCCTTGCCGGCTTGTCCGGAGCAGGTTGTGTGAATTATATTCAGGAGCTGCCTCCTGAAACCGCAGGGCTCCCCTCAGGTGAGGGTTATCAGAAAAGCCGTGCGCTGCTGGATGCATTTTTCAATGACGATGCTGAAAGTTTCTGTGCCATGCTGCCGGAAAATTTCCGGAAGGAATTTACTCCGCAGCATTATCAGGCCACCCGTAAATCACTTGTTGACTCCATGGGAGAACCTGTCAGTTTCTCCTATGTTACTTCACTTGAGCTTCCCGTTTTTACGCCGCATATCTGGAAAGTACGTTTCCGGCGGCTCCGTCCTGATGACGGAATGTCTTTTACAAGCGAAGCTCTTTTGCGTGTAATAACTGCGCAGCTGGATGGCGAAACGATCATTACCGCATTCCAATTCCTCTGAAAATCCCCTCTTCAAGAGTAAAAACAACAAAACGAAAGGATATTATGATTATCCCCAGAACCCCTGTGTGCGCACTTCGCGGACTTGCAGCAGCTGCGATCCTCGGTGGTGCGGTATCCCTTGCGGCGGCTGAACCCCAGTCTGCCGAAAGGACGATCAGACTCAACATGAACGATGCCCAGGTGCAGTTCGCCAGCAAGGTTTACGAGCTGCAGCATGCTTCTGCCGAAGCTCTGCTGCCCTTTGTCAACTCTGCCATTCAGCGTTACAGCATCAATTCCACTGTCCGCCGGGTGACATCCGCCTCCGGCAGTGATGCTCTGCTGGTTTCCACCGGTGTTGAATTCATGCCCTATGTGGACAGCATTATTGCCGCCCTTGACAAGCCCGGTACGATCGTCGGCACCGGCGACGCCAGAGTTGCCTATACTCCTGACTACCGTGCCGCCATGGACTTTGCTGCTCTTGTTGATGCCACAAGTGCCTCATCAGTGGGCGAAACCTATGTAAACAGCGAAACCAACACCATCTTCTGGAAAGATCAGGAGGCTGCCGCTGCCCGTACATTGGATTTTGTTTCCAGCCTTGACCGTCCTCTGCCTCAGGCCCGCATCCGCTTCAACTACTATGAACTGCGTGACAGTGACCTCAAGGATTGGGGGTTTGACTATCTGGCATGGAAAAATGGTCCCGGCGTAAATCTTTTCAATGCAGGCTACAATGCCGGTGAAATGTTTATCAATGAGGTGCTGGATTCAGTGCCGTATATCCTTGATCCCTCCTGGTCATACGGCGGATTTTTCACTGCGCCCCAGTTTGATATGAGTTTTATCCGCTGTCTGGAACAGTCCGGTAATTCCACCAGTGTTGCCAATTCCTCCCTTGTTGTTGTCAACACCCCCGTTGCCAGCGAGACGGAATTTGCTCTGCTGAAAGAAGTGCAGACCAAAAATTCTGCCACAGCCCCCTTTGTCTACCGCACTTCCATGCAGCCTGAATATCAGAACATCGCCAAAAACACTCTCGGCAGAACCTTTGTCGGCAAGAGTTTTTATGAAGATGACAAAGGCAATAAATATCCCGATCCCCCGGCTCTGGAAATCACCGTTGCCAACCCCTTCATCTGCTTCGGCGAGGCCGAAACCGATGCCCGCGGCTTTATCCCCAGCAGCAAAGAGTTCTACAAAAACCGTGCAGAAATGGAATCTTCCGGCGGTGTGATGTTTGATTACGCCTTTTTCTTCAAGAGTGTGGTTGAACGCGGCAATACCGGTGCTGAATTGAGCAATTCCGCTCTTGTTACCGGTTCTGCCACTGTCGGCTTCGGCAAGGAAAAGATCCTTGCTGTTTATGACAAGAGCCACGATGTGGAACAGACCATCGGTTTGCCCATCCTCTGCCGTATTCCTGTTCTCAAGTATCTGTTCAGTACTGTGACAACGATTCAGGAACGCACCTATATCGTTGTTACTGCTGAGGTCGTGCCTGTGCATCCTGATTCCGGTATGGATGACGTTCAGGATACAAGCATTTCCACCGGTGTTGACCGCCGTATTGAAAATCCCTTCCGGAGCGATGCCGAATAATCAACGATACACAGCAAAATCAAGGTACTTATTATGAAAAAATTTTCTTATCTTTATCTTCTGCCCGTTCTGGCTGTGTCTGTTGCTCCCGCATGCACAATGCCTGAAGCCGCCGGCCCGGCAAAAGAATATATCAGAACCGCTGCTGATCAGGCCAGACCGGCAGAGATCTCCCTTACTCCCAATGCGATTCCCGGTATTCCCCGGGCGGCAAATCACGACACCACCGGAGGCTATGCGCCCACCAATGTTCAGGCTGAACTCAAGATCAATGTCTCTGACGATACCGGTGTTGTAAATGTGATCCGTGACACAGCAGATCCTTTTGTCATCACCAAACCCTACACTATTACCAAAGCTGACTGCTATGCCGTTCGCAGCTATCTCGAAGCCGCCGTTGGTGCCCGCAGTGTCAACACCAGTCCTGCCCAGGTGACTGCAGTCAAATATGCCGACGGTACCGGTGTGGTGCTTGTTTCTGCTGAAGCCTACCGTTTTGAGGATTCCGATGCAGGCAGGGGTATTGACAGTATCGTTGCTTCTCTGGATGTTGAAGGTCTGACCTATCTGCCGGAAAGCGATGTTTATGTATACTTCCCCCGTTTGAGCCGTGCCGCAAACCTGCGTGACATGCTTGCCAAAGTCGGTTCTTACGAGCAGGATGAGGAATTTGAAGTTTCACCCTCCACTGTAATGGTTGACGGTGAACTCAACGCCCTCGTTATCAAGGCTCCCAAATGGGCATGGGAAGAAATGCAGGTTCTTCTTGCCGAATACGACCGTCCCACTCCGGAAGTGCGTGTTTCCTACCGTGTGCTGGAAATCTACGCCGAAAACGATGACCGCATCGGTGTGGACTTCCAGAGCTGGAAAAACAACGATGGTATCGACCTCTTTTCTGCCGGTACCATCGCCCGCCGCAACTGGGGAACATTCTTTGTCAGCGGAGTACAGGATACCGGCAGCAACCGCACCAGTTACTGGAACTTCAACCCCAAGTGGAACACCCGTTATCTTGACTTCATGACCTCCATCGGCAAAGCCAAATGTCTTGCCGAGGGTGTGCTGGTCGCACAGAACCGCCGTACCTCTGTCATTCAGGTCAACTCCGGTTTCTTCTACGATCGCACCTATTATATCGAAGGCGCACAGTCCATTGCCGAAGGAACCACTGAATTCGCCTACACACTCCCCAATCCCGATACCATTCTCCGGGAAAACACCACTAAGATCATGCCTCTGGCTGAACTGCAGCAGATGTATAAAGATCTGGGCGTGGCCGCCTATATCGTGCCGTCCGGTTATACCCGCCGCATGATGGGAACCCAGACCACCACCTTCACCTACGCAGATGCCGTGGCTAAAGCTGCACTGAGCAAACCCATCGGTAAGATGCAGGATGGTACTCCCATTTATCCGACAGCAACCCAGGCTGATACAATGACCTCTGCTCTGAGCAAGTATCTTACCGGCTATGTCAAGGCAGACGGAACTGTTGTGGAAGGTACATATTACAACTATAAATGGGACACCAAAGATTCTGCTCCCGGCATCATTCACGGCTGGCTGCAATACCCTATGGTCACCGACGGCTTCCAGTTCCAGCTGCAGGTCACCCCTGTTGTTACCGGCAAGGCTGCCCAGGTCAAATTCGATCTTGAAGGCAACTCCCTTCTCGGCTGGAACTCTGACGGTTCAGCCCGCCGCAGCGGTTCTGAAACCTCCACCACCGTGCAGATCGGTTATGAACCCCAGGAATTTGTTATCGGCGGCATCCGCAAGTCCGAATCTGTCCGCGGTACTACCGGCCTGCCTTTCCTGAAGGATCTTCCGGTTATCGGCCGTCTCTTCTCCACCGAGAGCGAATCCATCAAGCAGTCACAGCTGGTGCTCATTGCCACTGTGGAATACGCAAGCCCCGATGACAAGATCGACGAAGCCACTGCCGAAGAATTGCAGGGTATTCTCAAAGGCGTGAACAAAGGTATGAACAGCCGTGTTGGCAACATGTTCTTCCAGCAGTACGGGCTGGACAGTGACCGTGCCGACCGTGTTGAACGCATTGAGGCTCTTGATCACATGGTCAATGATGACTACAAAGAAATCAGATAATTTTATCTGACACTGTTTCTGGCAAGCTCCGTTGCGGTATATGCCGTGGCGGAGCTTTTTTGCGGTATGTACGGTAAATATTTACTCATAACTCTTTACTCATAACTCTTTTATACTGCATCTTAAATTTTTTTGATAAAATAATTTGCAATTATGTAATTTATATGCTATAGTAACCCAAATGTTCACAATTTTTTTGTGTTGTTACCTGAAAAAAAGTCGTTCAAAATTATGATTTTTACGGAAAGTACATGGTCAGCCGGGGGGATTTCCGGGGGTGGTTGTACTTGGGTAAATGCATTCGAGCCGGGGACGGATATTTCCGTTTCCGTCAAGGCGGCACTGAGTCCTTGCGGATATCAGGTGTTTCTGCCTGCTTCGCAGTGTCATGATGATACTGTCTTGAGGACGGACGATCCCATCTGCGAAAGTTTTTCTGTTGCCGCCAACGCCATTGTCCGTTTCGCCCATTTAGTGATTTCCGTCGGGTCTTATATCAAAGCAAAAGTCAGGCGTGTATTTACTTATCTGCGTGAGGGATATTGCAGACCGCATTTCCACGGATCCCGGAAACGGGTCTGCTTTTTCAGACTTTGAGTATATAACTTATGTATAGAGTGGAAAATAAAACAACAGAAATTTTTACCGCCGGTTCTGTGCAAAAGTACGGAACGGGCTTTTGTTGTTTTGTTTTTAATAGTTTCCGTGCCATAACAAACTAAATAAAGAAAGGAAAATTTTATGGCTTACGACACAACAGCAAAAACCTGGGAGATCAATGATCTTGCCGAGTTGAAGGCATTCCGCGATGCCGTCAACAGCAATACCATTGGTGGTGCCTCCGCCAACAATTTCAGTGGCTGGACGATCACTCTCGCCAATGACATTGATCTCGGTAACGAAGAATGGACCCCCATCGGCAAAAGTAACAGTTTCAGTTTCAATGGTACTTTTGACGGTAACGGCAAAACCATTTCCAACCTGAAAATCACCGGCAGCAAAAGCGATGTCGGTTTCTTCGGGGTTACCCAGAACGGCGAGATCAAAAATCTCACTATTGAAAATGCCAATGTTTCCGGTTATCTTGACGTTGGTGTCGTTGCCGGTACTCCCTATACCAGCAAGTATACCAATATCACCGTGACCGGTCATGTTGAAGTCAACGGCTACGCCTATGTGGGCGGTGTCGGCGGCAAGAATGCCTATGCCAACTGGACCGGCATCACTGTTGATGTGGATGATACCAGTTATGTCCGTGCCGATTCCGAAAACTACCGCACCTATGTGGGCGGCGTTATCGGTTTCATGGGTGAAGGCGGTCACACTGTCAAGGATGTTTACTCCAACATCAATGTTTCCGGTTCCACCTGCGATATCGGCGGTATTGTCGGTATTGCCCATTATCAGAACAATTTTGAAAACATCGTTGTTGAAAATGTCAAAATTTCCTGCGATGATGCAGATGCAGATGAAGTCGGTCTGATTTCCGGTACTTGGCACAACGAGAAAGGTACTGCTGTTGAGATGACCAACTGCAAGGCAGAAAACGTTACTGTTACTGCCGGCGCCGATAACACCGATATCACCGATGAAATTGCATTGGGCGGCGATGCCTACAGCGCATCTTCTGCTCAAACCGGTGCTCTCTGTATCGCAACTGAAACCAAAGATGCCGACGGCAATATCAAAATCGAATACACCGTTGCCTGTAATGATGAAGAAGCCGCCGGAAAGGCTCTCAATTCTTTCGTCAATCAGGTTCAGAATCAGACCACCGGTGTTACCGGCTCTGTTGTATACGATGAAGCCGCGGGTGTCTATTCCTACACCTCCCCCGAAGCGATCGTTGCCAAGGTCAATGGTGAATATTTCACCGATTATACTGCCGCCAAGGATTATGCCGAAAAGAATGGTGTTGCAGCAGATGACATCGAAAAAACCTTCACCGCTCCCGTCGGTGTTATCTATATCAACAGCACCATGACCGATCAGGCTGCTGTAGATGCCTTCTACGGCGCAGGTGTCATGACCTATGGTGTCAATGTTTTCGCAACTGCCAAAGATGCTCTTGCAAATGTTGCTAACGGTGCAGAAATCGTTGTCGTGAACAGTACCGCCAGCGAAGTCACGACTGAAATCGATTTCGACAAAAATATCGAATTCTCTATCTCCGGTACTGCTCCTGATCATGCACTGCCTGTGGTCACTTTCACCAATGCTACTGTCAATATCGACAATGCCGACATTCTGATCCCTGAATTGGATGCCCGTCAGAATGCAGTTATCAATGTCAATGATTCCTATGTCAATGATGCCGGCGGCAACAGTATTGTCAAATCCTACTATAACGGTGCCATCAATATCAAAGGCGACAGCGATGTCTACACCATGCAGATGACCACCATGGGCTATATCACTATCGGTGATGATGCCCAGGGCGAAGCTGCTCCCGAAGCTGCTCCCGAAGTCACTGCCACCTGGCAGACCAATATCTACGGAAACGGTCTCGTTACCGTTCAGAATGGTGCCACTTTCAAAACCGCTGCTCTGCACCTGACCGGTCAGGATTATTCCGGCCGTGACAACACCGATGCCGACCGCGTCGGCAAGGCCGCCCAGATCACTGTTGACAATGCCACCATGTATGTTGGTAAAGAAATTATCGCCAGCAACGGTGCCAACTACAATTACAACAGTTCAAAAGGCATGAATATCGGTACTGTTGCTGGTAAAAAAGCTGTTCTGGATATCAAGAACGGTTCAACTGTCGTCTTCGCCGGGGCCAATGGACAGTCTGTAAATGTCGGTGCTGACGGTACAATCGATATCAACAGTTCCCGCTTTACTGTCGAAAGCCGTGATGCCGAAGGCACTGTGGCTGTGAAGAATGACGGTGCCATCACCGTTACCGGCGACAGCTCCATCAATGTCGGTAAACTTTCCGGCAATGCAATTCTGGTTAATGGCACCACAACTTTGACTGATTCTTATATCGGCGGTGCTGTAGATGTCGTTTCCGGTGTCAATAACTGGGTTGGCGACAATACCGTTACCGGAATTTTCAGTGCCGGATATAATGCCTATCAGGCTGGCGACATCACCACCAATATCACCGGTGAATTCACCAACAGCAACTTCCTGACCAAGAACATGGACGGCGCAAAAACTGTTGTCAATATCGGTAGTGCCGATGCAGACAGAACTACCTTTAACGGTGGACAGGTCGGTGAATTTGAAAACTCTGTGATGAATATCACCAACGCCGATTTCAGCTATAGTTACGGATTCTTCCGCGGTACAGTCAATGTTTCCGACAGCACTCTCAAAAACAGCAGTGTCAATAGCTATTTCGCCGGTGATTCCGTGGTAGTTGTTGATAATTCAACATGGACTACCGGTGCATACACCACTATCGGCAGTTACGGCGGCAGCTACAGGAGTGGTAACTCAGATTTCACTCTGCAGAACAAATCTGTTCTTAATGCCGGTAATCTGGAAATCTATGAAGCAGACGGCAAGAGTGTCAAATTGACCGTTAACAATTCAACTGTTAATGCCTCAACTTCTATGTCCATCAGTGCCGGTGCTGAAGTTTATGTCAACAGCGGTATTGTAAGCACTGCTGCATTTACCAATAAAGGTACCTTCACTGTCAGCGGAGCTTCCACCCTCAATATTACCAAGTACAATGGTGAACTCATCACACTGGCAGGCGGAACTGTTCTTACCAACACCTCCGTCACCGTTGATGCCGCTATCGACAGCAAGATCGTTGCCAACGGCGACCTCACCATCAACGCCAACGCCTTTACCAACTTTGACATCATCACAGTTGCAGGTGATCTGGCAATTACCGGTGCTGATCTTACCGCTGGCGGTTATGTCCTCACCGGCGACGTCAGAGTTTCCGGCGCAATCACCTCCGTCAACGGTTTTGATGTTGTGAACGGCAAATTCAACGACGGCAAAAATGTTTACAGTGTTGTTGAGGATACTGCCGGTATAAAGATCACTCAGGACGCTGTGATCGCCAAACTTTCCGGCGAAGTCACCGGTTATGCCCAGAGTGTCGGCGAAGATTACCTCTTCACCCTCAACTGCACCGCCGAAGGCGGCGAAGGCGACAAGGTTTACTCCGTTGAAGTTTACAACAACGGTGAACTTGTTGATGTTGTCACCAGCAGCAATGCCAACGGTGTCAAATTCGCCCTCGCTTCAATTCCCACCTATGACAACATCACTGTTGATGTCTTTGTCAGCGATAAGTACAACACTGTACAGATCGCCGATGATTACAAGGTGGAAATCGTTGATTACACCGCACCCAAGTTCAATGTCAAGGTTGCCGGTGCCGAGGTTTCTGCAGTCGATGCCGACAAAAAAGCCAACGATGTCACCATCAGCTGGGGCGCAAGCGACAACTTTGCTGTTACCGGTTACATTGTTGATGTCAACGGCGAAAAGAGTTATTTCGACGGTTCCGTCACCTCCATGGATCTGAAAGATCTTGCCAACGGCGATTACGCTGTCAAGGTCACTGCCATCGATGCCGCCGGTAACCAGAAAGTTTCCCAGACCGACTTCTCTGTCAAGGTCGTCCGTCCTGTTGCCGAACAGGCCGCAGTAGTCAATGACTTCGACGGCGATGCCAAGAGCGATGCCATTGTTGCAACTGATCCTGTCTTCAAGGTTCTCGGTTCTGCCGCTGCCGATAAAGTCACCGGCGAATTCAAGAATGCCGCTGTGGGTATTATTGAAGACGGCTGGAAAGTTCTCGGAACCGGATACTTCAACGAAGACAATATTGCCGACGTTCTGATTCAGAACGAAACCACCGGCGAAATCGAAGCCCTCTTCATGAGCTATAAAGAAGGCAAGTTTGCCGCCAGCCAGGAAGCTCTTGAAATGGATATGACCGGCTGGACCTTCGCCGGAATCGGCGATGTCAACGGAGACGGTATCGATGATATCATTGCCAGCAAAGCCCATGCTGAAGCCTTCGACAAAGATGGCAATAAAGTTGCCGATGCCTTTGTTGAATACGCCGCCTTTGAAAGCCAGTACGACGGCTCCTTCAAACAGACTTCCTCCCTCGGCGGTATCGGTACCGATGCCGCAAATTGGAATGTTATCGGCCTCTCCGATATGGACGGCGATAACAAAGACGACGTTGTCTGGATGAACTCCGCCAGTCAGGAAATCGGTTACTGGGCAAGCAGCGCCCAAGAAGGTGCCAATCCGTGGGTCAGCCTCGCCGCAGGTGCCGCCGACTGGACCTTTGCCGGAATCGGAGACTTCGACAGCGATAGCAAGAGCGAACTCCTGTGGACCCACAAAGACGGCCTTGTCGGCTACTGGCAGGAAAGCGCCGCAGGTACCGATAAGTTCTTCACCTCCCTCGGTTCCACCAGCGAAATGGAAGGATTTACCCTCGACGCAATCGGCGATTACAACGGCGACGGTATCGATGATATCCTCTGGTCAGCCGATAACGGCGAAAAGAAAGCATGGCTCATCAACTCCGATAATACCCACACCGTGAGTATCATCGCTTGCTGATGACCATCAACAAGTTTGCATAAAAACTTTTATGTAAACTGTTTTGCGGGGAAAAA
>JAZSGI010000106.1:0-2132 GCA_045532655.1 Victivallaceae bacterium
AGCAATTTACGAACCGTGCTTTGGGACAAGGCGTGATCCAAACGATTGAAAACTTAATGATTAAATATCAGATTTAATGCGAAAACCTGATGTAGCTTACCATTCACTGCAGACCCTCAGTATGAATGTTTATTAAAAATAGGATGCAAGTATCATAAAAGCGTGTCACTTAGATATCATTCGCAGCTAAGTTTGTTATCACATCCTTGCATTTTACAAGTTTTTATACTATAATTTATACAAGAAAGCTGTTTTTCGGAGCAACGTAACTACCGCAAGAAAGCAGCTTTGCTTAACAAATCGTAGAAAGGACGCTGTTGCTATGGGCTTGTATCCGCTTTCTGGAATTACATTCCAGCAGCTTGAAATCTTCATGACAGCTGCAAAATACGAAAATTTAAGCAAAGCTGCGGAGCAGTTACATATGACAACCGCTTCGGTTAGCAGAAATATAGCTACGTTGGAGCGGCAGCTGGGAATTATGCTGTTTACCAGACATAAGCAGCGTATTTTTCTCACTGATGCCGGCGTGCAGCTTGCCAAAGGTCTTCCTGAATTAGAGTCCCAGTTACAGACGCTTCTTCGGGAGGCTTTCAGTGTACAAACATCGCAATTCCGGACGCTTCGGATCGGAGACGGAAATTTTCTTCCAAGTTCCGCTTATCTTCTTCCTGTTATTCGGCATTTTGAAGAAAACTACCCCGAGATTGAACTGGAAGTATCTAGGGTGGATCCGCCTGAAGTCATAAATGGATTGCTGGAAAAACGTTTTGATTTGATTTTTGCTGTCTCTGTAGCAAAAGATCTGGAGAAAGCCAAGGATATAAAGTTCGTTCCGTTCCTTCGCTTTACCCCACAAATTCTTCTTTCGCGAAATCATCCGCTATATGGAAAACTAACTCTGACCGCTGATGAAATTCGGGCACAGCGTATTGTTGTGATGGCTGACGGTATCTATGAAGGCTACTGGGAAAAGGTCCAAAGAGTTTTGAATCATCTGCAGATTCCAGCTTCGCAGGTGAAAATTGTACGGGATCCTATAGCTGTGACTCTGGAATTGCTTCGAGGCAGATCTATTTCCATTATGAGCGAGCTTTTTGCTCTTGTGGAGCATGACAATTTCAAGATTTTTGAAATCCCAGATCTGGAGGAATACTGGGAAGTGTGCCTTGCGTATCTTCCGGAAAACCGCCATACTTACAAAAAGAAATTCATCAACAGTGCTATCAATGTCTTTCAATCGCAAGAGTTGTTACGTTGAACGTAACATACCATTGAAACAAGAAATAGACAAAAATATAGTCATTTACTACAATAAAGGTGCAGAAATACGCTGCACCTTTATTGTTTTTTCTAATTAGGATCAGGAGGGATATCACTATGGATTTTGAAAAATTGGCAAATGCCGTCGGCGAACTGGACGAAGAGCTCATGATTGAAATGCTGAACGAAGTCATGGCAGATGGCGGCTCTCAGGCAAAAGAAGCCATGGAAGCCTGTCAGAAGGGCATGGATATTGTCGGCAAGCTGTTTGAAGAGAAGGAGTATTTCCTTGCTGATCTGATGTTTGCTGGCGAACTGATGGAGCAGGCCGTTGAAATTCTGAAGCCTGCGCTGGCCGGTGAAACCGGTTCTGGTCTGGGCAAGGTCATCCTCTGCACTGTCGAAGGCGATCTGCACGATATCGGCAAAAACATTGTTCGTTCCATGCTGGATGCTGCCGGATTTGATGTGCTGGATCTCGGCATCGACACTCCTGTTGCAAAAATTGTGGAAACCGCCAAGAACGAGAATATCAAAATCGTCGCGCTCAGTGGTGTGCTTACACTGGCTATCGTTTCTATGGGTGCAACTGTCAGGGCTTTGCACGAGGAAGGTCTGGATGTGAAGGTTATCATTGGTGGCTGCCCTGTCAGTGCTTCTGTCTGTGAGGAAGTCGGTGCCGATGCATGGGCGCACAATCCCCAGGATACTGTAAGAATTTGTCGCGAGTGGGCAACCGCATAACAGGAGGAATATCGATGGATAAATCTGCACTGTATGATAAACGAATTGAGCTGCTCCGGGCAGCATCTCAACATGAAATAGTTGACCATGTTCCAATTCTGACCATGGGCCAGACCTGGGCTATT
>JAZSGI010000073.1:0-5682 GCA_045532655.1 Victivallaceae bacterium
CGTAATCCTGATAAAGTTTTATGGCAAGATCCACCATAAGTTCATGTGCCGCCGCATCATCACTCCTGCCTGCCGCCACGTCCATCTGATAATACGGCCAGAGTATCCGGTCAAGGCGGCCGATGGAATTGGCATTCAACCCGTCATCTGCAACCGCCAGAATGTGCCCGATCCACAGCAGCTGCACGGCAGAAGCCAGCGAAAAAGCACCATTTTCAACAGCAAGACAATTTGCAGCGATATCCGGTCTGTTGTTCTCCTCTGCCAAATTTGCAAGTTTTCTGCCCAGCAGCATCCCTGCCCGGCACATGGTTTTCATGGCACAGAGGAATGCATCCCTTTCAATGTATTCGACACTGCCGAAAGGATAACGGGAAAGCTCTTCCTCCGCTTCCGCTTCCAGTCCGCCGAAGCCTTTTGCCAGCAGAATATCATACCCCCTGACAGAATGGTTGGTGATCCAGCCGCCCCCCACACTTGCCCTGTGGGTCCCCATATAGCCGATAAAACCGGCTTGTGTATCATTGAACCCGAATCCTGTACCGTCACCGGATGCCCCGCACGAAACGTAATTGGTAAAGTGCCACACAAGTTTTTTTACTTCATCAAGGGAAGCAGTGATTCCGTTTTTTTCCAGATATTCTTTTTTCAACTCTTCCGGCACATCATCCCGGAGAGCATCAAACATACGGTAGTCCCAGAAACAGTGTCTGCCCTGCAGAGGAGTATCCTCCTCCCATATCTGTTCAAGGTTGTCCAGCAGATCATAAACTATCCCGGCCTGCATCTCGTATGTATTACGGTTCCAGCATTTCCTGCTGTGCCAGGTACGATACAGGGCTGCATCACGCATCATAAGATATTGATTGCCCCTGAAAAAGGCACCGTCAGTTGCCATATATTTTGCAAGCTGTCTTTCCTGTCGCAGATTCATGGTATGGACTCCTTTAGTTTTGCTTAAACTGATAACGGTATAAATATATCGTTCCTTTCCGGGAAAATCATTTGCTGAATCGTATTTTTTTTGTCTTTTTGTCTCAAAAAATAACATTCCGGTCTTTTCCCGGCATTTTCACGCAAAAAAAAACGGGATCTTGCACAGATCCCGTTGTATCATTTATCAGTTTGTTCAGTAGGTCAGCTGATAGACCCCGGCAGTGTAGTTTTTCACAGAACCATCTGCCATTCTGACATCAGCATTACATCCGGCAGGTATCTCAAAGTCAAATATGACTTTTTCGCCTTCACGGTGCCATTTGGCAGAATACTTACCGGAACGTGATTCATAAACAGCCCCGGCATAGTCAAGAGCTTTGACAAAACACGGTGACAATTCAACACTATCCGCACCGATACTGCTTGCTTTGACCTTGATACCGGCAAGATATTTAAAGAACCATGCCAGCGGAGCTCCGAGCATCGGGTGATTGTGGGAATTCATGCCTTCGCCTTCGCGCAGCTCCCAGCGTTCCCACATAGTGGTTGCGCCGTTGGCAATCATGAAGCCCCAGCCGGGATAATCACTGGAAGAGATCAACTTCCAGACATATTCGATATATCCGTAAGCAGAGAGGACTTCCACAAGATATTTTGTTCCGATATTACCGGTGGTATGCTTATAACCGTTTACCGCAAAAAGTTCAGCAAGGCGGTCAGCCGCAATCTGTTTTTCGTCATCAGTGAAGAGTCCGCAGAAGATAGCATAGGCGTATGCCGACTGGCTTTCGGGCTGCAGGCGTCCGGAGGCGCAACGCCATTCCTTGCGGAAAGCATTGAAAATATTTGCAGCCAGAGTATCCAGTTCCACAGCTTCATCATTACGGCCGGTGACTTTGGCAATACGGCTCAGGATAGTTACAGCATAGTGCATAAGAGCAGTGGAAACAACCGCATCCGGCACAGTAAAGTTGTGGGGACTGTCATGGCCGTTGTTGAATTCCACCGGCGGACACCAGTCACCGACTATTACATCATGGCGCATGATATATTCACCATTGCACCGGGAAACCATGCGGTCGATCCATTTACGGAAACCGGGATAAAGCCGGTAAAGCTGTTCGCTTTTGCCGTAGAAAATATAATTGTTCCATGCAGATTCAATAAAACTTGAACTTACCGGATCGCTGTCTTCAAATGACCAGTAAAACGGAGCTGTCATGGGAACCTCGCCGGTTTCAGCATCCTGAGCTTCAGCAATATCGTTCAGCCATTTGGTCATAAGATTGGATTCATCGAAGAGGAAAAGAGCACCTTCGTTGCGTGCCATAACGTCATTCAGCCACCCCATGCGTTCAGTACGCTGGGGACAGTCTGTCGGCACGGAGAAAAGATTGCACTCTTCGGTGCGCTTGATCATAGTAAAGATTTTGTTCACCAGCTCGTCACTGCACTGGAAATCCCCTGCAAGACGGCAGTTGGTACGACAGACGATACCGGTAAGAGTATCCGCAGTAAACTCGCCGGGCAACCCCTGAACCTCAACATAACGGAAACCGTGGTATGTGAAATCCGGTTCAAAAACCTCCCAGTCGCCGGTTCCTGCAGCAATGTATCTGTCAATAGCTTCATCACCGAGGAGATTTTCCTGATTTGCAGTTTTATCCCCGTAACGGAACTCAGAAAAAAGCATTTTGATATCTGTACCAGCTGGAGCCTTGACTTTCAGACGGCACCATCCGGAAAAGTTTCTGCCGAAATCTACAGTATAGCGGTTTTCGCCGATTTTTTCCCAGCAGACAGGCTTTATTTCTTCCTGAACGGTGATGGGCTCTTCCTCCAAACCTCTCGGCGCACCTGCAGGTCCGGAAATACGGAAAGCATTGCGGACTGCCGGAAATGCATCAAAGGAGGTCATCCATCCGCTGCCGATACTTTTGCGGGCGTCGAATTCCTCGCCGCCAAAGATACTGTTGCGGTAGACAGGTGAACGCAAAACCCTGGGCAGATCCCCCATCCGGCACAATGTGATTTCTTTGCCGTCGGCATCAAGCCTGTACCGCAATACAGGAGCACCGTACCAGCCGGAACCTACATGAAAAGCCAGAATGTTTTCGCCCTCTTTCACGCAATCTGTAACATCATAGGTCGTATAATGGACACTTTTGCAGAAATCAGTCTGTGCAGGCTGCAGAACAGCATTGCCGCCCAATCTGACACCGTTGCAGTAAGCAACACAGCAGCTTGCCGAAACATACAATCTTGCTTTTCCGGGCTTTTTATCCAGATTGAAGTTACGCTGGAAATAAATAGCATTACCACCCCACCCGGCAGGAAAACCCACCCAACAGGCTTTGAAATCCTGATTGCTGAGCATACCACATTCACAGAAAGCAGTTTCGCTCCAGTCGCCTTCGTTACCGTTTTCATCCCAGAGCAGCACCTTGAAAAAGATACTGTCACCGCTCTTCAGCTCCGGTCCGCCATACAAATGCGCTGCCATTACCGGGGATTCAACCTTGCCTGAATCCCACAGCAATTCACCGGCGGCAAGCAACTCTGCACTGGCAGCACATTTGATCTGCCATGCACTCTGCCCGCAGGCATTGGCGATCTGCCACGAAAACTCCGGACGATCACCGTTTATCCCTATGGGATTGACCATATTATTGGTTTTCAGATTCACTGCTTTTATTTTTTTCATTACGCTATCCTTTCAACGTCACAAGACCGATAAAATACAACACCGCAAAATATACTTGTAAAACGCTGAAAAACAATGGATATTGCCACAAAATTTGTGTATATTTGAACAGATAGTACTATCAACAGCCCCAAAAACCGACCATGCTGTACATCAAATGATATCTTTTGTACTACGGTAAACTCCAGGCGGCACCCCCATTATCCTGCGGAAAACCCGTGAATAATAAAATTCATTACTGAACCCGGAAAGCTCTGCTGCTTCCTGAATATTCACACCATGCAGCAGATGCGGCAATGATTGTTCTATACGGATCTTCTGCAGGCGGTTCATGACAGTTTCATGATACTCTTTTTTGAATTCATGCGCCAGGGTCGACTCACTGCAGCCGGAGGCAGAAGCTATATCTTTTACCGAAAGAGTACTCATGTAATTTTTTTCCATAAAATCAAGAGCTTTGCGGCAGTACCCTGCAGCACGACCGGCTGAATCAACCCGGAATCGCCAACTCGCCTCCTCACGCCGCACATGATTGACCAACACGTCCATCGCTGCAGCAAAACTCATACAGCTGCGCCAATATCCGCTCTGCCCGGAAGCCGCAGCCTCCGCACCTTCTTTTATAAATTTCAGCAGTACGCCCCGCGGATCTGCTATTTCCGCAAATCCTGCAGGATTATCCGCAAGATTCCGCAAGAAATCACAGTCCCCGTGAAAGATAAAATAACAGTTTGTCCCGCTCTCCCCGCAATAGTGTTCCCGGTAAATTGTTCCCGGCGGATAAAGATGAGCAGTCATTGCTTTACGGGGCAACCAGTCAAGACCGGCAACTTTGAATTCTCCCAGACAACTGCAGCTGTAATCCAACACCCAGTCATCTGCAAAATAACAATTATTAGTACCCGGATTATGAAAGGAATTTTCAATATACATTGCCGTCAATAAAGACAAGCCGGATATCGCCTGACTGTATGTAAAACCGGTTATTTTACTCATTTTACACCCTTTTTTGCAGTATTGTATAAAAAAATGCAGAATCAGCCATTTATTTTCAACTCATTCAGGTGTATAATATATACCGTAAAAGACAAACCAACAACCGAAAGGAACAGTAAAAATGCAAAAAAAGTGCGCAGTATTCAAAGGTGTGAAAAAAAATTTTGACATCCGTGAATTTGAAGTAACCCCGCCGCAAGCCGGTCATGCAGCATTGGAGCTTATTTCCAGTGGTATCTGCGGAACCGATGTGCATATTCATGAAGGCAGACTCGGTATGCCTGATATGGATTTGATCATAGGTCATGAATTCATTGGCAAAATAGATGCTTTGGCAGAAGATAATGCTGTTGATGCCGTCGGCAATGCACTTGCTGTGGGTGATAATGTGATTTCCTGTGTTGCGATTCCCTGCGGAAAATGCCTGAATTGCGAAAGAGGCGAAACCGCAAGCTGTCTGAATTTTGGAGTAACATATGTCAAAGATCCGGCTGAATTTCCTCATTTTCACGGAGGCTTCGCCGAATACCTTTATTCCCCGGTAAAAAATATCGTCAAACTTCCGGAATCGGTGAACCCTTTTGCTGCCGCAGCTTTTCCGTGCGGCGGCCCGACAGTCATCAGAGCCTGTGAATATGGTGGCGGCTTGAAAGCCGGTGAGCTGGTCGTGATCCAAGGCAACGGTTCATTGGGGCTTTTTGCAACAGCTTACGCCAAAGCACACGGTTGCCACGTGATCGTTTCCGGCTCTTCAGCCAACGCTACCCGGCAAACATTGACTATGCAGTTGGGCGCAGATGAATTTTATGATTTCCGTTCCGTTACAGGCGAACAGCTTGCTGATGCAGTCAACAACAGAGCTGCAGCAATGGGCAGAGGTGACGGAGCAGATGTCGTCATTGAAACAAGCGGCGGAGCCGGTGCCTTGCCATTGGGTCTTTCACTTTTGCGTACACGCGGCAGATACTTTGTTCCCGGCCAATATTCTGATCGCGGCATGGTAAGCATACCACCCCACCTGATCACCTTCAAAGCGTAAGTCGGAG
>JAZSGI010000246.1:0-6562 GCA_045532655.1 Victivallaceae bacterium
CCGGATCAAGAGCGACACGGGCAAGAAACAGCCCCGGTGCAGGCGGGAAAGCAACATAGAACCACAGATATTCCCCGTCACTGCTGACACTTGTATTGGTGAAATAAAAACTGAACTGAACCGGAGCGACACGTTCAGTAAGAATATAACTCACTGCCCCGCTTGCCGGATCACGCCATTCCGTAAAAAAAGGATGCCGGGAAAGATCGTATTTCATCTGCGGTATATGATCATTTGTTTCCACAAATCCTTTTAACGGCTCTGAACTCATTCTGCCGTAACCTGTATAAGTATATGTATCCATCTTTTACCTCTTTGAAGTTATCAGTATTGATTCATTGACCTCATGAAGACACTTTTCACCGGCAGCAAAACGTTTGTATTCGTCGATCATATAATCCGCCATACGGTGAACCTCGTCATTTATCGATCCGGCGATATGCGGCGACAGTACAACATTGGGCAACGAGTAGAGTTCAGATCCCTCTGCTGGCGGTTCCGGATATGTCACATCAAGCAAAGCCGTCAAATCGGAACGTTCTTTCAACACCTGTATAAGTTCTGCTTCGTTGACCTGTCTGCCTCTGCCGGTATTAATAAATACTGCACCCTCCGGCATGGAGCGGAAAAGTTTTCCATCCAGGACCCCGGCGTTGTCATCTCTGTCAGGCAGATGATTACTGACAACATTGGCACGGGCAAAGGCTTCTTCCAGCGAAACCGTACGATTTTCTTTCCGGGAAGGTACAACTGTTACGTTAAGATTGAAATTTTTCAGTAATTCCTGTACTTTGGCTGAAATCGCCCCTGCCCCGATAAGAGCAACTGTGCCGCCGTAATTGCCGCACCCGGCAAGTGAATGATTGAATCTGCCGGGACCGGTCAACTCTCTGGATGCCCGGAAATATCCCTTCATTCCCAGCAAAATCTGGGCAACGCAAAATTCGGCAACAGGTATCGCATTGGCACGCCATGCACTGTATACATGTATTCCTGACGCCAGAAGGGGACGGATAAAATAATCTGTTGCCCCTGCAGCATAGAATACAGCTTTAAGGCCGGGCATGGCAGCCAACTGTTCCGGAGTAAAATTGATCATACCCCATGTGGAAAAGATGACCTCCACCCCCTTTAACCTGCCTGCCGCAATATCTTCCGGCCCGGCAACACCGTCGTAAAGATCACTTATTCCGGCGATGACTGCTTTCTGTTCCGGCGAATATACATAGTCAATGTTACCGCTTGAAGGTTCCTGCTGTAAAAAAACTGCTTTAAATTTTTTCATGATTTTTTACCTTTTGTAAGATAATCGATCAACACTGTTACATTACGGATAAATACTTCACTTGAAGTCACCTCCGGTTTATGGCCGGGAATAAAACTTACGATCCTCCCGCCCCAGGGTGTAACTGCCTCGCAACACTGAATACTTGTCATCCCGGCAGCACGGGTTTCCATAATAATGGAGACCGGACAGGTGTTCTCCAGTTCCGTATATATTTCATCCTCCGGCAAATCCATTTCTGCAAGTTTTGCCGCCAGCGGATGACGGCTTTTGGAACGCACGATACGGCAGGCATCAACAGGGTGTACCGATGGATCCATGCCGTCAGGGTCATCCGGCCGCACCCAGCGTTCACCAGGCAGTGCGCGCCACCAGTCCCATTGCCAGAATGCGGCACTTGCGCCATGCAAAAGCAAAATACTGCCGCCATTTTCCAGATACCTTCTGACCCTCTCCTCCGCCCCGCAGCCGGGATGCGGCATACCGCATGTCCCGCCGATAAAGTTCAGAATAAGAAGCGAACAGTTTTCCTCCCATGGAGAATTTTCCAATATGTGCCAATCATCTTCCGAAAAATTTATCTCTCTTCTGTATTCTTCCGGGAGATGGGTGAATATTTCCCTGCCGGGATGTACTCCGTAATGGTTGTCAGCAAAAAAGTAAATCATAGTTCCTGCCTGTTATTTATTCTGCTCTTTCTTTAATTTTTTCAACAACTCAGCCTCCGGCATCATCCTGTAATGCCTGTCCAGCGGATAACACCCGGACACCATTCCGGCACGTGGGGCATTGGTACAATCCCCAAAGGTACGGCAGATGCGGCAACGGTCAAGTGGTCTGCCGTTTAATATATCGTCGCATATATCCGGATAAGACAGCACCATCCGCCCTATCCCGACAAAATCAGTTTCTCCATTGCTTACCGCATACTCGGCGGCGTTGGGCAGGAATTCCTGTAAACAGGTATACCCGGAACCGACCACAAGAATATCAGGACACAATTCCCTGATCCTGCGTACCGCCTTCAAATGCCGGGAAACATTGTACAGTGGATTTTCCGGTATCTGATACCCGTCAGAAACAGGATAATATGCCGGACGCTGCATGTGTACATTATAGTAGGGACTGCCAATAGTGGCACAAATCATTCCGACACCGTATTCCTGCATAAGTTTGATAAAAGCCGCAGGCTCCTGTAAATCAGAATCCATATCCACCCCGTAACCGTCGCCGCCGAAAGCATAAGGATAAATCTCTCTGTCCCATGCCATGGGGCGCCCCCTGCCGTCTTCCCCTTTTTCAAAGGGCATGATATCAAAAAGGCTCAAGCGCACGGAAATATCCAACCCGGGAGCAGCTTTCCGGATCCCTTCTGCCACCTCCCTGAAAAACCTTGTTCTGTTTTCAAAAGATCCGCCGTAACGGCCGGGACGGTCAACAGCCGAAAGCAATTCATGGGCAAGATACCCGTGGGCATGCTTGATATCAACAAAATCAAATCCGGCATTTTGTGCCACGACAGCTGCCTGTACAAAGTGTTTGATTATATCCTGAACCTCCTCATCGCTGACCACATCAGCGGCAGAACAGCCGAATTTTCTGTCCAGCAGCGGATGTGCATACGCTGTCCTGGGTTTCAGGATATGGGGTTCATCCGGGTGGGAATAACGCCCGGAGTGCGTCAACTGCAACCCGATCGCCAGATCATCATCCCTGCCGTATTTTGCCTTATGAACTTTGTGCATCCCGTCACAAAGTTCACGCAGGGACTTTTCTGTTTCCGGTATTGCCATAAGTTGAGCAGGATTGCTTTTGCCGGAATGCATAACTGCGGCGGCTTCGGTACCGTAAATAAGTTTGGCTCCGCTTGCGGCAAAATTGAACCAGCGGCGGCGGGTGAGTTCACCGGGCGAACCGTCCGGATTGCAATCCCAACCTTCCATGGGCAATATTGCCCAGCGGTTTCCGATGGTTCTGCCCTTGTAAGATAGCGGCCGGGCAAGAGCAAGATCACCGGGAGGAGGGAGTTCAGGCACAAGACCGATATTTATATTTTCCTCTTTCAAATAAGCGGCAAGTTCTCCGGCATTTTTAAAAGAACTTATCTTTTTAAAATCTCCAGCCATAATCAAAATCTTTTCTCCTTACGCAAATGTACAATTATGATCTCCGCATCTTCAAGAACCTCATAAGTATGGGGCAGCAAAGCATCGAACTGTACAGACATACCCTGTTTCAATACATATTTTTCGTCAGGCAGTGAAAAACTTATTGCACCTCTGGTCACCCAGCACAACTCATAATCATCCCGGTGAAGTTCAGGAGTTGAAAGTTTCGCCCCTTTGACAGCCGCCGCATGCATACAGCGCATATTACCGTAATCCACACGGGAAAATTCAAAATCCCCGGAAATATAGTTCCTGGCCTCCACGCAGTGGGATGTACGGTTCTCTGCCAGAGAGACAAAGTCGGAAAGCGTCATTCCGAAGACTTTTGCAATGCGGTAAAGTGTATCGATTTCCGCACTGTTGCAATTACGCTCCAGCTTGGAAATAACACTGGCAGAGATCCCGCTCCGGGCAGATAAATCGGCAATACTCATATTCTCTCTTTTGCGTAATTCCCGCAAAATACTGAAATCACAAAATTCAGCCATTTTTCACCATTCCTGCTTTATTCCGTTTTACAAAACTGTGCCATACATTTTCAAACCACCCGTCTGTTTCCGGTACCGGCCGGCACTCCTCCCAGTAAAGTTCAGGATAACCATTGGCGGCAAAACGGCACATCATAACAAGATCCCGGAACCCCTTTTTCTCTTCCGCCATACACCATTTATCACCCAACGCCGGGTGTATCTTCCTGCCGTCTCCGGCAAGAACCACAGAACCGCCCCGGGAACCGATGTAATCTATCTGCATAAGAATACTTTCCAGATACAATATCTGTGCGGTGCAAAGCTGCCGGTTACGCAAGGCCTCAGCCACCCCCTTTGCATCAAGTCCGCCCAGTCCGTCACCAGAGAGACGTGCATAGCGGCGGTAAACGACATCAAGCGCTTCTTCAACTCCTGCCGTACTGCGGACAAAACCGGCACAGCGGCTCATGATTTCCTGCATATCCTTTCGTTCACTCTGCCAGCTGCACGCTGCCGGAATTTCGGCTGCGATCTTCACAGTTTCTGTTTCCTTTCCGGCAATATTCCGGAAAAGTTCGCTGTCAAAAGTGTTGTTCCTGTAATTTGCCGCAATATACTCTGCTGCACGGAATGCACCCACCTGACCTGAATTCAAAGCACTTCCCCCCGGTCTGGTCACACCATGTGTTCCATTTACCTCTCCGATGGGGAAAAGATGTTTCAGGTTCACGGATTCCCACCATATATTACCGGCAAGACCACCATTGTTATGCTGAGCGCAAACAGCCGCCTCCAATGGTTCAGCAGCAAGATCTATGTTATGTGCAAGATAAAGTTCACGGGCAGCAGGATTCATCTGTTCAAGACGGGCAATCGGCGTACCGGCAAGAGCAGCGGAACGGGAAAGATACTCCCTGACCTCTTCTGAAAGCCGGGAAATATCAAGATCCTCCGGATCGCGGCGGTAATCCAGCCACACACGGCGCCCCCGCTCAACGGTTTCAATATATATGAATATATCAATAAGGGATGAACCGGGAACATTCCCGGCAAAAAACGGCCATTGATAACCTTTGAGGAATACGGCATTGTACATATCCTCCACATTCTCATAATATTCCCGGAGGAACTCCCGTTCATCATCTCCCGCAGCATCTGTAGAAATCAGGCGGGGCAGTACCTGCATATAACTGCCGGAAAGATTCCAGCGGAATTTTATGGAAGCGATCCCGAACTGGGATTCTGCAAGATTGCATGCAGCGGCACCCGCCTCCAGGGCAAGACCTATTGCTCCGGTGTGACAGGCAGGATAAACACTTGTCCTGTAAAGACCGCCGGGACCACCTGTGGCAAAAATGATATTTTCAGCCTGTACACTCTCCAATTCTCCTGTTTCGCCGTTTACGAAAACCGCACCAATAACACGGCTGCGCTCAGGATCAGTCAAAATTTTTACAGCAATACGTCTTTCCAAAACAGGTATTTTACGCAATTTGACTGCTTCAATCAGCTTCAGACACATTTCTCTGGAAGTATACGGTCCGCAGCTGGTCGCCCGGCGGTGCGGATCATGATCGGTTTTGTAGCCGATATATTGGCCGAATTCATCACAGGGGAACGGTACTCCCAATGAAACAAGGTTCCCGAAAGCAACAGGCGAAAGCGCAGCTTCGATCAGGGCAATATCTCCATGCATGGCGCCCCCTGCTGCCAGATCTTTTGCCATCTGTACCGGGGAATCCGCTTCATCTCCATACATTCCCAGCTTGCAGTAAGTCTGTTTATCACTGCCGGTATTTATGGATGTCCCCAGCTTCAATCCTTCGGTATATATGGCAATGTCAGTCACTCCGAGGGTATGGAGGCGCAAAGCTGCCGCAAGTCCGGCGGCACCGCTGCCGATAATAAGAGTATTCATCATCCTCCACCTGCGTTAAAAACGTTCCACGCACAAACCGCCGTCTACATTGATGACCTGACCGGAAGAATAAGGAAGTTTGCCTCCGGCAAGCATGGCAACAGCCTTGCCCACATCATCCGGTTCGCCCCAGCGTTTCTGCAAAGTAAGCCCGCCGGCGATCAGAGTGTCATATTTGGCGGCAACACCGCTGGTCATATCGCTGTGGATCACTCCGGGGCGTACTTCGTACACGCAAATACCAGACTCCGCCAACCGCACTGCCCACAATTTGGAAGCCATGGCAACTCCTGCCTTTGAAAGACAGTATTCGCCCCGGTTTATACTGGCGAAATCAGCCGATACAGACCCGATATTTATTATACTGCGGAAAACTCCGGAACGGGAAGCACTCATGATGCGGGCAACAGATTGTGTAAGAAAAAAAGGTCCTTTGAGGTTGATATTCATCACCCGATCAAAACTTTCTTCACTCATTTCCAACACATCGCTCCGCACTTCCGGAGCAACCCCGGCATTATTTACAAGAGTATGGATTTCACCGAAATCCTGCTGAAATGCCTCAAGGAGTTCTTCTCTTGCTCCGGCACAGGCAATATCGCATTGGTAATAAAGATATTTACCGGAATAATTCTTGCGGAGTTTCTGCAAAAAATCATTTGCAGAACTTTCCGGACTGCGGCCGCAGAAAGCAACATTACACCCGTCAAGTCGGATCGTA
>JAZSGI010000174.1:0-4429 GCA_045532655.1 Victivallaceae bacterium
TATCGCGGCATCCGTCACCGCCGGAAGCTCCCCTGCCACGGTCAGCGTACAAAAACCAATGCCCGTACACGCAAGGGACGCCGCGTAACCGTCGGCGCTATCCGTGATAAAACACAGCGCCGTCTCGCCAAGTAACATTGCGATAGCGAATCAATCAACAACAACATCCATTGAAAGATTAACGATATGGCTGAAGAAATTACCAACACCGCCCCTGCAGCAGAGGTTGCTGCTCCGGCTGAGGTCAAGGAAGTCAGACAGCGCTCCAAGAGCGGACGTTACGTCCCCAACGGTATCGCCTATGTACTTGCGACCTTTAACAATACCAAAGTCACCTTTACTGATATGCACGCCAATGTGCTCAGCTGGTCAACCGGCGGCAAGAACGGCTTCAAAGGCTCCCGCAAGAGCACTGCCTATGCCGCACAGGTCATCGCCGGGGATGCTGCCAAGAAGGCACAGCTCCTGGGTATGAAAGAAGTGGAAGTCCGCATCAAGGGACCCGGCGCAGGTCGTGAATCTGCTGTCCGCGGTATCGCTGCTGCCGGCATTGAAATCAGTGCCATCCGCGATATCACACCCGTTCCTCACAACGGCTGCCGTCCTCCGAAGCGCCGCCGTGTCTGATGAGGACACCGGTCCGTTTCCAACGCCCCCATGGGGCAATGCGTTCAACAATCTTTCCAAGAGGTGAAAAATGAGTGCAATTACAGGTTTTCCGATGCCTCAGGCAATTGTAGTCGATGAAGAGACCGCAACTGACAAGTATGCAAAGTTTGTGGCGGCTCCCCTCCAGAGCGGCTACGGGCGCACCATCGGACATGCTCTCCGCAGAATTCTGCTTTCCAGCCTTGACGGAGCGGCCATTTGTGCAGTGCGTATTGACGGAGCTGCCCATGAATTTGTTTCTCTCCCCGGCATTGTCGAGGATGTAACAGAGATCGTGCTTAATTTGAAGAATGTCCGCCTCAAGCTTTACGGTGATACCCGCAAGACTCTTGAGATCCGCCATGACAAAGCCGGTGCAGTTACCGCAGGGGATATTATCACCGACGGCACTGTGGAAGTTCTCAATCCTGAACAGGTCATCTGTACTCTTGATTGCGATCGTCCTTTCCGTGCTGAAATCGATGTGGTGAGTGGCCGCGGCTATAATGAAGCCGAAAATGCTTCAGTGGTCCGTACCCTGGGCAATATTCCCGTGGGCTGCCTTTTCAGCCCTGTGGTTCGAGTTGACTATTCTGTCGGTGCCGCACGAGTCGGAGAAGAGACAGAAATGGACTCTCTGGAACTTGAGATATGGACTGACGGCCGCATTTCTCCCAAGGATGCGCTTGTCCGTTCTGCCGAGATCCTCAAGGAACATCTCATGGTATTCCTTGGCGGCGGCAAGGTTGTAGACAAGGGACCTGAATTGAGTCAGGAAGAGAAGAATATGCTCAAGCTGCTTTCGCAGAATGTCGATGTGCTTGATCTTTCTATCCGTGCAATGAACTGTCTCAACAACGCCAACATCCACTTGCTCGGGGAGCTTTGCACCAAGACCGAAAGCCGGATGCTCAAATTCCGTAACTTCGGTAAGAAGTCCCTCGATGAAATCAAAGAAAAAATCGAAAAATACGGTCTTTCGCTGGGGATGTCACTCTCTGACGCCCTGACCTCTGCTCTCGAGGGTGTGACCCAGAAGGTACAGAGCGACAGCGAACCGGAGGAATAATAAATGCGTCATCGTGTTCATACATTCAAGATCGGGCGTTCCGGTTCACACCGCCGCGCCATGCTCGCCAATATGATCGCCAGTCTCTTTGAGCACAAACAGATCCAGACCACTCTGGTTCGTGCCAAAGAAGCCCGGATCTGGGCGGAAAAGCTCATTACTCTGGGTAAAAAAGGTGATCTCCACCATCGTCGTCTGGCCATTGCCCGCATGCACAACAACAAAGATGCGGTCAAGGTTCTCTTTGACGAAGTTGCTCCGCTCTATGCAGAGCGCAACGGCGGCTACACCCGTATCATCAAACTTGGCAAACGTCAGGGTGATGCTGCTGAAATGTGTATCCTCCAGTTGGTGGAAGCAGATGCTGCCAAAGCTGAATAAGGTTCAGCAGGTGTAATGCTCTACTGAGTTCAAGGACGTTTCTGAAAAGGAGCGTCCTTTTTGTTTGAAATAATCAATGCGGGGCCGATATGCTGACGGTTCCGGGAAAGAAAAGGTTCTGTAATGAAAGTTCTCGTTTGCGGCGGTGCCGGTTATATCGGCAGCGGCTGTACTGAATATCTTCTTGATCATGATCATTCAGTGGTGGTTTTTGACTCTCTTGCCACCGGACATGTGGATGCTGTTGATCCCCGTGCAGAGTTTATTAAAGGTGATCTTGCCGACCGGGAACTTATTATGAAGGTCTGTAAAGAGGGCAAGTTTGATGCAGTAATGCACTTTGCCGCTTTTTCCCTTGTTGGTGAATCAATGCAGAATCCTACCAAATATTTCCGCAACAATCTCGCCAATGGGATCAACCTGATGGAAGCCATGGTAGAAGGCGGCATCGGCAGGATCGTTTTTTCCAGTACTGCAGCAACTTTCGGTAATCCGGTGAATATTCCTATAGCGGAGACCGATCCGCAGGCTCCCATCAATCCTTATGGCGAGTCCAAGCTCTGTTTTGAAAAAGTTCTCCGCTGGTACAGTGATCTTCACGGTATCAAGTATGCCGCATTGCGTTATTTCAATGCGGCCGGAGCAACTGCTTTGCATGGAGAGGATCACCGTCCGGAAAGCCACTTGATCCCCATAATCCTGCAGGCTGCTGCCGGACAGCGGGAGAAAGTGATGATCTACGGAGATGATTACGATACTGCAGACGGTACCTGTGTGCGTGATTATATCCATATCCTTGATCTTGCCCAGGCTCATGAAAAAGCATTGCGGGCTCCGGAGTCCGGTCACTATAATCTCGGAACCGGCAATGGTTTGAGTGTGCGTGAGATTATTGAGTCTGCCCGTAAGGTTTCCGGCTGCAATATCAAAGTTGAGGTTGCTCCCCGCCGTCCCGGTGATCCTCCGAAGCTGATCGCATGCAGCGACAAGGCCCGCAAACTCCTTGGCTGGGAACCTGCATATGAATCTGCAGAGGCTGTTATTGAATCCGCATGGAAGTGGAAGCAGCTTTTCCCCAATGGTTATGCAAAGTGATTTATAAGAGCATTTCTCCGTTTTTGTCTTGATAAAAGTTGAAAAAAATTTTCTTTTGACTTGCTGAAACGGCAAATGTGTGCTATATTATTATAATAGTCCCGGCATGTGCCGGAACACTTCAACAAAAAGGCTGTTTCCCTTCGCCCGGGAAAAATGGCCGCAACGAACAGAAAGGTTCAAATCATGGCGAAAATCACAGTTAACGACTTGCTCGAAGCCGGGTGTCATTTCGGACACCAGACCAAACGCTGGAACCCCAAGATGAAGAAGTTTGTCTTTGGTGCCAGAAACGGAATTTCCATTATCGACCTCACCAAAACCATCCGTCAGATCGCCGATGCCTGCAACTTTCTGCAGCACGTTGTCAGCCAGGGCGGAGATATTCTTTTTGTCGGTACCAAGCGTCAGGCACAGGAAATCACCCGTGAGCTTGCCGAAAGTACCGATATGTACTATGTTTCTGAACGCTGGATGGGCGGTACCCTTACCAACAATGTTACCATCCGTAAAAGCATTGCCAAGATGTATGAACTTGACAAGATGCTTCAGGATGATCAGTCCCAGAATCTGAAGAAAAAAGAAATCGCCTGCATGGCTCGTACAGTTCAGCGTCTCCATCGTGACCTGGATGGTATTGCTTCCATGAAGCGCCTTCCCGCCGCTCTGGTGATCCTCGACGTCTGCCACGATGCAATCGCCGTTGCAGAAGCCAAAAAACTCAATATTCCGATCGTCGCCATCTGCGATACCAACGCCGATCCCGAACCGATTTCATATCCTGTTGCCGCAAACGACGATGCTGTCAAGTCCATTAAGATCATTACCGATCTTTTCCGTGACTCCATTCTCGTTGCCCGCGAGATCTACCGCAAGAATGTGGCTGCCGAAGCCGAAGCCAAGGCAGAAGCCGACCGCATTGCTCAGGAAGAAGCCGGCGACAAAGCCGAAGCCGAAGCCAAGCCTGCAGCCAAGAAGCCTGCCCGTACACGCAAGCCTGCCGCAAAGAAGGCTGTCCCCAAAGCTGAAGCCGAAGCTCCCGCTGCAGAATAATAACAACCAAGTCAAAAAGGTTTTAATAAAATGATTACTGCTGATCAAGTAAAAGCACTCCGCGAAAAAACCGGTGCCGGTATGATGGACTGCAAGCGTGCCCTTACCGCCGCCAACGGCGATATGGAAGCCGCTATCGAACAGCTCCGTAAATCCGGTATTGCCAAGGCCGAAAAGAAGGCT
>JAZSGI010000072.1:0-2045 GCA_045532655.1 Victivallaceae bacterium
GCTTCAGAAATGCGTCTGCTGATCCTCTGAGTAAAAAAATAATACAACAGGGCTGCGGCAAACTTTATTTTAAGTTTTGCTGCAGCCCTGTTTGTTGTAAGCTGACAGACCCGGCCGGAGTTTCAATTACAGGTGTAAATCTGTAACACTACATGGGACTTTTACGATTTTCCATGGTTTGAATTCTGTATTCTGCCATTGAATGGTTTCGGTACTGCGGTTCTGCAGGGTAATGAAACCGGGTTCTGCATCTATCCACTTCAAGGCTTCAGGCAACGTAAGACCGCATGTTCCGGTTCGGGGCAGGGGACCTTTGTGGTTTGATTCCAGCCAGTGGACAGGCGGCAGTTCCAGTTCCTCTGCCAGAGTATTTACCGGTGCTGCGAATGGGGCAAACACAAAGTTCATCAGAATTTCTCCTGCATCAGCAACCGGGTGTTGGATAAAATCATTTTCCCCGGCGGGAACATCTGTAGACCAGCGGCATCCGCGGGCAAGAACGGCGGCAAAATATCCGCCTTCATGTTCATAACCGTAAACCGTATCGCTCAAGAGTGCATAGCTTGCTCCATCGGGGCGGAAAACACGCTGATGACGCCCGCCGGGCACAGAGGCACATTCGCCGCGGCGCATAACGCCGCCGGGAACATCATAATCCACCCATTCGCCACGGGGCATGAGCATTTTAAGACGTTTACCCCTGTCAAGCCAATAGCAGCGCACATTCATATCCACTGCGTTGCGGCCGGAAGAAAGTTTGAAGGTGATTTCAAGGGTACTGCGTCTGCCTTCGATCTTTATCCAGATCGCAGAGCGCAAGGGGCCTTTTTCGGTAATGACAGTTTCTGTGATCTTCCACCGTTCAACTTCTTCAAGCGTATGGGAATTTTCCGGCAGCTCGCTCATGTCGCCCCATGAACCGGTGGGATCGTTGAAAAGAGCAAAACGCACCGGAATATCTCCTTCCTTGCCGGAAATGATGATATTTTCTTCGCCGGGAACAGCTTTTACAGAATAAAACTCATTGGAAATATTATTTTCTCCGGCAGAAGCGGGGATACCTGCAAAGGCAGGAGGTTCTTTTGCCTGCGGATCATATCCGATAGTGGCAACATACCAGCCAGACGGGGGTATCTCCACCTCAAAAAGTACCCGTTTGCGCCATGGGGGAATGTAGGTGAGGGCGTGAGTTTCCGGTGCTTCCGGCTGGAAGGGAAGAAGATTTCCGTTACAGTCCCGCACTTCAATGGGCGCTCTGCCGTCAATATCTTTATATTCCCATACCGGACGTGAATCAAGCTGGAAATCGATATCGACAACACCTTTCCAGGGGCGGCCGGGGGGATTGAAGATGAGGTAGGGCGATGCCTCCGGCAGATCATATCCCGGGGCAGGGGGGACGGTGGTATCGATCTTCTGTCCCAGTGCGATGAGGGCGTCAAATTCCTTCTGGCGGGCATTGTGTATCGCTCCGCCCAGCCATTCACGCTGCTGGAGGACGGCACGTTCAATGGATGTCCCCGGCAGGATGTCGTGGAAGGAGTTGAAGGCAAGTGCCTTTTCCGTTTCTGCTTCCGGCTGTTGCGAGGAGGTCAGGAAACATACTTTCGCGGCCCGTTCCACACGGGCTTCTGCTTTGCGGAAAAGATGTTTGAATTTCATGGTGGACGAGTAGCAGCCGCGCTGGCAGAAGTTTACTTCGCCTGAATATTCAGGGATAATGCTGCGGAAGGCTTCGATCGTCTTGAAATATTCCGTAAGTGTGGAAAATTTTACGGTGACCTCCGGATGATCCTCCCTCCACTGGAGTATGGAATCGATATGTTTGCGGGTAGGTCCGCCTCCATGATCGCCGAGACCATACATGAAAGGAATATGTCTTACCGGGTGATCGGCAAATTTTACAGAAAGTTCCTCCAGTTTGCGGGTCGGGATGAAATCATCAAATTCTCCGCTTGCCGAACCTCTTTCCGAACCGTAGCCGCCTGCAGGCATACGGGCGCACAAAAGTTCACTGCCGCCCTGTCCCTGCCAGCGGAACAGAG
>JAZSGI010000050.1:0-7456 GCA_045532655.1 Victivallaceae bacterium
AGCAACCTCAAACTACCCTTTGCAGCTCTTTGCGAATGGCATCTTTGCCATTTTTTGAATGACTTTTGAAATTACCTCGAATGTTCAGGCAATTTCAAAACTCCTCAAAATTGTTAAAGAGCACCCGCTTTGAGCTGCAGAGGGAGCATTTTTAACGTCTTGAATGGCTTTTGAAATGACTTCTGTTATTTGGCTGCTGTAACTGCAGTTGCCGCAGCAACGGAGTTTGCTGCGATAAATGCGTTGAGTACTTTGCGGTCTTTTGCTGCAGCTTCTTTTTCTGCCGTTGCCCAGAGCGGCACCGCAATCAGCAGCATACCGAGGGCACTTATGCACAAGGTTATATAAGCTGTGCCTGCTGCGTAACGGTAATATGACTTATATTTGGCAAGTTGGCGTATGTATCGGATTTCCCGCAGTAAATAAAGGATTGCTGTAAAAATGACCCAGATCAATGCCGCATAGTGCCAGGAGGAATTTTGCGGTTCGGCGATCAAGGCTGTTGCCAGCAGAATAATAAGTGTACCTATGTTGAGAAAACCGGGCCATCTCTGGAAGGGCGGAACTGATATGTGATTGGCGTGGCAGTATTTATTGACATATTTGCGGGTCATGGCAAGTGTAATATACAATACTGCACATGTCATCAAGGTTACATACACTGCAAATCCCGGCCAGTTGTACCAAATACCGTAATCGGTTGCTCCGGTCAGGTTGAAGTAAAAAATAGCACCACCGGCTGCTATGGGCAGCAGAAAACCGAAGAATATAAGTTTTTCATACCGCAAGCGGGTGAGCGGTACGGCGTTGAACTTTGAATAAATTCCTGAAAACAAGGCAAGTACAAGCATTATGACTGCGGCTGCAACAAAAAGCAGTTTTACTGCGTAATAGTATTCTGCAGTACGTTCCGGTTGGAGATCATCTTTGGTGATTTCCTGGTCGGCAACGAGGATATTGCTTTCCAGGGCAAGGCATCCGGCATAAGGAGCAAGATCTGCCCCGGAGGTTTCTTCTTCAATAGTTATCTGCATGTTGTCAAGCATTAAAGATTGTTGCTGAAATTTTAATGGAAGGAAGAAAATAAGTTCAGCTGTTGCAGTAACGGTCAGTATTGCGCCAAGCAATACTGCGAGAAGTTGTTTCTTGCTCATGGTCATTTTTCTTCAATATGGTTGTTTTTATAAAATTGTTGCAGATTTTCAGCACCGGAGGCAATGAGTATTGCTGACTCAGGATCATATAATTGTATGGTTTTGTCGCAGGAAATTACTGTATTGAGCGACAATGGCAGAAAACTGATTTTGCTCATAAGTTCGGAAATATCTTCATCTGCTTCCGGTGAGATATTCAATTTTAATGCAACATGTTTTGCAGTTTCGATGATTTCAAGATGAAAATCTTTTACTCTGAATTGAGTACAGGGTATTGAACGTCGGCTTTTGACTGCAGCAATATTTTCTGATTTTTCGAGATTATCCAGCAGTTTGTTGTTACCGACACCCGCTGTTGAAGCCGCAATATACGGCAGAGTCATATTTTGAGTAAGAAGTATGGTATTGTCGTCAAGCCGTACAATATAGTTATGTGAAGCACCTGAGTACCATGTTTGGCATCCAGTGATATTATCTATGGGAGAAAAAACGGAGGTAAGGTTGGATATGACCTGATTGACATATTTCCCATTAAGAATAATTGCAATCTGATCCTGACTGTTATAAGAGAAAAAGTAGCAGTTAGAAAAATGGTCGTCCTTATTGACAAACCCTGTAGAACGCAGCAGATGATGGATATTGTCACTGATAGTTGCAGCAAGTTGCGGCTGCGAGGCGATATCTGCATGTTCCAGCAGCCGTTCACAATCCAGATAACCAACCATTGCCGCATCGGAAGGGATATATTTCCGCAAGTCTGTATAGGCAGAATCACTGCATCCTGTTACCAGAAAGAATATGCACGCAGAAAGCCATGCCTTTTTTTGATAAATTTTTTTCAGAATGGTTTTAGTCATTTGGAGGAGAAACATTCTAATTCCCTCCTGCCGGTGAGGACAGGAGGGAAAGAGGTTAAATTGATAGTCTGTTGGAATAAACTGTATTATTCCCAGTCAAAGTCTTCATCGTCGAAGTCAAAATCTTCATCGTCGAAGTCAAAGTCTTCATCGTCGAAGTCAAAGTCTTCGTCATCTTCCCAGTCGATATCGCCCATATCTTCCATTGCACTCATAATAATAAGAGGAATGAGTTCTCCGGCGATTACATCTACAGCAGGAATGGTGATTTTGATTTCAGAACCGTTACATTTCATATCGATATTGTTGGCGGCTTCCACTGATTCAGCCGCACCCATGCCTGCCAGAAGCGCAGGAACTGTGGGGAGAATTTCTTGCAGCTGTGCTGCCATTACTGCAGCAACTTCTTCATCATGGAAATCTGCAACAGCTTCCAGTCTGATATCGGATTTTGTTTCAAAAAGTTTGATAACTGAGGACATGGCCAATTCAGAATCTTCCACGTCGGCAGAAATCATAAGCATGCTGTCTGAAAAATCTTTTTTGGTAAGAAGGTTGACTGATTTACCCGCGGCAGCGGCTGCAAATGCTTGCTTGTCCAGACCGACCGCAAAAATGAATGTATTGTCATCAACCTTGGCGGCATAACCCATAGTGTCCATTTCGTCCATCATTGCGCAGTAAGCGTCAAGGCCGGGGATTTCGGCATCCATAGTTTCGTCATCAATGATAATTTCCATTTCAAGTTCATCAATGAAGTCTTCACTGCCGGTCACAACGGCTATGATTTCCGGAGTTATGTCAGTGTAATCAACGGAATTGATGGCTTCGTTTACGCCGCTCATTGAAAAATACAAACCTGTCGGCAGGCTGGAAAAGGGAATAGAGTCATCTTCCTGTATTGCTTCAGCGAACATTCCCTCCAAATCGATGCCTTTCTCAATCAGGATGGAACTTCCGGCAATGGCTTCAAGGTTTACAAATCCGTATACATCTGCATTTCTCTGCAGATAAGCGGCAGGTTTTGCGGCTGCGGCAGTAAAACCGAACAGCATTACACACACAGCAAAAGCTGCGCCCAACAAATTCATTCTGTAATTTTTCATTATCCTTCTCCTTTGGTTAAGGTTGGTGTTAATATAACACTGTTATGCAAATATGTCAATAGGTATTCTGAAAAATTATTTGCTATTGACAAATTTGTCAATACGTTTGATTGCTTCCTCTATTTTGGCAAGGCTTGTTGCATAACTGCAGCGGACAAACCCTTCACCGCAGTCGCCGAATGCAGTGCCGGGTACTACCGCCACTTCCTGCTGTTTGAGAAGTTTGGTGGCAAATTCTCTTGAACTCATACCTGTTGATTGAACAGACGGGAAGGCATAAAAAGCTCCGTTGGGCATTATGCAATCCAACCCCATATTATTGAAACCTTTGACTATAAAATCACGGCGTTCCCTGTAGGACTCCCGCATCCTTTCCATTTCGCTTCTGCCGCGGCGCAGAGCTTCAAGGGCAGCTTCCTGGGCGGTAATGGAGGCACACAGCATTGCATATTGATGGATCTTCATCATTGCATCTATTATTTCAACCGGACCGCAAGCGTACCCGATACGGAAACCTGTCATGGCAAAGGCTTTGGAAAAACCGTGAAGAAATATGGTTCTCTCCGCCATGCCGGGAAGGGTGGCGATGGAAACATGAGGGTCGCCATAGTTGAGTTCAGAATATATTTCATCTGTTATAACAACAAGATCGTTTTCAATAGCGATCCGGGCAACTTCTTCAAGAGCTTTTCTGCCCATTACTGCTCCCGTGGGGTTGCATGGGAAGTTGAGCATGAGAAGTTTTGTTTTCGGAGTTATAAGTTTCCGCAGTTCCTCCGGATCGACTGCAAAATTATCTTTTCTGTATGTCGGCAGCGGCACCGGGATACCTCCGGTCATCTGTATTTCTGCCGGATAAGAAACATAACACGGGGCTGCATATATAGCTTCATCGCCGGGGGAAAGAACCGCCCGGACAGCAAGATCAAGGGCTTCGCTGACACCGACAGTTATCAAACATTGATTTTCATGGCAATAGTCCAGATCGTAATCGCTGCGCAAATAGTCGCATACGGCCCTGCGCAGGGAGGGCATACCGAGATTGCTTGTATAACTGGTATGACCGCGCTCAAGGGAAAAAATAGCACTTTCACGAACTGTCCACGGGGTCACAAAATCAGGTTCGCCGACACCGAGAGATATTACGCCTTTCATTGTGCTGACAAGATCGAAAAATTCCCTGATGCCGCTTTTGGGCATGGAAGCAATATTGGGATTTACAAAATTACGGTGTGACTTCAAGTCGTTCATATTCTTCATTATCCTCCATAAGACGTCCTGATTCTTTATATTTTTTCAGGAGAAAAATTGTGGCAGTAGAGGTTACGCCCTCTGTAGTTGCAAGTTTTTCGTAAACAAATGCTGCCACATCTTCAAGGGTTTTCCCGGTAACTTCTATGCGCAAATCGTAGTGACCTGCCACCAGATAAAGGTCGGTGACTTCGGGATATTTGCTTAAACGGCGGGCAACTGCATCGAATCCGCCGTCACGTTGCGGAGTCACTTTTACTTCTATCAGGGCACGCACCCCGGAACTGCCGAGTTTGCCATCGTTGATGATTGCCCGATACCCTTTGATAAGCTGCTGAGCTTCAAGTTCTGCAATGAGAGCTGCTATTACTGCCGGGGTGGAACCCAGGATTTCTGCCAATTCTTCGTTGGTGCGTCTTGCGTTTTCAGCAAGAAGCCTTAATAATTTATTTTTCATAAAAACCTCTTCTTCTGTTATATCCCGGCAGCGGCAAGAGAAACTGCAAGCACCGGAGCATTATATATAAAACTGTCAACTACATCAAGAATTCCACCCATACCGGGTATCCAGTGGCCGGAGTCTTTTATATCGGCAGCACGTTTCAGAGCTGATTCACTCAAATCCCCCGCCAGACTTCCGAGACTGAGAAAGAAGGATATCACAACGGTTGCAGTCAGACCGATGCCGAAAGGATCGCTGAGACCAAAGCCGACTCCTGCTGCCAATGAAAGAATAAGCCCGCCGGCAAGACCTTCCCAGCTTTTTTTCGGGCTTATGGAGGGAATCAGTTTATGGTTGCCGTTTTTCATCAGTTTATTGCTGAGCATACCGGCAATATATCCACCTGTATCACAGGCCTTGGTTGCGGCAACGAAAAAGAGAAACCAGACAGGTCCGGCTTCGTGTATGCGCCACAGGGAGAACACGAGCAGGGAAATAAAAATGAATACCATACATGTTCCTGCAGCTTTCCCGGGGAAATCAGGATGTTTGCCGGAACCGAGTATCAAGCTCCACAAAAACATTACAAGCAGACTGCCGATTGCCAAAAAAGAGATGGCAAGACTGTTTTGCCACGGACAGAATGCCGCCAGCAGCAGTACTGCAGAGGCAAATAATCCGGGGAAAAGAAAATGAAAACAGTCAACACCTGTACGTTTTATAATTATTGTAAATTCAAAAGATGCAGGAACAGATGCTGCGGCGGCAAGCAGGGTGAAAAATGTCTTTCCCCACTCCAGATGGGTGAAGTCGAGGTAAAAAAGAGCCGTAAGAAGACTCAAAAGTATAAAAAAACTGATCAAACGATACTTCAGCATTGTGTTTTGCTCCCAGCTGTTTCATCCGGTCTGCCGCCGAAACGGCGGTCACGGTTGCGGTAAATATCAATGACCCTGTTAAAGGTCGTTTCATCAAAATCAGGCCATAACTCCGGTATTATTATTATTTCGCTGTACGCGCTCTGCCACAACAGAAAATTGCTTAATCTGCTTTCTCCGGAGGTTCTTACGATCAATTCCGGGTCAGGTACTCCGGGATTGTACAGGTACGAAGACACAAGCTCCTCTGTAATATCGTTTACTGATATTGTTCCGGAGCTTATTTTCTCTGCAAGCGAGCGGAACGCATCTGTGATCTCTCCGCGACCGCCATAATTAAGGGCGATTATAAGTGTGAGAGCCGTGTTTCCTGATGTCGCTTCTATTGCATTGTAAAGAGGTGCCTGAACAGTTTCCGGCATCCTGTCTATTCTGCCGGCAATAAGCAATTTGATATTATGCTGCTGCAGGACTTCAAGTTTTGTCAAAAGGAACTCTGCCAGAAGTTCCATCAAAGCAGAAACTTCTTCTGTGGATCTCTTCCAGTTTTCGGTGCTGAACGCATAAAGGGTAAGATATTCCAGACCGGAAGAAACTGCCGCTTTGATGATTTTTTCTACAGCGTCGGCTCCTGCTTCATGTCCACTGACTCGCGGGAGGTTGCGCTGCGCTGCCCAACGGCCGTTTCCATCCATGATTACAGCTGCATGACGGGGGAAGGGGTTCATCCGAAAAACTCCTCTTCTATTGCCAGTGCAACAGCATGATAAACCGGCAGATGCAGTTCCTGGATTTTGTATGTTTCGCTTTCCGGTACAGCTATGACAATATCTGCGACCCCGACACAAGCACCATTTTTATTGCCGGTAAGCAATATCGTTTTTATACCGAGAGAGGGTGCAAGGCGGAACGCTGAAAGGATATTTTTTGCACCGCCGCCTGTACTTATGCCGAGCAATACGTCATTTTTCCTGCCGACAGCAAGCAGCATCTGGGCATAAAGCAGTTCACTGTCCACATCATTTGCCCAGGCACTGGCAAGACCGGTTGCCTGCCCCAGGTGCCACGCAGGAAGACCTCTCTGGAGTTTTGCCGCCATATTGCTGCCGTCTGCTCCCCAGCGGGATTCCAGATCAGCACGGAGCTCCTGTGGAATGGGACGTTTTGAGCAGAATCCTTTAAGCAACTCCCCGGCAATATGGTCGCAATCACTGCTTGAACCACCGTTTCCGGCAAGCAGCAATTTGCCTCCTGCGTGATAAGAGGTGCAAATAGCATCAAGTGCCGCTGCCATTGAATCGGCACAGGAGGCAAGAGCCGGATAACGGGCTATACAGTTGGAAAGATGTTTATTCATATTATTAATTTACTCCGTTTGTTTGATTTGTCAAGGAGAAAACTGCAACTATATCTTTTGAAGCCTTATGATACGGATTCAGTTTAAGACATTCTTCAGCCCATCCGGCGGCTTCTTTGCGGTTATTTCTGGCGGCTTCCAATTTTGCAAGCTGTGCATAGATGGAATAATACGCAGGGTTGATCTGCATAGCTTGTTTATAGGCTTTTTCTGCACTTGCAAAATTGCGTTTTGAAGCATAATAATTTCCGGCAGAAAGATACACAAAAGCTGAATACGGACGGGCGGCAACACAATCATCCAGAGCCTTTTTTACTTCATAGCCTGTTGCCGGAGGAACTTTTGTAAAATTATCATGCAAATTCATATATGAATATTCCGCCCGGAGCCACCAGATGGAAACAGCTGCAG
>JAZSGI010000240.1:0-2014 GCA_045532655.1 Victivallaceae bacterium
CTGCACAACTGCATCGATCCTGCCGTCGTTTGTGGCTGATTCTGCTTCTATATACAACCCAAGCAAGCGGAATATGGAAAAGAATATGGTCTGGAAAGTTGATTCCTGTTTTTTGTGGGAGGTATATGGTATTCCGGCAAAAAACACTTCCATTATCTTACGGAGTTTACGCAGATCCTTTTGCAGCAATGCTGTCGCTATTTCTGCAGTAAACTGTACCGAAGCAGTCTGGGTTTTTCCAGCGTAACTGTTCAGAATATACGCACTGAATGCGCCCGTAACTTCACGGTTTGGAAAGTCCAGATAATACCACGTCTGCCCGAAGCGTTCCACAGTATCTCTGATTGTCATATATCCTGTCTGCAACAGCAATGTCAAAGGATCGATATTATCGATTTCAAAAGCATTGAATGCAACCTGCGGAACTGCATTTTTCAGAGCTGCTTCAAAATCAAAATCCTTCTGCTTGGTAACCTCCATCAGAAATGAAGGTGTTCCGGTTGAGAACCAGTAATTGTTGAATTCCCCGCTGTTTTCAAAAAACAGCGCAAGAGATACCGGATTATAGACGGTTTTAGAATCTTTATGGAATCGGTATCCGTTGTACCACTCTTTTATTTTTGCTTTGAATATTTCAATATCCCTGTCTCCGGCAAGGGCTTCAATGCGATCTCTGAAGTTTGCCTCCAGCTCCTCCTGAGTATAACCTAACATGGTTGCATAACGGGCATCCATGGTTATATCCGTAAGGTTGTTCAGGTCGGAAAATATGGAAACATGACAAAACTTGCTTACGCCGGTAATAAAAGCAAAACGGAGCATACTTGATTTTTCTTTTATAACAGAGTAAAAAGTTCTCAAAGCATTAAGGTAGTCAGAACGGTCCTTACGGGTTATGTTATTGAGAATAGGTTTATCATATTCATCCAGCAAAACGACAACATCGCCATCTCTGTCATGCAATGCCTTTATCAACTCATGGAACATGGTATCAGAAGATGATACCTGCAAATTTATATTGTTGACAGCAGCCTGTTCAAGAAGTATTTGCCGGAAACGTTCTTCCATTTTGTCCAGCGAACTGAAATCACGGCCATTCATATCAAGATGGATAACAGGATGTTTTTTCCACTCATAAGGCTTATCGCAGATCGCAAGACCTTCAAAGAGTTCTTTCCTGTTTTCAAAGATGGCTTTAATAGTTGAAATTGTCAAAGATTTGCCGAAGCGTCGGGGGCGGGAGAGAAAATAGGCTTCTCCGGCAGAGTTTATCAAGTTCCAGATATACTCCGTTTTATCGACATAAAGATAATTCTCTTGCCGCAACTTTTCAAAACTGTAAACACTTCCGGTTATATTTTGCATTGTATTATCTCCTTTTGCTGTAATATACACTGCCAAAAGAGATTTTTCAATGGGTTGTTATTATTTAAATATAAAAATCTCCCTCTGTCTGTAAAAACAGGGGGAGGGACGTTTTCAGTATTCAAGCATGTTGCTTAAATCTGTATGGATCAATAGGGACCCCAGTCTGCAGTCTTCAGAGTGGCGCTAATATCCTGTTTGTCAGCCATATTGAAAGCACTGCCCTGATGATCAGAATTTTTCTGGGTTTCTGTGCCCTGAGCTTTGGTGATATCTCCAACGTGACCATCAAAGAAGCTCATATTTGCCCGCTCACTGTGGTAGTAGGTTTTTTCGCAATACCACCAGTAGCCAGTTGCAAACCATTCACTATACTGACCTTTTGTGCCGCAAACTTGCAGGAAGAGCTTAGACGGCTCCTGCGCACTGGCCATTCTCTTTTTTATGGTCCAGGCACGTCCGTCTGACCAGGTTGCATAACCGTTGGGGATAAAACCTGTTCCGTTGGGCCAGAGTGTTTTATCCGAGGATGGACAATGAAAAATAGTCATTGATTCAGGTACGCTACCTTTAAAACGGCTACCACCGCCGATATAAGGAGCAACATTACCGGCGAAATAGACAGTACCGCCAAGAGAAGTATCGGATA
>JAZSGI010000171.1:0-4824 GCA_045532655.1 Victivallaceae bacterium
CATGGCTACGATCCGACTTGGCAAGGACGTTCAGATCTTCAAGATCGGGGTCGGTTTTCGGGTTCAATATTGCAACGGCGTCCGGGAGCTGCGGGCCGGGTTCATGGTGATCTGTGACAATGGTGTCAATACCCATTTCTGCGGCTTTTGCCACGGCATCGCAGCTTGTGATACCGCAGTCCACTGTAATCAGGAGCTTGCAGCCTTCACCGCATGCCGCCAAAGCCTTGACCAGTGATTCCGGGGTGAAGCCGTATCCGTCGTCAAAGCGGTGGGGAATAAAAGAAAATACCTTTGCACCGTTATGTCTGAGGACACTTCCCAGCAGGGCAGTTCCAGTGATGCCGTCGGTATCATAATCTCCGTGGATGAGGATGGTTTCCTGCCTGTATATGGCATCCCAGATCCGTTTGCATGCCTCTTTGATGCCTTTGAATCTGTAAGGATCGCTGAGACCGGCGAGTTTGGGATTGAGAAAACCGTTTACTTCTTCTGCAGCAATATGCCTTGCCGTCAGATAACAAGCGATAGGGCGGGGCAACCGCAGTTGCCGGCTCAACCGCTCAATCTGTTCTGAATCAAAGCTGCTGCACGATGCTTTCCATTTTTTTACGCCCATTGTTACTATTACTTTCTGTTGTTATTTCATCATATACGATAATCCCAAAAATGGATAATAGCAAGTGGGAAAACGTTCTTTTTGGCAAATTTCTTGACAAAATATTTACTGTAAAGACAAAAATGACGGAAAAGTACGATTACAGATTTGACAATTTCCCATCTCCGGGGTAATTTAAGGCATGTACAGAGAAGAAACGACAGTAACAGAAAGTATGGAGATGCCGCAAAAAATATAAGCCAGAATAAAAAAAGCATAAAATAAACGTCGAACTCAGAACCGCAACATTATTGGATAAGACGATTAAAAAATACAACTGCTTCAGTACACCTCCCGCCGGCTTGAGCGGCTGGCAACAGTGTACAGTTGACAGTATAATAAGGTACACAACTTTTATTTTCAGTAGTGACCGTGCAAAAACACGGCACATTCTGAAGATCGTGTTGTGTACTGCGTCGTTGCGGACGTTGAGTTCGGCATTTTCGGAATGTGCCGCTTTTTTTTATACAGAACTACGGGAGGTTTTTATGGGTAAAAAGAAAAGTTTGCAATGTAATAATGCTGAACTTTTCATCCCGTCAGTGGATGAGTGCGATATTACCATGCAGCGTCGCCAACTTCGTGAACTCAGGAAAGAAATGAACCGGGTACTGTTGAATATAGATGATTACCTTGCCGGATTGGAGAGGCAGTACGGCGATATTTCAGATAACAGCTACTTTGCCGAAAATTCAGCTGCAGAATAAATTTTCTGCTGTCAACAGCCCCGTTTTCTGATAAAAAAATGCACCCCCGGTCGTGTTAGGACTCCGGGGATGCATATCAATTACAAGTTTGCAAATCAGCAATACTGTTTGATTCAGAAAGAAATCTCACCTGTGCCAAAAATATTTCCTGCATTTGTTGCTGCACTTACAATGTATTTCCCTGCCGGTACGATCCAGCGTTTTGAATCGCTTTCCCAGCATGCGAAATCTCTCCACTTGAGTTGCAGGGAGATTTCTTTTTCTTCTCCAGGAGCCAGAAATACCTTGGCAAATGCTTTCATTTCTTTCTCCGGCCGCTCGATTGCGGAATCAACAGTACTTACATAAAGCTGTATGACCTCTGCACCTGCTTTTGCCGAGGTGTTACTGACTTTGACTTTGGCAGTGACCACAGCGGCTGCTGCGCTGTCACCGGATTTTTCAACTCCGGCAAGTTCTGCAGTGAACGTGGAATAGCTCAAGCCGTAACCGAATGGGAAGCGGGGAGCGATACCGGCTTTGTCAAAGTGGCGGTATCCCACATAAATACCCTCTTTGTAAAATACTCTGGGATCATTATCTGCTCTGTTGCCGGGATATGTACCGTTGGCATGGCAGGCGTAATCATTAAGATCTTTTGCCCAGGTAAATGGCAGTCTTCCGGCCGGATTGAATTCACCGAAGATCATTCCGGCGATAACTTTACCGCCGTTTTCGCCGGGGTACCATGCTTCAAGAACAGCCGGGACATTATCGAGCCACTCTTCCACACTGACCACCGTGCCGTTGATAAGTACGACGGCAGTATTGGGATTTACTGCGGCAAAGGTATTTATGAGTTCAGCCTGGGGACCGGGGAGCTGCAGGTCGGGAATATCTGCAGTAAGCACATTGCCCCAGCCCAGAGCTTCTTTGTCATAAATATGATTTGTACCGCCCACAAAGATAACTGCATCGGCTTTGGCGGCTGCAGCAAGTGCCTCGGAACGGATATCGTCGGAGATACGTTCTTTCCATCCCATGGTCAGCTGTGCGCCCGGAGCATATTCCGTGGCGAAAATGATTTCCACATGGGCGCCATCTGCTTCTCCGGCGGCAAAGGGAATACTGTGTACCATAAGGGAGATGGATGGGGTATCAATAACAGTTTTACCGTTTACATTGACTTTGAGTGCGCCGTGGATGTTGGTGATTGTAAGTTCTGCAGCATTGCTTTTGGGAGGGTGCAGAGTCATCTTCATTCTGGCGGCAAAAGTATCCCTGGGGAGGGCGGATGCTCCTGCTCCGCCAACCTGACTGCCGGCGCTGTGGAACATCCAGATACCTTCGGTGTTCCTGTCGTCAAAGATCATATTGGCTCCTGCCTGCAGATCGTCGCAATTTCTGTAATATTGACAGGAGATGCCTTCATCGCCGAAGAGCCCAACGGGACACGAAATGTCGTGATCGAATTTGATCAACGGGAAGAATTCCACGTCAATACCGTGATTTTTGCCATATTCACGCAATCCGGCAAGGGGAGTGATCTCCCTGTCTGTGAACACTGCACCGGAACCGCCCATGATCTCCAGCACACCTCTGTGGTGGCGGAAATCCGCATTGGGGCCAACGACTACGAGCTTTTTGACTTTGGCGGGATCGAGGGGGAGGAAATCATTTGCATTTTTCAGCAGTACCATGGAGTCTGCTGCGACTTCTGCAGCGATTTTCTGCTGGGGGGCTCCGCCGAGTTCGGCGGATGGGATGTCGTTGTCAAAAGCTCCTGTACGGAGCATGAGGCGCAGGATACGGCGGACTTTTTCATCGATCACCTTTTCCGGGACATTACCTTTTTCCACTTCCGGCAGCAGCTTGTCTTTGGCAAAGTAGATCCCGGGGCCGCCCATTTCCAGATCCAGCCCGCCAAGGGCGCAGCCGACAGTATCGTGTACGGCACCCCAGTCTGAGACCATAACGCCGTCAAATCCCCATTCTCCTTTGACGATCATCTCCTGTGTGAAACCGCATTCGGAGGCGTATTCGCCGTTGATACGGTTGTAACTGGACATCATCATCCATGGGGCGCTTTCTTTTGTGGCGATCTCAAATGCAGTGAGATAAATTTCCCGCAGGGTACGTTCATCTATTTCGGAACTGCTTGTTGTGCGGCAGATCTCCTGATTGTTGCAAGCCAAATGTTTGGGGGTTGCGGCGACTTTGTTTGCCTGTGTGCCGCGGATATATGCTGCAGCGATTTTCCCGGCGAGGACAGGATCTTCGCCGAAATACTCAAAGTTTCTGCCGTTCAGCGGGGTGCGCATGATATTCATACCGGGGCCGAGAATTGCGTGGATATTGAGGCTGGAGCAATCCATGGCGATACCGCTGCCGTATTTTTCCGCAGTTTCAGTATTGTACGAAGCGGCGAGGGCCATACCGCAGGGATAAGCAGTTGCCTGTTCACCATCAGCTGTGCGTGGTGTGAGGGTACGGACACCTTGCGGGCCGTCAGTCATGGCAAGAACAGGAATACCGAGTCTTGTGATACCGCCGACGGCGAGATTGCTGCATCCGCTGCAAAGATAAATTTTTTCTTCAAGAGTCATCCGGTCGAGAAGATCAATGATCCTTACTTCAATGTCAAGATTTTTATCCTGATACGGCAACATAAATATAACTCCTTCTTTATTTATAACCTGAACCTGTATACTATACAGCAGGAATAACTTTTTTGCCAATGATAGAATGGATAATTTTGCAAAAAAAAGCAATTTTATCATAAGAGGCAATTTTAAAACTCCTCAAATTTGTCAAAGCGCCCTCGCTTCGATCTGACAAAGGGAGCATTTTCGGCTGTTACCTTACAGGCAGCAACCTCAAACTACCCTTTGCAGCTCTTTGCGAATGGCATCTTTGCCATTTTTTGAATGACTTTTGAAATTACCTCATAAAGATGTTTTTTTTGTGAAATATTTCATGAAATATTTTCATGGGAGTGTAATGATTTTTTTTGAGCGCGAGTTTGCCGTTTTCTCCTCCGTTGTCGGGGGATGATGTTGAAAAAATTGGGGGATGGTATATAATATAGCAGTGAAATAATTTCACGGATTGAAGAATTTTTTCGGAAATATTCAAGCAGGAATTTATGAAAAAGAAGTCAACTATAGCCCAGATCGCCGAGTACTGCGGTGTTTCCCCCAGTACCATATCACGTGTATTCAACGGTATCACATACGTTGCACCGGATAAACGGGAAAAGATCATGCGTGCCGCAGCCCGTTTCAACTATATCCCGCCGGCAAAGGCTCAGCGGGATACAGTGGCACTGATAGTACCGGAAGAGCAGGAACTTTATGCGCCGAGTTTTTTTGCCGGAATGATTATCTGTCATCTGCTGCAGGAACTTTCGCAAAATGGTTACAAAATATCCCTTTGCAACAGCGATGTTTTCTCTTCCCTCAATCCCCGCATCGTCGCAGG
>JAZSGI010000060.1:0-3087 GCA_045532655.1 Victivallaceae bacterium
AAATTTGAGGAGTTTTGAAATTGCCTCTACCGAAAATATCGGAAATACCGTAGTTATCAGTATATTTCAGATACTGCCATCTTCTGCAGCTTACTTCAATCCGGAGAGGATCTCCTCCCAGACGGTCTCCGGCAAAGCAGATCCCAGAACTTTCACAACTTCTCCTGAAAGTCTTGCGCCAAGTTTACCAGAATCTTCCAAACTCATTCCACGCAGCAAGCCCCCCAGGAACCCTGCCTGCCAAAGATCACCTGCTGCCGTTGTGTCACAAACATTTGCCACCTTGCATGCAGGCACATAAACAGTCTTTGAATCTCCGGATGATATCAGGGCTCCGTCAGCACCGAGTTTGACTACTGCCGTATCGCAATACTCCCGCAACCTTGCCAGCTGGAATTCCGGATCTTTGCAGTCAGGAGCAAATGCCCCTGCCTCATCCTGATTGGCAAATACTATATCCACATATTCACGCAATACAGTATCAAGTTTGCTGCGGAATATATTTACAACCTCATAGCTGGCAAGATCCATAGCTGTAACACATCCGGCATGCCTGACACATTCACAGACTTTATCAAAAGCCGGGGCATTGAAAAGCATATAGCCTTCAAGCAGCACCCCGCCGAAGCGACTGAAATCTATCCCGGCCACCTCTTCTGCAGTCAATTCTGTCGATGCTCCCAAATCCGTACGCATGGTTCTTTCACCATCCGGGGTCACCAGCGAAAGGCAACGGCCCGTGGGGCGGGTTCCGCCTGCAATAAAACAGGATGTATCTCCGCCTCTTGCCTGAAAAAGATCACGATAAAGCATTCCTGCTTCATCATTATTCAATTTTCCAAGCATGGCACAAGACAAACCGAGACGTGCCATGGCAAAAACTGTATTTCCGGCAGAACCGCCGGGAGCAGTAAAAGGCTTTTGCGGTAAACGGCTTATAATATTATTATGCCATGCCGCATCCACCTCCATCATTCCGCCTTTACCGCCGGGAAGTTCAGCAATAAACTCCTCCGGGACATGCGCAAGCATATCAAGCAAAGGCGAACCGAAACCGAGAAATGGGCCTTTTATGTTCATTTATACTCAGCTGCAGCTTTGCGGACTTCATCTACTTTATCAAGTTTTTCCCAAGGGAACTGACTGCGGCCGAAGTGTCCGTAGCGGGCGGTCTCGGAATATGACCAGCCATTTCCGGCAGGATATTTAAGCTGCAATGCATCGATCAGTGATGCCGGACGCAGGTCAAAAACCTTGTTGACAACTTCCACAATATCATCATCGGCGATAATACCGGTACCGAAGGTATCGATACATACAGAAAGCGGCCGGGCAACACCGATGGCGTATGCAACCTGTATGGAACAGCGTTTGGCAATGCCTGCTGCCACGATATTTTTGGCAATGTAACGGCACATATAAGCGGCAGAACGGTCTACCTTGCTGGGATCCTTTCCGGAGAACGCTCCGCCGCCATGACTGCCGACACCGCCATAGGTATCAACAATTATCTTGCGGCCGGTAAGACCGGTATCACCATTGGGACCGCCAACCTCAAAACGTCCGGTTGGATTGATATAATAAACCTCGCTGCCATCCATAAATTCCGGGGGAATCACTCTGGAACAAACATCTTTTACCAATTTTTCCAAATCAGCAAAAACCATATCAGGTGTATGCTGGTGCGAAACAACTATGCTTTCCACCTTTACCGGAGCATTATTGACATAACGCATGGAAACCTGACTTTTGGCATCAGGACGCAGGAAGGAATATTTTTCAGGCTCGGCTTTACGAACTCTTGCCAATTCCTCCACTATACGATGAGCAAAAATAATAGGTGCAGGCATATATTCAGGAGTTTCGTTACAAGCATAACCGAACATCATACCCTGATCCCCTGCCCCCTGTTCATGGTCACCGGCAGCAGTGACCCCCATGGAAATATCCCCTGACTGGGCGTGAATGGCAACCATAACTTTGGCTGTATCTGCAGAAAAGCCGGTTGCAGGATCATTGTAGCCGATGAAACGCACAGCTTCTCTGGCAGTCTCTTCCCAGTTGACTTTTGCCTTGGTTGTTATTTCAGCAGAAATAACTATCAAATCAGTAGTTGCAAGGGTTTCACAGGCAACACGGCTTTCGGGATCTTGTGCCAGACAGGCATCAAGAATAGCATCTGAAATCTGATCGCAAACCTTATCGGGATGACCTTCTGATACTGATTCAGAGGTAAATATATGACCGGACAATTTTTTAACCATGATAATCTCCTGTTTTTACCCTCTCAAACACCTTCGACCAAAGCACGATGCAATGCGATCTGTGCTTCTTTGAAGTCGTCACGGGAAACAATAAACTGCATATTGACCTGCCTCATGCACTGGTCTATAGCAAGAATATTTATATCACTCTTGGCAAGGGCCTCTGCCGCCTTGGAAAGGAAGCCGGGGATCTTCATATTACTGCCTATTGCAGCAACAATAGCAACTTTTGAAACTTTCACTGCCGCATTGGGGTAGTGATTACGGATAAGGTCAAGACATTCCTTGAGTTTGGCAGAACGTTCCGACACATAGTTTGTAATGGTATTGGCATTGGTATTTTTTGCGATATAACTGATATTGCATTTGGCAAAGGCATCCATCAGCTTATAATCATAACCGGCACAGCCAACCATTTCCGGATCAAAAACTTCAATAGCAACAACATCTCCCCTGCCGCAAACCATCTCGACCCGCGGCTCCGGAGAAACATATTCCCGGTGGATGAGAGTACCAGGATTGCCGGGATCAAAAGCATTGGTAACACGGATGGGGATATCTGCCATTTCCATAGCTTTGGCTGCTCTGGGATGGATCGCTTCCATTGCCATATCCGAAAGCTGATCGGCAATATCAAAATTAGTAAATCCGATGGTACGGACATTGTCGATACCGATAAGTTTCGGATCACCTGTGGAAAGGTGAAATTCCTTGTGGATGATACCTTCTCTTGCGCCGGTAACAACTGCAATGCGGCTGAAAGTGATCTCACTGTACCCACGGTCGAATTTATTCATGATCCCGTCGGCACATTTGGCATAAC
>JAZSGI010000242.1:0-2737 GCA_045532655.1 Victivallaceae bacterium
CTTTATGACCTGCGCAGCAGCCGTGCGGTCAAAGAATGTATTGAAGAAAATGGCGGTAAAGCGATCATGTCCCGTGTGGGACACGCTTTTATCAAGGCTCAGATGCGTGAAAACGATGCCTGTTTTGCAGGAGAACTTTCCGGTCATTATTACTTCAAGGAAAACTTTACTGCTGAATCCCAGGGCCTGGCTCTGATAAAGTTCACCAACCTGCTTGCAGCTTCCGGCAAAAAAGCCAGCGAACTTGTCGCCCCATTGAAGCGTTATGCCTTCTCCGGAGAAATCAATTCAACCGTCAGCGACACAAAAGCCGTTTTTGACAGGATACGCAAAGATTATGCCGATGGCGAAATTTATGAGCTTGACGGGATTTCAGTGGAATACCCTGATTGGCACTTCAATGTCCGGGCATCCAACACTGAACCGCTGATCCGTCTGATCGTTGAGGCAAAAGATGATGCCCTTATGGCTGCCAAACGTGATGAACTCCTTGCCATGATCCGCAGCTGACCACGGCTGACTGTTGGCACAATAAAAAATACCGGCACTTTTTTATGTCTCACGGGCTGAAAAAGTGCCTTCTGTTTTATTTATTGCAAAAGTGGAAGATTTTTACAACCCGCTTTCTTCTGATACCTGACTGCGATATCTGGCAAATACCGGCCCTTTTTCAATAAATCCTTCAAAGTGGCCATCTGCGGTACATACCGGCAGAATATCAGTTTTCAGCAGATCAAATTGCGCCATCGCCTGTGCCAGATCATCATCAGGACGCACGCATCCCACAGGTTCGCTCATAACATCAAAAACCAGCAGCAGCTCCCGCACATCAGTATTCATCATCGCCGGACGTATGTCAGACAACTTAACGATCCCCACGAGCATCCCATCACCGTCCAGCACCGGGAAATCAGATTCTCTGGTATTGGCAAGCAGCTCCGTCACTTTACTGAAAGGTTCCGTTTTGGCTAAAGCATGATATTCACGCCTGATATTACCACGGACAGCCATTTGCCGCAGGAATTCCTGATCACGGTCACTGCCCAGTAAATTACTCTCTTCAAGTGCTTTCCGGTAAATAGAGTGTTTCTCAAAAAGCCGTGCAGCCAGAAAGGATATTGATGAAACGATCATCAACGGCACCAAAAGAATGTAACTTCCGGTAACCTCGGCAATCAAAAAGATACCAGTCAAAGGCGCACGCATCACTGCAGTAAAAACACCGCACATACCGACTGCCACAAAATTATATTCCTGCAATTCAACGATTCCGGTCAGATTGACAACTCTGGCAAAAGCAAATCCGGTAAAAGCCCCGATAAACATGGAGGGAGCAAAAATACCGCCGTCCCCACCGGAGTCAACCGTAAGCGAAGAAACCACAACTTTCAACACCAGAACCGCCAATACGATTATTGTCAGCAGAGCCGCATCATTCAGCGGCAGGAGATCAAGCAGAAAGGAAGAATGGACAACACCGTCGAGTTCTCCGGAAAAAAGTTTGCCGATATACAGATATCCCTGTCCGCGCAAAATGGGAAAGAGCCACAGCAATACACACAAAACCGCCCCTCCGGCAAAGAGTCTTTTCCAGGCTGACGGGAATTTCTTCCGCAAAATCCCGGCGGTAAAATATGCTCCTTTTATAATATAACTCCCAACAAAGGCACAAACCAGACCGAGAATGAAGTAAAAAGGAACTGCTTCTGTCCGCCAGTCATCTGTTACAGCAATTATAAATTGTGTATCGGCAATTATCATCCGTGAAACAACAGCCGCAACAGCACTCGACATGATCATCGGCACAAGTGATGATACACTTATCTGCGGCAGCAGCACTTCGGCAGCAAAAAGCACCCCGGCAACAGGCGAATCAAAGATCGCCGATACCGCCGCCGCTGCACCACAGGCAATGAGCATGGTTTTTCTGGCTCTTGCCACACGGAATATCTTGTTTCCTGCTGCCCCTATTGCAGCCCCTGTAAGGACACTCGGAGCCTCCAAACCGGCAGAACCGCCGAATCCTACAGAAAGGGCACTGGAAAGCATGTGCGTATAACAATCCCGCCACGGGATATTTGTTCTTTTGCGGTGCAGGGAGAGAATAAGAGGGCTCAAACTTTTGGCATAACGTTGTCCCCCGAGATATCTTTGCACAAGAAAACTGGCACTTATCCCTGCCAGTGGCAGCACCAGCAGTACCAGATAAAAAAGATATTCACTTCTGGAGCGGGGGATCTCTCCGAGAATAAATGCAGCTTCTTCAAGTTTTACCACCCCCACATGCAACAAAGAAGCAGCAAGAGCCATTACCGCCCCGATCAAAAGAGCAAGAGGTACAAGAAAACTCGCTTCCCCCCAACGGGAAAACCAGAAAGCCTGCATACGTGGTATGGCATGACGGTGCATCCGCAAAGCCAGCCTTATCAGAAAATTTTCCCGTCGTTTCAAAGTTTTCCCCTTTCTTTATACATTATTCCGGCGGACGCAGTTCATTTACAAGATATTTACCGGTATAACTCTCCGGATTTCTGCTGACATCTTCAGGAGTACCGGCGGCAATGACCTTTCCGCCGCCCACCCCGCCTTCCGGACCGAGATCAATGATCCAGTCCGATGTTTTTATAACATCAAGATTATGTTCAATTACAAGTACACTGTTGCCGTTGTCCCGCAAGCGGTTCAAAACAGTAAGCAGTTGCTTGACATCTGCCGGATGCAGTCCTGTTGTCGGTTC
>JAZSGI010000093.1:0-3097 GCA_045532655.1 Victivallaceae bacterium
CATGAAATCATCCATATCGACCGGGGTCATCCTGACCCGTTCCAGCGTGAACGTGTCCTGGGCCGGAGCTATGACAAGTTTGCGCATGTTGCGTTTGAACAACTGCAGCTGTTCCTGAAAGCGACGGTTTTCACCTGTCAAAGCTGAGTTTTCTGCAGCGTCAAGCAGTTCCTCCGTATTGGCTGCCAGACCATTATACTGTCTGCAGAAATCGATCATATATCCGTACAGTACATTAAAGTCCTGTTTCTGTTGTTGGGTGAAAGGATAGGGGAAAAGCAGATCACGTTTGACATATATGCCTGAGGCAATACTGGCAAGTGCCGCAATTATCAGGAGCGATGCAATGATTTTTGCGGTCATCCGGCGGGGGGTTGAACGGAGGTTGCGGCAAATACGCTTTATGGTGGAATCAAAGTGTTCCATGGAGGCTGTAATGCCCTCGTAGTTCACGATATCCGCCACATCTTCCGGTAAAGTTCCCGGCGCAGGAAATTGGAAATCCCGCAGAAATACCGGAATAATGTTGCAGGAACTCTGCAATGCATGAGCCATTTCCAGCCGCAACCAGTCATCATCCCTGTTTTCCCGCCATTGAACTGCACTTGAACTCAATACGACAATATAATCTTTGCAAGCAGAAATTTGCCCGTAAAGCTGTTTGTTAAACTTGCCGCTGCGCAGACTTTCCAAATCAAAAAACACCTTGTAGCCGCAGCGTGTCAAATGATCATACAGCAACCGTGCCGTTTCAAATCCGCCTTCCCGGCGGTAAGAAATAAAAATGTCGTATTGGTGTTTGCTCATCTTCACCCCTTTCCCGTTGTTCAAATCCAAAGTGTCAGATTTCCAGTTTTCCTGTCAGATCGCTTACTTTGGCTACGCCGGTTGTGGCGCAGAAATCGTCAAGTTCATTCATCACCTTTACCGGCGCAAGCGGGTCGGCGAATATCGCCGTTCCAACTGCAACTGCTGAGGCTCCGGCAAGCATGAACTCCGCAGCATCAATACCATTCATTATCCCACCCATACCGATGATCGGGGTGGATACAGCCTTTGCCACCTGCCAAACCATACGCAAAGCAACCGGCTTTACCGCCGGACCTGAAAGACCGCCGGTAACATTGGCAATGCGTGGTTTGCGGGAATAAGCATCTATAGACATACCTGTAATGGTATTGATAAGCGAGAGAATGTCAGCGCCCGCTCCTGAACAGACACGGGCAAATTCTGTTATGTCTGTTACATTGGGACTGAGCTTGGCGATCACCGGGAGCTTTGTGGATTTGCGTACCCTGGCGATAACTGCTTCGGCAAGTTTGGGGTCGGTACCGAATGCTGCACCGCCGGCTTTGACATTGGGACAGGAAATATTTACTTCAAGAGCCGATATTCCCGGTTCACTGTCCAGCCGTTCAGCAACTTCGCCGTACTGTTCTATGGTTTTGCCCCAGATGTTGACGATCACTTCGGCGTTTACCTTACGCAGGAAAGGCAGATAATCCGGATGTGTACAGAATTTTTCCACACCGGGTCCTTGCAAGCCGATGGCATTGAGCATCCCGGAAGATGTTTCTGCAACCCGTGGTGTCGGATTCCCCTCTGACGGGAAAACCGCAATGCCTTTTACAACAACTGCGCCAAGGGTGGAAATATCGAAATAATCCTGATATTCTTTGCCGTGGCCGAAGGTGCCTGAGGCAGTCATGACAGGATTTTTAAGAGTCAGAGGTCCCAGTTTTACTTGCATGTCAGTTTTCATATCATATCACTCCCCTGTGTAAACGTCTTTTGCCTGAAATACAGGACCTTCGGAGCAGCTGCGGGAAAAACGCCAGCCGCCGTTGCCGTCTTTTACCTTTACCACGCAGGCAAAACAGGCTCCAACACCGCAACACATAAGGTGGTCAAGACTCAATTCGGCATCAGGATACCCTGCTTCCGGCAGTATTTTTGCCAGAGCCAGCAGCATGGGGTGCGGACCGCAGGCACGGAAAGCAAATTTTTTGCCGGGATTGGTCTCCAGCAGTTCTGTCAGCAATCCCGTGACAAAACCTTTTTTCCCGGCACTTCCGTCGTTGGTTGCAATTCGGACATCGCAACCGAAATTTCTGTAATCATCCAGCAGCAGCAAGTCATTTGCACTTCTTGCTCCTGCAAGCAGTATACCTCCATTGACAGCGCAAAGCCGTGTTGCCGCAACGCCGTAACCGCCGGTTATGAAAACAGGAACAGCATCTGCCGGGCAATCCGAAAAACCATTGCCCAGAGGTCCGAGCAGATCACAAACACTGCCGGGGGCGGCCTCCGAAAGAACCGCTGTACCTTCGCCGACTACTTTGTAAACAACATCGACAGTGCCTTTGACCGGATCTGCGCCTTCGATACTGAATGGACGCCGCAATATACGGTCACGGAGATTGGCGATTTTCACATGTACGAATTGTCCGCCCCGTGCTTTTGCTGCAATTTCCGGCGCATAAAAACTTACATGGAAATAACCTGAACCGATGGAATGATTGAAAATTATTTCTCCGTTCTTCATTTTATTGACGCTCCTTCTGGTCTTTCCAGGTCAAGGCTCCGACGGGACATGCTTCCACGCATTTGCCGCAGCTGCTGCAGCTGTTGGGGAGCGGCGCGCCGAGTGCTGTTGCCACAACACTGGCAAAACCCCGGCGGGTGAAACCAAGAAGTGAAGCGTTGACGACTTCGCTGCATACCTTGATACAGATACCGCATTTGATACATTTACCGGCGTCTCTGACTATTGCCGGATGTCTGGTGTCGGCGGAACGTTCCGGACGTGTGCCTGCAAAATAATCGGTTTTGGCACCGTATTCTTCCGAGAGTTTGCGGAGTTTACAGTCCTTGTTGGAGGCGCAGGAACATTCAATACAGCGCGCACCCTCTGCCGCCAGAGAAGCATCATCCTGTGTCTGGGCAACTTCTTCAAATGTTGTTTTGCGCAATTCAATGTGGATAAGTTTTTCCGGGATACGTCCGGCTTCTGAAAGTTCAGGATTGATTTTTACCACATCTTCCGGCAGCATCGATTGCCATTCCCCGCGGGAAACATTTACTGTGGAATCCTGTG
>JAZSGI010000173.1:0-2879 GCA_045532655.1 Victivallaceae bacterium
CGCTTGGCCTCCGACTTCTGAAATACGGGTGCCTGCTCATACCCCACAGAACCAATGCCGCAAGACTGATATTGGTTTGTCTGTTGTAAAATCCATTCAAATTTTTCCGCAATTCCAGCAGTGCAGTAAAATCAGCAAATACCCTGCTGCGGAAAATGCCGTCCCCGCAATAAACACTTTCTGCTCTGGAAACTGTCGATTGCAAAGCCGGATAAAGTGTTGTGCCTGCGCAGCCCCAACTCTGTTTCAAACGCAGCAATGCTTCCTGCATAGGTGCGCCATCCGCAGTGACATGGTTGAATTGACACCAAAGATCTGCCTCGGTAAAATCCGGCGAAAAACGGGCAACAACACTTAACATGCCCCATCCGGGATGGCGGTAACGTTTCATATCCGGCATTGCCATATTATGTTCCGGCCGGTCATCGCTTTTATGTTCGCAGAAAATCACGGCGGCAGCCATTATTCTTTCCACGACCTGCTGCATATTTTTCCGTTCGCTCCGATTAAGTCCCCTACCCTTCCGAAGCCATTTTCGCAATTCTGCAGCAATACGTTGCGGACGTAGTGAACTTGGCAGTTTACGGAAACGGTTGTAAGTGGAAATAATTTTGGCAACAGCAATATCAAGCTGCTCTCTTTTCAGTTCCAGCCATTCCGGATGTCTGTAGTCAAAATGCGGCTTGAGCCCTGTAATATGACCCAGTGCATCGGTATGGACTTCAACGACATCACAAAAAAAACTGCGTTTCAGGGCAAAGGAAAACCGACCAGGCACAACATGCCAGTGCAATTCCGGATTGCGCATGAGAAATTCCGCAAAACGTCCGACCAGTAACGCAGATGCTGACCTCTTGTCAGCAGGAATACCCCACGGTGGTGCATAGGCAAGCCGGAAACATCCCAACATGAATTTTGAATATTCACTTCCCAGAAAAACTCTGGTCAGTTTTCGCCATCCTCCGCCTCCCGGACGTGCAAATGATCCCTGCAGTCTCCTGATCATCTGCAGCATACGCAATATAAAAATAATTAAAACGGCTCCGGGACCCACTGAATCAAAAAGGCGGCGAAGCTGCATGTTTTTTCTGGTTCCGGTTTTATCGACAGCAGTACATGTCATGCCGGCACTGAAGATATTTTCTGTTGCATTTTTTACAGCATCAGCCACGGCTTCCGGGGATGAAGTGTCGCAAATCCGGACATCATACCCATCTTCCGCAGTGAAATCATCAGGGTGTTTTGAGGATAGGAAGAGTACTTTGACACTCCCGCATGAGATAAAAACAGGGTTTTCTGTAATATTTATCACTCCAGCCACTTTGAAGCTGCCTGCAGCTGCTTGAATTATGCCAACTGCAGCAGCACAGGAATCGTCTCTGAGAACAAGTATGACACTTGAAATCTCAAGTTCCGCTATCAGCCCGGCTGTTGAATTGGCGTATTCCTGCCAGTGTCCGTCCAGCATATCCATTTGGCTGCCACCCGGCAGATTCGGCGCAATACAGCGGTAATCAACAGAAAGTTTTTCCATCAAATTACACCAGACAGATGCGCTTTCCTGCGGAGAATGGAGAAAAATCAGCACATTTTGTCTATCTGCGTCAGGATCAGTTCGTTCCAGATAAGAAATATAAGAACCTCCTGACGTACCGGGAGGCAGGGTTTGCCATTTGCATATATTATTCATATTCATTGCAGACGCTCCCAGGTATTCAACTGCGCCCGGGATGGCCATGAAGTAAGGATATTGACAAGATTACTGTTGAACACCGGTGAATTCATTATTCCCATATGTCCTCCTGGCAGATAACAAACACCGCTCCATTGGATGGGTGATCTGGCAAAAGGCATCCATTCTCCACCGGTATTCAAATCGTATCTTGCGCTGGCGCATGTTATTTTGCCGTCTCCATGGTCTTTGGCAATAATATGCATTTTGCCGTTGCGGTCTATGCCAATGGTCCGGTTTGTTTCAAGAGCATCACCTGCGATCAGGAATATCTTCACATCTTCCGGGGGATCCTCCGGTTGGCAGCGCATGTGTTTCCGGAAAAGTTTCCCCCGCCGCAGACATTTCTGTAAATGATCAAGAGCAATCTCCCGCCGCTCTGCGGCCAGCGGCACATCAGGGAAGAGCTTTTGCAGGTCACTGTCAATGTCCCCGGCAAGTCCCCAGCCGAATTGCTTCCATATTTCAATATCCCAGATATCGACATTTCTTTCAGCGTCATCCAGCCAGACTACAGTACCCTCATCAATATCCGGCATCATCTGGTACAAACTGGGGAAAGAGCCTGTAACAGCCGCCGGGATAACCGGAGCATAAGATGAGAGTTTCAAGCCGTTGCAGGCTTCAAGAAGAGCATCAGCATAGCCTGCATTGGGTGTACCGATCATTACCACCTTATCAATATTTGCGCTTCCCGCCCATGTGACCGGGAATTCTGCTGAAGGATCGTCCGGGAACCTTACTCCGCCGTAACGCAGATAGTAATTGGCAAGCAAGCCGCCCATACTGTGCGCCACAATATCAAATTGAACATCATAGTCAACAATGCCGTACCGCTGCCGGTAAATATCCTGCAGAATTTTTTTTCTGACGGCAATAAAAGCATCCAGCAGAACAGCGTTTTCAGAAATATCCCGCCGCCAATCGTAAGCAAATATAAATAATGAGGGCAACGCATTCTCTGAACCATTGTTTTCGGCAACAAATCCGGCTTGTTCAAGGCTGTTAAGCAATATTTCGTAGTTGGAAAGATAAAAGGAAACACCGAGCAGCTGGATTTCCGATCTTGCCAGCAAACCTTCAGGCACAACATTATTGTTAAGTTCTGCAAGGGATTTATTCAACCCGGCAGGATGCATAAGCTGTC
>JAZSGI010000096.1:0-2777 GCA_045532655.1 Victivallaceae bacterium
GGGATGATTGCGGTGTGATTCTGGATTATGAGGTGAAATTTGCCGATAAAGACACAGAAATGAAGGCCCGCAGCGGTGTTCCGCAGGTCAAGGCTGTTGTACTTTGCGGCGGCAATTCAAGTGAGCGGGAAGTGTCTCTCCGCAGCGGTGCTGCTGTTGCCGCTGCTGCTGCGGGTGCCGGTCTTGATGTACGCATAGAGGATATTCAGGAGTGCAGACTGCCGGATTGGGCAGATGCTTCATCGCTGGTTTTTCCTGTTCTCCACGGAGGATTCGGCGAAGACGGCAGGATCCAGAAACTTATGGAGGAGAAAGGTATCACCTTCATCGGCAGCGGTTCAGAAGCCAGTGCGCTTGTTATGGACAAGATCGCCAGCAAGCGTGCCGCACGCAGGGCTGGGATACCTACTGCTGACTGGTGGGAGTTCGCTCCCGGAGAAATACCGGAAACGGCGCCGGATTATCTGACGTTCCCGCTGGTGGCCAAAATACCGGATCAGGGATCTACGGTTGGTATTGAATTGATCCGGGAAGCAGCTGATTTTCCCCGGGCAATGGAAGCGTTGAAAAAATTTGCGGCTCCGGTACTGTTGGAGAAATTCATCCACGGGGTGGAAATAACTGTGCCAGTGATAGGAGGGAAAGCCTTCCCGATTATAGAGATCAGATCTCCCGGCGGTTTTTATGATTATGATGCCAAGTATGTCTATGCCAAAGGGCATACCAAGTATTTCTGTCCGCCGGAGAAAGTTTCTCCCGGAGAACAGGCCAAAGCTGCTGAGTATGCAGAAAAATTTGCTGCAGTGTGTAATTGCCGTGACCTTGTAAGAGTGGATTTCATCATAAACCGTGATGGTGTGCCGATGCTCCTTGAGGGGAACTCTCTGCCCGGATTTACCGCAACGAGCCTTGTTCCGAAATCTGCGGCGGCTGCAGGATGGAGTTTTGAAGAGCTTGTCGGAAGACTTTTCAAAATGGCGTATTTGCGCCGGGTGGAGGCGGAATGATTGTATTGGGACTGGATCCTGCCATACGAACCACCGGTTACGGTGTCGTTGAATATGACGGAACTCTATGGCGGATACTTGATTGCGGGGTGATAAAAAACACTCCCTCAATGTCTCATTCCGAGTGTGTGCGCCGTTTGTATGGCGGGGTTACGGAACTTGTCTCCGGATTCCATCCCGATGCTGCAAGCCTTGAAGATCCTTTTTGCGGGCATAATGCTTCCACTGCTATCATTCTCGGTATGGCCCGCGGGGCAATTCTTGCAGCCCTTGCCGGAAGCAGTGTGCCGGCGTACAGTTATTCGCCCACAAAAGCTAAAAAAGCAGCTGTAGGCAGCGGCAGTGCCGCCAAAGAACAGGTGGCGATGATGATGTCTGCCACATTTGCTATCGAAGCCTCAATGATACCGCTTGATGCAACAGATGCTCTTGCATTGGCGGTTTGTCATGCACAGAGGGCTGTAAATCCAGAACTTGCAGCTCTTTTAACATCAAAACTTTAAAAAGGAAAGATTATGGACAACTGTATTTTCTGCCGTATCATAAAAGGAGATATTCCCGGCACAGTCATTTATGAAGACGATCTGGTATTTGCATTTCTTGATATCGGCCCGATCAATTTCGGACATACGCTGGTTATCCCTAAAGAACACTACGCCAGTATATGTGCCGTTCCGGAAGAGGTTTGCGGCAGGATGATGCATGTCGGATCCCGTATCGGAGTCGCTTTGAAACGCTCATGCGATAATTACGAAGGGTTCAATTTGCATCTGGCGGATGGTACTTGCGCCGGTCAGGTCGTCGGACACGCCCATCTGCACGTTGTGCCCCGCGGTGTGGATGATAATTTCCACTGGAACTGGCGTCAGCTGGAGTATGATGATGAAACCCGTACCCGGATAGTTGCCGGAATAAAAGAAAAACTCAATATCGACTGATATTACAGGGTTCTGCCGTGATAAATCATTGTAACAATATAGAAATGTCTGTTCTCAACCAGATCAGCTGTGCTATTGTACACCGCCGTAATGTGGATGCTCTCCTTGCCAAAGTGCTGGATATTCTGCACAGGGAGATGGGGCTGTTGCGGGGAACAGTTACGATGCGGCAGAATGACATTTTGGTTATTGAGGCTTCCGAAGGGCTTTCGGAGGATGAAAAAAAACGCGGCAAATACAAACTGGGTGAAGGCATAACCGGCAGAGTTGCTGCTACCGGCAGACCGGAGGTGATTCCGGATATATCCATGGAACCGGAGTTCCTTGACCGTACCGGTGCCCGTTTCGGTGTGCGTAACGTAGCTTTTATATGTGTTCCGGTCATTCATAACAATGAAGTAATAGGTACTATGAGTATAGACCGGGCGGTTGTGCCGGGCGTTGATCTCGGCAGGGATCTCGGTTTATTGGAAACTGTTGCCAATATTACTGCAGAAGCCGTCGCCACCAGCCGGGAGGAACATGCAGAACGGGAACGCCTCCTTGAGGAAAACCGTCAACTCAAACAGGAGCTCCGTACTGCCCGCCCGCCTGAACTTATCGGCAACTGCAGTGCGATGCACAAGGTTTATGCCATGATCTCGCAGGTTGCCAACAGTGATGCCACTGTTATGATCCGGGGAGCCTCCGGAACCGGAAAGGAGCTGGTGGCAAAAGCTATCCGCAGCGGCAGCAGGCGTAAAGATAAACCGTTTGTTGTTGTGAATTGTGCCGCTTTGCCGGAATATCTCATAGAAAGCGAGCTTTTCGGTCACGAAAAAGGAGCCTTTGC
>JAZSGI010000074.1:0-3553 GCA_045532655.1 Victivallaceae bacterium
TTATTGTATCAGCAGGTTGTCGCCCCATGCGTTGAACCATTTGCCGGAGTGGAGTCCGGAAACTACAAAGGCGTGTTCGGTAAGAGCGTTCATATTTACAGTTGACCAGTCTGCCGGTTTTTCCGGCACGACCATCCACGAAGTATCTGTTGGGATGACCTCTGTCCTGCCGTCGGCATATTTGATTTCCAGAGTGCCGATGACACCGCAGGGCAGACCGCCGCCGTCAACAGCTTCCACAGCGATATAATTGCGTCCGGGAGTCACATTCTGCAACCGGAAGCGTTTCAGGAACCGACAGTTTCCGGCGGGGCCCAGCCGTTCACCGTTGATGACGATTTCCGCATAATCATCTGCCCCCATAACAAGGGTGACTTCGCTGATTTCCCGTTCCGGATCGACAGTAAATTCCCGGCATAGATTCACTTTGCTGCCTGCGGTATCTTTTACTGCCTCCGCCCAGATCCATCCGGCATCGTCACAAGCAAAAACTTCGTAATCAGCATACCCTCCGCCGTTGAATTCCGGCAGTTCATACTGGGGAACCGGCAAATCGGCAACAGAGTAGATACGGACACTGAAAGGCGGTACAGTATCATCCAGATAACTGTCTGTACAATCAATAAGGCGGTTTTCGAAATGCACCTGTATCGTTTTGCCCTGCCACGGTACTCTGAGAGTAAGGGGGGCAGGTGCCGCAGTACGGTTCAGGGCTATGATATATTCATTGCCATCTGCTTCCATCAACTGCAGTTCCAGCTGGGGCGTGGATTCTTCCAGCCAGTATTTGCTGCTGTTTGCCCAGAGACCGGAAATGGCATGAAGTTCGCTTGTCACCGCCAGCAGGTCACGGTAAAAATCAGGCTTGAGAATATATACCTGCCCCCAGAAAACAATGGCTGTACCACCGTTGAGCAGAGCATCATAAACCATGAATCGCAATTGTTCACGGGTGGGGTATACCGGAGTATAATTATTCAGTGTACCCCAGGCAAAAGCCTGCAGCACCATCCAGTTGGGTTTGCGCCACTCCAAAGCTTCTGCAATATGTGCCGCATAGTCACCTACAACCGACAATTCTTTGTTGGGCAGATCGCCATGGGGATCCGGTGTTGGCACGGGGTAGATATCCACGCCGTAAATATCGGCAGCGGTGGAGTATGCCCGGTGATCTGCCAGATCGCCCCGAGGCGCGGCATTGATCCAGATGGGGTGGTTGGGGTCGGCTTCTTTCAATATTTCGTAAGATTTCAGCAATTGATTCAGGGATCTTCCGCCCCAGTTGGGCTCGTCTACCAGATAATATCCCAGCAGTGCCGGGTGATTTACAAATTCAGGAGTCAGAGTCTGTTCCAGTTTTTCCCGCCAGAGCTCTTCTGTTTCCAATCCCGGGATGCCGATATTGCCGAGAAATGCCATGATCTTAAGACCGCATTTTTCTGCCAGATCAAGATTTTCCACTGTCACTTCACGTTCAAGCAGCAGAGTATTGACGCCGGAAGCGGCAACTTCCAGCCAGAATATTTCCCGCTGTTCCCATATTCCCTGCATCTGATAAAACACCACCGGGAAAAATGGTTTGCCGTTTACATAAAGCTGCCTGTCTTCGCCAATGACCACTTCCTGTTCAGCAGGAGGACGGATGGCAAGAGGTGTAGTGCGGAAAAATATACTGTCGTCGTTCTGAAGCCATTGAGAGAAAAGTTCATATTCTCCGGCAGGGAGATCAGTTGCCGGGATATTGAAGTCTGCACCATCCTGTGTAAAGAGTACTTTGCCGGTACTGTCACGCAATTCATTACGGCAGGCAGCGACGTTTGCATCAAAGGTAAGTGTCCCGGTAAAGGCAGGAACGGGACGGGAGGTAAAAATGGTGCCGCGGTAAACAGGAGTATCAAGAATGACGTGATAAAGATCTTCGGCAGAAAGGGGTTTCGGGGCTATTGAAACATCTTCAAGCACAAGGAATCCAGCACTGCCGTTTACCCATTCCACAGAAATCACTGCGTTGTCATCGGCAACCTCAAATACCAGTTCTTTGGCAAGTTTGGCATTGGGGAGAACGTCATCGGCTTTGGAAACAGTGGTAAGGTGTTCGTTGGCAGGATGAATACGGGTTTCGAATTTATAATAACCGGATACATTTCCGGCATCACCTTCGCCGGATACAGTAAATTTAAGGCTGTAGCGTCCGGGTTCTGTAACAGGGAACTGACGGAGCCATGCACTGCCGGTGGTTATACTGATCTGCTGTCCGCCATTGCCGTTGTCAAGAACTTTGACCCGGTCGTTGCTCTGCCAGATGCCGCCGCCAGTTGCAGGAATATTTTGTACGGGCACTTCCCGGACAGTAAAATTGCGGATCTCCACCTTGCCGTTTGCCGAATCTATTGCCAGATAAGGTGCAGCGGTGTTGGCTCCGGAGAAAGTGAATTTTGCAGAAAAAGGTATCCATGACCCGTTACCGGCAAGAAATTCTACAGTGGGCGTGTGGATATAATTACTGTCGTGGATCCATTCAATATATACACGGGCACTGCCGCCCTGTGCAGGACGCATTTCGCCGCTCAAAATATATTCCATACCGGGGCGCAGGGACAAATTGCTGCGGGTGGCGTTGCTGCTGTTGTTCGCGCCCGGAGTCAGAGTCCAGATGCCGTTTGCTACAGTGAGGTTTGCCCCGTCAGAAATACGCCAGTAGGCTTGGGAACGGGCATAATCCGTATCGTCAAATATGTTGTTTGCCGATGCTGCGTAAGAACACGTCAAACACAACGCAAGAAAGATAAACAGTTCTGTTGCACGTTTGCAGGTCTTTCTTATCATAGTCTTCCTGATTTTCTGTCTGATTATTTCATCAAATTATTATGTTTACCACCGGTATGATTTGCGATCCACCGGACAAGGAAATAACATCCGGCAGACCACAATATGTTTTCACAGTCGAAATATTACATCTCGAATCTGTCCCAAACCTTGCTGTCGGGCAGGACACTGGCTCTTTCTGCTTCAGCATGGCCATCGATGAAACCGCAGTTGAGCATACCGTTATGAACGGTTGTGTTGAAATATCCGGAAGTATGCTCACCGGCATAGATATTGGGAGTGACGGCGTAATATGAGGAGCACATACCCCAGTCCAGCACTATGATCTGTTCAGAGGGACGCTTGGCTGCACCAATATTCTTTGCAAAGAATGCAGAGGGAGTACGATAGCTGACACCATAATCTGCGGTACCGCCGTTCCAGGATACAAATGAAGTGGAGGGGCATTTGAAAACAGACTTGTCGATGCCGGAATCCCAAACCTGATGCATCCAGTTCTGACCATAACCATCCTGCCACCAGTATGCACAGTCAGTATAGGTACTGGCTTCACCGCTGGAACCGAATCCTGCTGAACCGGTAGTAACGGCATTGCTGCCGACCCAGCTGCCGGGCAGGTAATCATCGTTGTTGACGGTGTAGATAATGGCACCCTGAGTCATCTGTTTGACATTGCTGGTACATTTGATTCTCTGGGCGGCGGCACGTGCTTTGCTCAATGCAGGCA
>JAZSGI010000056.1:0-36084 GCA_045532655.1 Victivallaceae bacterium
CGGCATTGCTGCCGACCCAGCTGCCGGGCAGGTAATCATCGTTGTTGACGGTGTAGATAATGGCACCCTGAGTCATCTGTTTGACATTGCTGGTACATTTGATTCTCTGGGCGGCGGCACGTGCTTTGCTCAATGCAGGCAAGAGCATGGATGCCAGAATTGCGATAATGGCAATAACCACAAGCAATTCTATTAGTGTGAATGTCTTCTTCAAACCAGCCATTTTTTTCTCCTTGTTTTTGGGTTTAATGGCATTTCCCCGGCAATGGAACCCGTTTCCATGCCGTTGTTGATTGGCAATATTTCAATGTTGCTGTTTTAAAATATACCGTGTTTTTGTCAAAGTCAAATTTTTTGAGCAAAAAAAATCAAATTGGAGAAATGCGTTTTGGGGTAAAATGCGTTTTTGTTTGTGGAAATATTGTTGTTTGTTTTGATTCTTGCTTCTTGTGTAATTCGTTGTTGCATAATGATATATATTATATTTGCCTTGTTTTTTGCCGTTTGCTTCTGTTGTTTTTGGTGGGTGGTTCTATTTGGGAGTATTTAAAGACAATAATATACAAATATGTATGTTCTTTTGTGGGGAAGTGATGTGTGGACTGTTCAAAAAAAGTCAAATAAGATGGTGGAAATTGCCTTGAATATAAAAAAATACAATTCCCCCGTATTGTTGCCGGTAATATATTGGAAACGACTGTTTTTTGGGGTATTACAGATGAATCGTTCCGGGATGTGTGGATGGGGGCAAGAGTACAGGGGGCAGTTGTCAGTTTTTCAGTTTGCGTCTGTATTCTGAAGGAGAACACCCCTCAATGGCATGAAAGGCTCGGGAAAAATGAGCCGCATCGCAGAATCCGAGTTCCGCTGAAAGTTTTCCCAGTTCCATTGACGGCGTCAGCAGTCGGCGTTTTGCTTCGTTGATCACTTCTCTGCGTACCATCGCCATGGGGGTGAACCCTGTAAGTCGCCGGAATGTGCGGCAGAAATAGCTGCGTTCCAGACATGCGCTTTGGGCAAGGTCGTCAAGGGTAACTCCGATCCCATGCTTTCTGTGAGTATAGGCTACTGCGCGCGATATGGCAATCAGAAGCCGCGGAGCATCTCCTGAAGTTTCTTTGCCGGGAAGCTGCTGTCGTGCGTACTCCCGGCACAATGTGATGATCAGTTGCAGAGTCATGACTTCTGTCAGCCAGAATCCGTCTGCAGGGGTGCTGGCACATTCAGCAACAAGTGCTTCAAAAAGCGAGACTGTGCGCTCGAAAACCTCTCCGGTCAATTTGACACCATGACTGTTTTTGCCAATTTGCCGGAAATATGGTTCCATTGTGAAGAGTGGAAGAAAACCGGGCAGTTCGAGAAAACGTGAATTGTGTTCCGACATAAAAGCCGGATGTAACAGTATGTGCGCCACAATAAGATCCCCGTCATCCCGGTAACCATGCTTTGATTGGCACGGTATTACAAAGGCATCTCCCGGTGTAAGTTTGCTGCCCCCGGAATCGAGGTAGTGCCTGCCTTTGCCGGATAGTACTATATTGAGCTCAATAAAATCATGGGAATGCATGCCTATCTGGTATTTGCAGTGGATGAATGCAGAGATTCTGCCGCTGTAGGTATTGAAACCGTCAGGTACGCTCCAGTGGTTTTTGCCCGGCTGGCGCGGCAGAATGTCGTTAGAGTTTATTTCTGTATCTGATGTGCTTTGAAGCATGTCTGTTTCCTGATCCTTCCATAATAAATATAACACAAAAAAATACATGTGTCAAATGAAAGTATGGGTGTGTGAATGTGGATTTTTAAAAGAAAATAGAAAAAGTTATTTGTAAAAAAAGTTGTCAAATTAAAAAAATATAAGGATAGAACGGGACAGGTTGAGTTGATGCTGTCTGATTAAAATGCTGTAAACAGCAGATTGTGACGGTACTTTGAAATTTATTTGTTTTTTTTCTTTGAGGAGTGCACGGCAGGCTTGTATTTGAGAATGTTCGTTGTATATTGTATATTATAGCGCGGGTATTCGTAAAAAACAGGAGAGGTCTGACGATGTCCGGATTTACTGATCGTGTATATGCAGCTTTGCCGGTGGCGCAAACTCCGGCTCCCTTTTTGATAACTCCGCTGACTGCCCGTGTCGGCAGCAGGGAAGTTTTCCGGGTTGAGATTATGCCCGGTTACCGTCCCATTGACCGTTGGGGCGTTACTGCTGTGACTGTGATCAGCCATGACGGAACCGGGAGCGATGGCAACCCGCTTCTGTGGGACGATTATCAGCAGCTGGAGTTTTCTTTTGAGGGAAAAACCATGCTGTTTACTGCTTTTTTTCATCAGGAGGGTAAATATACTGTTCAACTCCGGTGCGGGGAACGTGTCGCTATGGAGGTCGCTGTTTACGCTCTGGAAGAAGATTTGTATGGATGTGTTGCTCTCAAAGGAGATTTTCACTCACACAGTTATGCTTCGGATGGCAAACATGCCCCGGGGCTTGCCGCCATGCGCGGACGCAAGTGCGGATTGGATTTCATGTCTGTAACTGATCACGGTGTTTATCAGGGCTCTCTTGACGCGATTGCGGCTTTGAAAGATACACGTTAACACTTTGACTTCTCTTTTTCAAGTATCCTCGACTTAAAAATCCGACATTTTATTTGTTTTTTCTCTGGAAAACCTCCTTTTATGCGGTCTGCCTCATCAAAAAGCAGAATCTCTCCATGTTGTATGCGATGTTGCGTAATCCCAACTTCACTTCCGCCCTGCTTATCCCGATGGACCTCAGAATGAGATTTCCGGCTCGCTGTGTCATAGCCCCGAATATATGTTCTATTCTGGAACGCGTCCTGGCTCTTGTCCGGTTCCCTTGTTTCTCCTGGATGTTTCTGATTTTGGAAGAACTCCTATTCAATATTAGTTTTTCTTAATATTGATACGCCTGTTATATTTCCTGCCAGCTTCTGACCATCATCCCCTTGCGTGTATAGGATTCTGCTCCACCGTAAATCAACATACCGCCTTCGTATTGGGATAGTTTCTGCCAATAGTCCAAATCGGAAAACATACTGCTTGCCACTGTCTGTCCGGATTTGATTTCTATCGGCAATAGTTTTTCTCCATTTTCGACAAGGAGATCAACCTCGTGTCCTTGAGAATCCCGCCAGAAATAAAACGGGGGTTCGATTCCGGAATTGTAACTTGATTTTACCAGCTCCGAAATAATAAAAGTTTCAAAAATCGCCCCCCGCTGGCTGTGAAGTTCCAAATCACTGACCGAACGGATATTCAACAAATAACAGAGCAGGCCGGTATCATAGAAATACAACTTAGGCGTTTTGATCAAACGCTTATTGAAATTTTTTGAATGCGGTTTCAGAAGATATGTAATGTAACTTGCCGTCAGCAATGAAATCCAGCGTTTGGCTGTGACCGGTGAAACTCCAGCATCCGAGGCAAGCGAATCCATATTGAGAATCTGTCTACTTCTCCCGGCTGCCAGTCGCAGAAAACGTTCAAACGTTTCAAGGTCGCCAACATTGACTAAGCTTCTGACATCACGTTCCAAATAACTTTGAGCATATTGAGCATACCAGTTTGTCGGATTTATCTTGCGGTCATAAATCGGGGGATATCCGCCTTTGAATATCTGTTCAAAAGCTGAAGCTGACCTGTTTTCTGCAATCAGAGGTTCGGTACTCAACTGAAAAATATCATGATTATTTTGATTGTTAATCTCACGGCAGGATAGCGGCAGCAGTTTTAAAGTTGCACAGCGTCCGGCAAGAGACTGACTGATTGCTTCCTGCAAATGAAAATTTTGTGAGCCGGAGAGTATAAATTCTCCCATTTTTCTATGTTCATCCACCAATGGCATAATGTAACTGAAAAGTTCCGGAACACGCTGAACTTCATCCAGAATCACCGGCTTGGAAAATTGTGCAAGAAATCCATTTGGATCCTCTTTGGCAAACTGGCGCGTATCCGGCCTTTCGAGATTCACATATATATATTCCGGGAACAACTCCCGGCATAAAGTTGTCTTTCCCGATTACCGTGGTCCGGTAACTGCAACTACCGGATATTGTTTTGCGGTTTCTAAAACCAACTCGCTCATCTGTCTTGTAATCATAGTCTCACCTCGCTTCTTTGTAAATATAACATTGAATATTATAATTGCAAGGAGCAAAAAGATGAAAAACATAAAAACTTTGAAATTCTGACATTGAATGTTAGATTTACAAGATTTTTTGATTGCCTCGCGCGCACATGTGGCAACAATTTGCACGGTGCTACAACAGCATACAACCGCACCGATAGAGCCATAAGATTTCGTGAATTACGGAATTTTACGGAACGCATTTTGAGTCCTGCGTTGTGCAAAATCCTGCTACCTCATGCCTTTATCTGCACGATTAAGCGAAAATTACGGAGTTTTACTGAATGTTGCCAGTCACGTTTTTCCCATACCCAAACCACATACGGGTCATACGGGTGGTTCCAACTCTATTCCCTTTTCATCCGGGTACAAAAAAGTTCAAACTTTATATTCCTGCCACCGACATCAACATTATGCCCCAATATGAACGCACAATCTGAAACAACCTGCAATATATGCAGCAGCGAACTTGCAGAAACTCTCGTTCAGTGCAGCAACCGTATTGAATTGGAAGTTTCAACCCGAACCACCATCAACGGTATCGGGATAACAATCGATCTGAAACAGCGTATTTTCAAAAGAGCCCCAAAGGTCAAATTTGACTTTTATCAACCGTATCAAAGATTTTTGTGAACGTATTTGATTTTTTCTTCATTGAAGTTATAGTATAACAATGTCGTAAATCAAGATACAATGTAACAAAAACAGGGAGTTTTATTTATGAATATCGGAGTTCAATATTACCGTGCGCCTTTTCCGGATCAGGAATACTGGGAAGCTGATTTCAAACGCATCCGAGAATCAGGCTTGAATACCGTCCAGCTTTGGGTCCTCTGGGCTTGGGTGGAATCCAAACCTGGAAAATTTGATTTCAGCGACTATGACCGTCTGATGGAGATCGCAGCCAAAAATAAGCTTCAGGTCGTCCTTTCATCCATCGCCGAAATCCAGCCGCAGTGGATCTTCCGGGAAGAACCCGGCTGCGAAATGATCGACCGCTTCGGTCATAAGGTAGTTTCAACACTCCGCTGCGAATGCAACTTCGGTCTGACTCCCGGCGGCTGTACCGATCACGCCGGTCTGCGGGAAAGAATGAAACTCTTTCTGGAAACCCTTGGCAAACGCTACGCCGATTGCCCCCACCTGCACGGCTGGGACCTCTGGAACGAACTGCGCTGGAATGAACACGCCGACGAACTGGTCTGTTTCTGTCCCCATACCCTGCAGTCATACCGGGAATGGCTCTGCAAACGCTACGGCTCTCTCGACGGCCTTAATGATGCCTGGCACCGCCGGTATATCGACTGGCAGGATGTCATGCCCGGCAAACGCCCCGACCTGCCCTACACCGAATTGATGTCATGGCAGAACTTTCTGACCGACCGTGCCGATCAACACGCCGCATGGCGGTATGAGATCATGCGTAAAGCAGACCCCACTCATGTAATCACCGCTCACGGCGGCTCCCCCAGTGCCAACTATACCGGCAACCATGAACTTTATGCGCTGGATCGTGGAAATGACTGGAATCTTGCCCAGGCTCTCGACGGTATCGGCTGCTCCAGTTTCCCCGTCTGGCAGAATGTGGATGATGCCGCTTTCGGCAGCCGGGTGGAAAAAGTCCATGCCGCAGCCGCCGGCAAACATGTCTGGCTCAGTGAAGTTCAGGGCGGGCGCGCCGGTGTGGGCTTTGATATCACCGGCGATGTGCTCCCCGAATATCAGCAGCGTTGGCTGTGGAACGGCCTTGCCTGCGGCGCAGACACCATTCTTTTCTGGTGCTGGCGCGATGAAATATTCGGTCGTGAATCCGGCTACTTCGGACTCGGCGGCAATGACGAATACTCCACCGACCGCCTGCGTGCCATGCGCGCCAGCGGCGATCTGCTCGAAGCAAACCGGGAACTTTTCGCCAACTACAAACCCGATGAAGCAGAAATCGCCATTCTCTTCTCACCCGACTGCTACTATCTGGATTGGGCTCAGGAAAGTTCTGCATTGCGTATGTTCAATGCCATAGACGGCTACGCCAGAGCATTGCTCAAACAATCCATCCACACCACCTTTATCGAAGCGGGACATCTGAATAACTTGAACCGTTTCAAGCTGATTATTCTGCCCCGCAGTATCGTGCTGGATGAATATGCCGAAAACAAACTTGCCGATTTCGTCCAAAATGGCGGAACTCTGCTGGCTGAATCCGAATGCGGTGCATTTGACAAGGCGGGCTTCTACCGCTATCCGGAAAAACGTTTCCTCAACCGGTTCGGTATCTGCGAAGCCGGCAGACGGCAGTTCAGCTCTCCCTTAAAGCTCCAATCCGGAAATGATGTCTATTCCTTGGAGTGTGAACAGTGGTTCACGCCGTTGCGGGATACCGGCACAGCCCCCAGCCGTGTACTGGCGGAATACAAAGGTTCTCCGCTGGCAGCAGAATTTGTCTGCGGCAAAGGCAAGGTCATTTACATGGGCGGCTATTTCGGCAACTGCTATCTCCAAAATGCCTCTGCGGATTTTGAACGCCTGCTGGCGGATTTCGCAGCCGGGGCCGGAGTCAAGATCCCCTTCCGGGTTCTGACCGAAAAGTGGGAAAATGAAAAATTCATCTATGTAAAAGCCGGAACATCCAACGGCAAAAAACTTCTTTTTGCCTTCTTTTCTGATGCCGCCGATCTTTGCCGGGTACAGTTCGCTGATCCGGATCTCTCCGGCAGTTTCACGGAAATGCAGACCGGGAAAACCATCTCCGCCCAAAACGGCAAGCTGGAATTCTCCGCCGGCAGATTCAATCTGGCAATCCTGAAAGAAGATTAACCCCCCGGAGTGCTGCGTCTGCCGCACAAAAATGGGGAGCAGGGAGAAGAACCTTTTTCAAAAAGGTTTCTTCTCCGTTTATCAAAACATTATGCGGGGAAAAAGAACAGTTTCTGCTGATCAAACTCGACCCGAACCCCTTTGGCATCATCAAAGGTGCCTTTCAGCAGTTCATCAGCAAGCGGGTCTTCGATATAACGCTCCACTGCACGGCGCAGCGTTCTTGCGCCAAATTCCGGCTGATACCCCTGAGTGATAAGATACTCTTTGACTGCTTTTGAAACTTTCAGCGACAGTTTCCGGCTCTGCAAACGCTCTTTGAGTTGTTTCAATTCGATATCAATGATTTTGACAAGATCCGCCTTTGAGTTTCTGTATTACCTGCCAATACTGCAGTGTGACCGCCGGGAGGCGATAATGATGTTTTTCTTTTGATTTTAACAACATGTCATTGGCAAAAGGCGGCTTTGTGTTGTATAGTATACCGGCAGACAAAAGGTTCAGTCCTGGTAATATGAAACATTCGCTATTTATTGAAAATCCCGCCGTGGGCTTGCTGCAGACGGCAATGGTGCTTTACTGAAAGGCGGTCAACTGTGAAAGATTCATGTGCGGTAAAGCGCCGTCTGGTGTTTCTTACTGTCAACTCTTCTTTTTCCCACTCGTCACTGGCTTTGCCGCTGCTGCACAATGTCTGTGCCGATCTTGAAGAATGGGAGTGGTTCCGGTATGATATGACTGCCGACAGCGATGTTATGACTGCTGTACGGGAAATATATGCTCTGAATTGCGATTTGCTGGCAACTGATCTTTATCTCTTCAACCGCAAGACAGTTCTGGAGGTTCTCACCCGTTACCATGTCATCGATCCTGAGTGCCGTATCGTCGCCGGAGGGCCGGAATGTCTGGGGGAGGGTGCAGCGGAACTGCTTGAAGCATATCCGTGGTTCGACTGTGTCTTCCGCGGTGAAGGCGAAATGCTTTTCCGCAGTTACCTTGAATCTTCCGGCAGCGGTGAGGTTTCTGCCCGGCGTATACTGCCGGAGAACGGAAACGGGGTCTTTGAGGAGTGGGAGAACTCGGAATTCCCTGTTAATGATCGATTTTTTGTTGTTGACAAACCGTTTGTGCAGTTGGAAACCTCCCGCGGCTGCCCCATGAAGTGCTTTTACTGTACCAGCGGCAACACCCGTACCCGTTACCGCACCCCGGAACAGGTTAGGGCGGAACTGAAGCTGCTTGAGGCAAAAGGTGTCAGGGAGATCCGGGTTCTTGACCGGACATTCAATCTGCCGCAGGAGAGGGGGCGGGCCCTGCTTCGTATGTTCCGTGAAGAGTTTCCGCAAATGCGTTTCCATCTTGAACTGCATCCGCAGTTTCTGAATGATGCCTTGCGTGAAGAACTGCGTATGGCGTTGCCGGGACAGCTGCATGTGGAAGCTGGTATTCAGTGCCTTGACAGTGAAGTACAGCGTCTGGCGGGACGCAACAGCAATAGAGATGCTGTACTTTCCGGACTTGGATTTCTCTGTCAGCAGACAGCCTTTGAAACCCATGCCGATCTGCTGGCAGGTATGCCGGGACAGCATTGGAAAGATATTATTGCCGACACTGCTGTACTTATGAGCCTGAATACGGCAGAGATCCAGCTGGAGGTTTTGAAAGTATTGCCGGGGACACCTTTGCGGGAAATTGCTGCAGAGCATGGTATGTGTTACTCACCGGAAACTCCTTACGATGTAATGAAGACCGATACCATGAGTATGGAGGAAATCCGGCTGGGGCGTGATCTCTCCCGGCTTCTGGATATGACTTATAATCACCGTTATCTGCATGCACCGGTATTGGTCATGAGCCGTGAATGTCCTGATTTTGTCAACAGGATCCTGGAATTTTTTCATCAGGCAGGCGGCGATTCCAATGCTGTGTGGAACTTGAAGAAGCGATTTATTTTTCTTCATGGATTCAGCCGCAGATACGGCTTGCCGCAGGGGGAATTTGAATTGGCGTACCAATGGCTCGCTGCCGGTCTGCCACCGGCAGAAGGGGCTTCCGTGGATGTGCAGAAAGCTGACGGGATACCGGCAGCTGCTGTATTGTGTGCCGGAAATCCGGAGTGTACCGGAGCAAGAGAAACCCGTTACTGGCAGCTGGCAAAAGATGGGAAATGTTATTATTTTGCCTATAACAGGTCGTATGCCCTGAATCTGCCCGCCGCAATATGGCGGGCAGAGTGAAATGATTTTCTGTTATACCCCGGCATTGACTTGAGGCGGCCCAGAAATCTTCCTGCCGGGAACTGCGGCCCCGCCCAGTCCTCGTTTGACAACAGGATACCTCCTTCGCCGAGGGAGTTGATGTTTTTGACTTCGTGCAGGGAAAAGCCGCCAAAGTGACCGATGGAACCGAGTTTTCTGCCCTTGTAAGCTCGCCCATGCCGTGAGCGGCATCTTCCATGACAATTATGCCGTGTTGGGCCGCCAGTTCCATAATGGGATCCATATCTACAGGATAACCGCCCAGATGTACCGGGACGATCATTTTGGTTTTCGGCGTAATTTTACGGGCGACGTCAGCGGGATCAAGGTTTATCGTTTCCGGATCGATATCGGCAAAAACTATTTTTGCTCCGACATTCAATGGATATGCCATTGTGGCAATAAATGTGATTGCCGGCATAATGACTTCATCGCCGGGGCCGATACCTGCTAATTTGCAGGCGATTTCCATGCCGCCGGTCCAGTTGTCCAGGAAACATGCATATTTACTGCCGAAGTATTGACATGCGCAATTTTCCGCCTCTGCCACTTTTCTGCCCAGAGTTAATTTGGTTGCCCTGCCTGATACAGCGGCAAGATCTCTGATGGCAGAAGCAGCTTGGGCTGCGAGTTCATCATAATTTGCTGCGCCGTTGTCCGGCAGGAGGAATTTGACAAACTCGACAGCATCCCTGCCGTCATAAAATTCACCCACTGCGTGCCACGGAATTTTACTTTCGCCAACAGAATAACGGAAGTCACCTGCTGATTTATCTTGTGACATGATGATTCTCCTTTTTTATAAATTTCCGGATTTTCTGAAATAATATACTTGACTTGTTCTGATATTGTAATTATTTTAAATAATACAATACGATAAATAAGAAATACTAAGGGTTAAAATTATGCAAAGAATCTGTGAAACATCGCATTTTAAGGAGATCTATAATGTAAATACTACTGATTTTGAGTGTGGGAAGCCATGTTTGCGGGTATATACGTTCTGCCATTCCAAAAGCAATCGCGGGTGGCTTCACAACGCAGAGATCAAGCAAAATGCCATCATAGCTTTTCTTATACTATCAGGTAATATGCAGATGATTTCAAATGACGGTAGAAAGGAGGTTGTCAAGGATGGATTTTTTGTCATGAGCCCCTTGAATGCTCCTGGGGGAAAACTGCGTACACTTTCTGCAGAAGCCGAGCGTTATTTCATTTTGCTGGAAATGAATACACTTTTAACAGCAGTAACGCAAGCGATGTTTCCCGGCGGACTGCCGAAATTTTATTCTCCGGCACCGGCTAAACTTAAAGTTCTTTTTGAGAATATCCGTGACAGGATAGTGGAAAATGGCGCAGAGGATTCCAGAATAGGAGGAGCAGCTTATTCGCTTTTGCACGAAGTAATGAATCAGTTGCCAGCCAATAAATTGCCTTTGCCGTTACTGCTTGCCAATGATTATATTGCAAGTAATTTTGCCAAACAATCCCTTTCCCGTGAAGAGATCGCCAGTCATGCAATGGTAAGTGTATCCACGCTTGCATCTCTTTTTCGCAAACACCTGAATACTACCATCTGGGATTGTGTATGCGACAGAAGAATGGAAGCAGTGAAGCAGTTTTTGACATTTTCCAATAAAAATATAGTGGAGATCGCTTTTCTGTGCGGATTTTCTTATGCTTATTATTTGACAAGGGAGTTCAAAGCCCGATTCGGGTGTACGCCAACGGAATACCGCCGTTCCCGGTATAACAGCAAGGGAATATAAACATTGGAGCACTTTGTTACACCGTGGCGGTACAACAAAGTGCCCACAAAAATTCCCGGACAAATCAATCAGAAGAAATCACTGATATTGAAGAATAGCATGAAAAGCAAATACAAGTTTATTTGTTTTCCAGAATAAAAGTGTTATATTAACTCCCGGATACAGATGAAAGGGTTCTAAATATGAAAATACACTTTCTCGGCTGCGGTGCCGCTGATTATGATTGGCAGCAATATGGAAAGCCCGGAATATTGGGGGCGACTGTAACTCTGCTGAATGACCGTATTCTGCTGGATTGCGGTCCCACTGCTGCAGCTGCTATGAAGCGTTTCGGGGTCCGTGCCGATGGTATTTCTGCTATTGTCAATACTCACAGCCACAGCGATCACCTTGATATTGAACAGGTCAGAGCAATCACTGACTCAAGAAAAATCGATTATTACGGCTCGCCCGAATCATGTGTGCTGCTGTCTGATATTTGTCATGTGCATCCTTTGACATATGGCGATGAATTTTTCGTTGAAGGTGTCAAGTTTCTGAGCCTTCCGGCAAACCATATGGTTGAGAATATAAGAGAAGAAACTTTTAATTATCTGATTACTTTTAAAGACAAAACGCTGCTGTATGCCCTTGATACCGCATGGATGACCACCAAAGCAAGAGCTTTGATCGGAACAAAGCATATTGATGCAATAGTCTGGGATGCCACAATGTCTGAAGCTCATAACTGGAGGATTTTTGAACACAGCGATCCGGTAATGTTTGCAAACATCCGCAAGGTTTTGCAGAACAGCGGAAATATCGATGAAAATGTGAAGATATATTTCGATCACAGGGCAAGAACACTGTGGCCGCAATCTCTTGAAGAGCAGGAAGCAATAGCTTTGCGTGAAAATGTTAAACTGGCCCATGAGGGCGAAACTGTATTTATTTGAATCTTAACTGGGGAGAGTAATTTTATGGATTTTCTTGAAGTAATGAAAAATCGCCGCAGCTGCCGTGCATTCGATCCGGCAAAAAGCGTTTCCCGGGAAGATCTGTTGAAGATCGTTGAAGCCGGACGCCTTTCGCCAAGCGGTTGTAATTCGCAACCGTGGAAATTTATTGTTGTTGATTCGCCGGAAGCCAAAGCAAAACTTTGCGATGCCATAGTGCTTGCGGGCGGTGTTACCGGGGCCCCGTGGCGTGAACAGGTATCAGCCTTTGTCATCTTTGTGGAACAGCCGGCGAAAGTTATGCCATGTGTTGCCGAACACTATAAAAGCACACAACGTTTTGCCGCAGGAGATATTGGAGCGGCATGTATGAATATGTGTCACGAAGCCTGGTCATTGGGCCTTGCAACATGTATCATCGGTATGAATGATCAGGAAAAAATGGAGAAATACTTCGGTATCCCTGCCGGCAGCGATGCCCGCCTGGTTCTGGCAATAGGTTATGCTGCAGAGGACAAGGCGGCTGTGAACAAGGTCCGCAAGCCGCTGGAAGAGGTTTGTTCATTCAATCATTGGTGACCGGCAGGTCAAACAGCCGGGTGATTGGGACGGGGAAGCAGTTTTTCTGCCAGTATTGAGGCGGCAAGAGCTACTGTTGCTGCACAGGGGCGTTTGCTGTAATATTCTGCGGTGCGCTCCTCGGATACTGTACCGGATGTCAGGGAGATCCCCCGCAGCAGTTCCCGGCAGATCAGGGAGCCGGCTTCCCGTTCAAAGGTGTCGGTCAGTTCCATTATCAGTCCATACTGGGCATCTTTTGCCTTTTTGCGGTCTGCTGAAAGAGGATCGTAAAAAAGCAGATCTGCTGCCATTATCATGCCGGAAACTGCGCCGCATACTTCCCGTCTTCTGGCTATACCGGCTCCAAAGCCTGATGCCAGACGCATGGCAAAGTCCACGCTTATTCCACATTCTCCGGCAAAGGCACACAAAACTGCCTGGGCGCAGTTTGCACCTTCGAGAAAATATTTTACCGCTGTTTCTGATTTTTCTGTCTTCATACAATATAAATTAATGCTTCTTTGCCCTTTTTGCAACTTTTTGACGCAATATATTGCAAGAAAAGATGACTCTCTGATTGCAAAATCCGCTATTTAATGCTATTTTATCCTTGTGTCAATAATATTGTAATATTTACAGGGAATTGCAATCCCCTGTATCAAAGTTCGGCTGAAGGGATTATTTTGAAAACTGAATTTTTTATGGCGTTGCGCTACCTGAAACCCCGCCGCAGCGAAGTTTCGGTCATTGCGGTACTTTCTGTCCTCGGAGTAACTCTCGGTGTTGCTGTGCTGGTCATTGTACTGGCGGTCATGACCGGGTTTATTGATTTGTTCAAACAAAAACTTATTGAAACACAGGCGCACCTGACTATTTCAATCCCCAATCGCATTATTTATGATCCGCAGCCTGTGATCGATGCTGTTGCCGATGCTGGCGGCACTGCTGTCCGTGCCATTTGTCAGCCTGCTCTGGTGCAGGATTCCGAAAAAAGGTTCAGTCCAAAAATGCTTATCGGTGTAGATCCGGAGGGATTGGAGCAACAGTATAATTTTGAATCAGTTTTGCTTTCCGGAACATGGAAACTGGATTTCGGAGAGATATTGATAAGTTCTTCAATAGCCTCTGAATTCAGGCTTGGTCTGGGGGATAAACTATTGATACACGCCCCGAATAAACTGGCGGAACTTGTGGAAGTAAGTGATTCCGGAGCAGTAAAACTGGCAGACAGCAAAGAGGTATTTCTGCCCCACGAATTTACTGTTGCAGGAATATATTCCTTCGGGAAAAGTGATTTCGATAAACAGTTTATTTTTGCCTGTGCAGATGATGCAGCGGAACTTTACGGTATGCCGTGGGATGCCGCCACTATGGTACTTGGATGGGTGGATGACCCCTATAATATGGAAAAAGAGTTGAAAAGTATCAGGGAAAAACTCGGACAGCTCATGCCCTACAGCGGCATAAGAGCGGCAGGATGGCAGGAGGCAAATCAAACATTGCTCGGTGTGTTGGAAATGGAAAAACGCATGATGTTTTTCCTGCTGATATTTATCATTCTTGTTGCCGCCTTCAGTATTACAAATACTCTTATAACATCTGTTTATCAGAAAACCCAGGCTATAGGGGTGTTGAAAGCTCTCGGTGCAACCGCCGGACAAATCATGCGTATATTTATCTGGCAGGGATTTCTTGTGGGGGTATTCGGTGCGGTTATCGGGGTGATCTCCGGATGTGTACTTGTTGCGTACCGTAATGATGTACTGGGATTTATCCGGTCAAGAGGCAGTGATCCGTTCCCCAAAGAATTCTATTATTTCAATGAACTGCCTGCCCACCTTGTGCCTGGTGATCTGCTTCTGGTTGGCGGATGTGCAATTCTGCTTTGTACCATCGGTGCGCTTCTGCCGGCATGGCGCGCCGCAACTCTTGATCCGGCAAAGGCATTGCGTTATGAATAATGATCTGATACTTGTTTGCAGAGATGTGAAAAAATCCTACCGGGCCGGAAAAAAAGAATTGCCTGTTTTGAAAAATATCAACTGGGAGATCCGTGACCGGCAATGGAGTGCATTGCTGGGTGCATCGGGATCGGGAAAGACTACCCTGCTTAATTTGCTGGGTGCGTTGGAAAAAGCGGATTCCGGGGAAATATGTTTTGATGGCAGGGATATCGGAGCTATGAGTGGAAGGGCCAAAGCACTTTACCGGGCAAGGACAATCGGATTTGTTTTTCAATCTTATCACCTGCTGCCGGAATTAACTATGCTGGAAAATGTTATGGTTCCAAACCTCCTTGGCGGCATGGATAAGAAAAAATGTCTGGCAAAAAGTATGGAACTGCTGGAGCGTTTCGGTATTGCCGACCGCATCAAGCACCATCCTGCTGAACTTTCCGGCGGTGAACAGCAGCGGGCAGCCATTGCCAGAGCATTGGTCAAATCGCCGCGTCTGTTGCTGGCAGACGAACCCACTGGAAATCTTGATTCGGTTTCCGGTGAAAAAATTCTCGAACTTTTCGCTCAACTGCGGGATGAAGGACTGCCTGTAGTTATGATAACTCACAACAGTGAAGCGGCAGCAAGAGCGGATAATGTAGTAAGACTTGTGGATGGAGAGATAAAAACTCCGGAAACGTATGCAGAATAATAATTTTTTCAAGGAGTAAAAAAATGGCACTGTGGAGCGGTCGTTTTTCCGAGGCGGGCAGAGCGGAACTTATTGCCTTTTCGGAATCTGTTTCTTATGACAAAAGACTTTATGCACATGATATTGCCGGCAGCAAGGCTCATGCCGCCATGCTTGCGGCGCAGGGAATCATACCGGAAGAATCAGCAAGACAGATAATCGACGGGCTTGACGATATCAAATACCGTATCAGCCGCGGAGATTTTGAGTTCAAGGCTGAGCTTGAAGACATCCATATGCATATCGAAAGTGAATTGACCCGTGCCATTGGCGCAGAGGGGGCTCGTCTTCATTCGGGACGCAGCCGCAACGACCAGGTTGCGTTGGATATACGTCTTTACCTGCGTGACAAAATCGATACTCTGATTGCCATGATCCGTGACCTGCAGCGGGCTCTGGTCAGCAAGGCGGCAGAGAATCCGGGAGTCATTATGCCGGGGTTCACTCATCTGCAGCACGCCCAGGTGGTACTTTTCGCACATCACCTGCTGGCATACACAGAAATGTTTGAACGGGATGCGCAGCGTTTTGCTGATGCACGCAAAAGAATCAATGTCATGCCGCTTGGTTCCGGTGCATTGGCTGGCAGTACCCTGCCGCTCAACAGGGAAATGGTCGCTGAACTTCTTGATTTCCCGGAGGTGAGCCGCAACAGTATGGATTCAGTGGCTGACAGGGATTTTGCCATAGAATTGGCAGCTGCCATTGCGGTATTCGGGGTACATGCTTCACGATTGAGCGAAGACCTGATCCTCTGGAGCAGTCAGGAGTTCAATTTTGTGGAACTGGCAGACAGCTTCTGTACAGGTTCAAGCCTGATGCCCCAAAAGAAGAATCCTGATGTGGCAGAGCTTACCAGGGGCCGCTCCGGCAGGTGTGCCGGTAATCTTGTCACCCTGATAACATTGTGTAAAGGGCTGCCTTTGACATATAACCGTGATTTGCAGCTGGACAAGGAACCGCTTTTTGATTCCATAGATACGGCTGAAGCGATCCTCGGTATCTGGCCGGCAATGATCTCCACCATGACGATCCATCCGGAACGGATGAAGGAGGCCGCCGGAGATCCCGCACTTATGGAAACGGATATTGCTGAAAAACTGGTGGGAATGGGTGTGCCCTTCCGGGAAGCACATCATCAGGTGGGGGCGCTTGTGAAGTACAGCCGTGAACACAATATTGCGCTGGATAAACTTACAATAGAGCAGATCAGGGAATGTATTCCTGCCGCAACTGCGGATTTCACGACGCTCTTTGACCCGGAAGCAAGTGTTGCAGCCAGAGAAATCACAGGCGGTACCGGTTACAATGCTGTTGCTGCCCAGATCAGATATTGGATGGAAATTCTGGAAAAAAATTGAAATTTTTTTGAATACCACCCAAGAAACTCCTCCCTTTCCGTGTCTTAATGAGTGTAAAGCAGAGATAAAGGGAAAAGAACACAAGTGGAAATTTCAGAGTTGACAAAACTGGTGCATCTTCACGAAAGTGAATTGTTGCGTTTTGCTGCTGCTATTCTGAAGGATGCGGCTCTGGCGCAGGATGCTGTGCAGGGGGCGTTTAATGCGCTGACAAAACGCTTTATCGCTCCCCGCAACCCCAGAGCGTGGCTTTACAGGGCGACGAAGAACAGGGCTCTGAATATTTTGCGGTGCCGTGAGAAATTGCACTTCCCAGGTAAACTCCCGGAGTTGTGCAGCGAAGAGGATTCGCCGGAAAGAGAAATGTTCATTACGGACAGGGAAACTCTGCTCCGCCGGGCTGTTGATGAACTGCCGCCGGGGCAGAGGGCAGTACTTGTCCTGCGCTTCTATGAAAACATGTCTTACGGAGAAATCGCGGAATATACGGGTTCTGCTCCCGGGACGGTTGCAAGTCAACTGCATGATGCTTTGCAAAAATTGTCTGCTTTGGTAAAAGACGGGAAATTCAGGGAGGAGATATTATGAAAGATAAGAGACCGGCTGTCGCACCGGATCTTGAAAAAATCGGCCGGGAAGCAGTTGCAGCTATGCATTTGCCAGAGAATATGAAACTTGAAGAAGATCGTGTTCGGCAAATCCTTTCCGGCAGACGTGAACGTATCTGGAACTTTTCTGCCTGGGCCGGTGTGGCTTGTGCGTTTCTGATACTTTGCGGCGTATTTATGCCGGATCCGGGACCCGGAAAAGTGGAAACGGATATATACGCCGGTGATGCCGGTATTTGCTTTGATACTGCAGATACAGTTGTTATGAATACTTTCGCAAATGTTCAGACTGATGCTGCTGTTTACAAGAAGGCCGTGGGGAAAAACGGGAAAATGGCAGCATCGGGTGCGGCTGTGAACCGGGCCGCACGGGGGCGTCAGGCGTCAGGTCTTATGAAGATGGCGGCTCCGGCTGCAGCACCGGAAGATATCATGGTCGAGGAGGTATTCACGGAAACGGCAGCTGCCGATACAGAACCGGAAGTCGCCGTTGAATACAGCATCGCAAATACGGAAACAGGAGTTGTCGGGCCCGCTGCCGCCGTAAAGATGAAAATTACAGCAGCACCGGGTGAGGGATTTACCGATCCTGCAAAGGAACCTCTGTCGACATTTTCCATAGAGAGCGACAGTGGAAGTTTCCAATCAGCCTGCCAACTGTTCCGGAGAGGGATTCTCCCGGACCCTGAAGATATACGGATCGAGCAGTTTGTCAACAGTCCGGAATATACCGGTTATCCGCAACCGGAACGGGACGAGGTGCTGAAACCGTTTCTGACTCTGGCAGAGCATCCGTTCCGTCCCGGCAGGCATATCCTCCGTGCCGCTTTGCAGGGCAGCGGCGAAATCAGCGGCGGTGGTGCGCCACGTTTTGTGATCGTATGTGATGAATCCGGATCAATGGCAATAGGCAATGCTGCAGCAGAGGCAAGGGAATTCTGTGATACGCTGATCGGGGAAAATGAAAATATTGCGGAAATAATTTCTGTACATGATGCTTTTGCGCAAATGTGGAGTACTCTTGACAGGTGCATCGAACTGGCAGAAACGGGCAGTATTTCTGTTGTATTGGTAAGTGATCTGCGATGGATACCGGAAAAGTACGGCAGAGATGACCTGCTCAAAAATGTCAATCGGGCACGGGAGAAGGGCGTGCGGCTCAATGTTGTGGCTTTCGGTACCGGAAGCCGTGATCCGGTTGCCACCGAAGAGGATATTTCCTGTGATCAATGGGCGGAGGCTTTGTGCGAAGCCGGTGGCGGGGTGTATATGCGTGCGACAGACAGCAGGCAGGCTTTGGAGATGATGCATAACGAGATGCAGGGCCGTTTGCAGGTGATCGCTGATGACGTGAAGATACAGGTGGGCTTTGACCCGGCAGTTGTCGCCGGTTACAGACTTCTGGGATATGAACGCCGTCTTATGGCGGCAGAAGACTTCCGCAATGAGCAGGTTCGTGCCGCTCCTCTTGCCCGGGGCGGTCAGGTGACAGCGGTGTATGAACTGCTGCTGCATCCCGGATGTACAGCAGGCCGGGCTGCGGTTATGACGGTACGCTACCGTGAACCGGGCGGGCTGGGGTTCGCTGAACGCAAGTGTATTGTAAATGCAGAGTCCCGGATAGACATAAATACAGACAGTGATTTCAAAGCTGCTGCAGTAATTGCCGAGTGGGCGTGGGGATTGCGGTACAGGTACGCAAACGAAAGTGCCGGAACTGATGTATTGCTTGATAATATGCCCGGCGGTGACAGCGGCAGGTTTGCTGAATATATGGAACTTATAAGAGCATCACGCTGAAATGGAGGATATGGAATATGTGGAAAAAAATATTGAGTGTTGTATGTATCCTGGGGACAGTTTTTGCAGTCGCAGCGGAAGATACCGGTAAAAGCAGAGTTCTGTTGGAAGATGCTGTTATAAATGTTACTGCCGGGGAGGAAAATTGCACATTGGTTTGGGAGTTCACTGTGAATAACAGGCAGGAAGAGGCTGTTATTCAACTTGTTTCCGGGCCGGTGGCTTTGACGGAAACTCCGCAGATCACCTGTTATGCTCCGGGATTCTGGCAGCGTAGACCCGGTGCAGAGATCATTATTGATGATGGTATCCCGGCACTGCATATAAAAGGCAGGGGCAGGGTCGATGTCAGGATCGTTTTGGCCGCCGGAGTGGAAACTTCCGGTTCACGGCGTTCGCTTACCCTTGATTTTCCCGGTGTTGCCGGCAGTGTCTCCGGGAACATAGAAGGATGCGGTGAGAATATTGCTGCGCCGGTAATAAAAAACAGTGTCAGAAATGATCGGGATGGCACTCTTGCGTGGGATCTTGACTGCATGGAAATAGCCTGGCAGGTGCTGGAGGGTGGAAATATAGTGCAGCAGGAAGTGATACAGCGTTTGCAGGGAACGATAAATGTCTATGCTGGTATGGAGGCAATATCTATGCATATGCTGGCAGAGGGGAATGTTACTGCCGGGGAGATCTCTTCGGCAGTATGGCAGATACCCTCCGGATGGCATCCGGTCAAGGCTGCCGCCTCTGTGCAGCTCAAAGGCTGGAGTTTTGATGAAGAAAAAGGTACGCTGCATCTCGACTTTGCCGAAGCTCTTTCCGGAGAGTATACTCTTGATATTGAATTTGTTGCTCACATGGCAGGTCTGCCGGGGGATTTTACAGTATCGGCACCGGATCCCGGAATAGTAAATTTCAATACAAAATGGCGTTTTGACACTGCTCCGGGGCTTGTGCTGGAGTGTCTTGAAAACGGTTCCCTTGTACGTACCGCTGATCCGGCATTTGAACCGAAACCGTTATCTGCGGCTGGTGGCGGAACGCAATTTTATGCTGCTTACGGTGCGGGAGAGCCTGCCCGTTTCCATCTGGCAGTGACTGAACCGCGGATCACTTATGAGAGTTTTGTCCGCATTTCCCTGGGGTTGGAGAGATTCACTGCCAAGGGGGATTTCAAAGTCAATGTCGCAGAGAGCGGTGTACAGAAATTGAAAATCCTCTGTGACAGGGAATGGGTTTTTCAGGAGCTGATAACCGGTTCCGGTGAACGGGTGGATGTTGTATCTGAATCGTGTCCCGGATTTCCTGATATGCAATACTGGGTACTGGAACTGCCGCAAAAACTTCTTGGTGAATGGGAGTTCAGTATCCTGTGGGAACGGGCCGCTGTTTTGTCGGAAGGATTCAGCAGCGGAGCATTCACGGTCGCCGATGCCTCCGGCCGTGGTTATGCCGCATTGATTTGCGATCCGGCTGTTTTGCCGGGAACTGTCACTATGAGCGGAGTGACAGAGATCCCTGCCGATGCCCTGCCGGTACGCAACAGCCGTACTGTTGCCGCAGGAGTTGTCCGCAATGAACCGTGGCAGATAAGTGCAGTTCCGCAGCCAGCCCCACAAAAAGCCGCCGGTGAGATTTTTGACCTCTATGTTATGGATGTGGGCCGTGGGCGGGGTATGGCACTTTTTTCACTGAATTGTACAGGGGCCCCCTTTGAGGAAATGATCTTCCAGTTTCCTGCAGAGTGCGGCAATATAGAATTTACAGCTTCCGGCAATGTAAAAATATCGGGAGCATACGATGTGGCAGGTGCGCCGGAGGGGTTTGTACGCAAACGCATTACCTTTGCCGGAAGGGTTTCCGGGGCATTGACTTTGCTGGCATCCTTTGAATTGCCAGGCGGCGAAGAAACACCTTTTACTGTCGGCGGAATATCCCTTACGGGAGGCGAAATCACAGCGATTTTCAGCGCAGTTTCCGGTGCGCCTGTGATGAAGGTGACTGCAGAGGGGGAAATCCCCGGTGCCAAAGAAATCATGCCGGAAGAACTTCCGTCAGAATATGCTGCTCTTGCGGGGGCAAGAATACTGCGTTCATGGCGTTTGGATAACGGAACGTCAATCCCGGTAAGTGTGAGTTCCGGCAGAAGAGCGGAAACATTGTCTGCTGTAATAGAAAATGCAGATTATTCATGCCGGTTTGCAGATTCCGGTGAATGTATCCTTGAGGGCAGATATGTTATAAAAAACAGCAGTGCCCAGTTCCTGCGTTTCAAACTGCCTGCAGCAAGTGAAATATGGCGTTTGACAGTGGATGGAGGCAGTGTGCAGCCATTTTCTGACGGGGAATATACACTTGTGCCGTTACCGTTGCCGGAATCCCCGCTTGTGCCGGTAACTGTGGAATTTTCCACCGCATTTACTGTTGATGTTGCCGGAAGGGAGGTGAAACTGCCGCTGCCGGAAACGGATCTGAATATTATAAGCCGCAGAGTAAATGTGGATGTCCCCGGCGGCAGTACGGCAGAAAGCAACAATGCGGAAAATACTTTCACCGGCGGCTTGACTGCGTGGTTCTCGCCGGCGGTGATGCCGCTGGTACGGAAACTGGCTGTCTTTATCCCGTTGGCTGCCGGAGCTCTTATAGCGGCACTGGCAGCAGGAATAGCCTTTGCCTGCCGCAGAAAGGTTGCAGGGATCGCAGGGTGCATTGTGCTGGCAGGGTGTATCTGGGGGGCAGTTGCAGCTTTGTGCAATATCATTGATGACGGTTTGGCAACGAATGCTCCGCCTCCGGCACAGAGAATTGTTTTTGAAACCTTTGCCGATTTCGGTGAAGCCGATAACTTTGTAATGCTTAAGCTGGCTGCAGATGATGGCGTGACCAGTGTTATGTGGCTGCTGCTGGCGGTGGGAAGCGTATGTACTGCTGCCGGAATTGCAATGTTGTTCCGCCGGTCACTGGCGGGTATGCTGATGACGGGAGCAGGGGCGGTATTGCTTATGACAGGAGCTTCGCTGACATTGACCGGCACAGTGTGGGCATGGGTTGCAGTTGTGCTGATTATGACTGTACTGTTGCCGTTCCTTGCAGGAACTGGCAGTTTCCGCTGGAAACGGGGGGCAGTGTTGTTGTTGATATTCTGCTGCGCAGTTGGAAGTTTTGCTGCAGAGAATCCGCAAATCCGGATAAAAAGTTCGCAAGCAAGTCTTGAGATCTTCGACGATGCCCTCAAAAGTGTCTGGGTATACGACCTTGACGCTGCAGCCGGATCCGTAACGGTTATTGCCAATGCCGGAACAATGGTTTTTCCGGCAGATATACCAGATGCTCTTCTGCTGGATAAAGATGCTGCAGGCAGTTGGCGTTTTACTGCAATTGAAGATTTTTCCGGCAAAGTTGAACTCCGGCAGATCGTGCCTTTGCAGCGTAACGGCAGTGACCGTACTGCAATTCTGGCGTTCCCGGCAGCAGTCAGCAATACCGTTATTGCTGATATTCCGGAAATAAAAATCAATGGTTCTGTGTGTGCCGATGCCGGGCAGATCATTCTTCCGGCAGGCGGCGGAGCATTTACTGTTACAGTTGCTGACGCTGCTCTTGAGGGAAAGACCGTTCCTGCGGTTTCCCGCAGCGAAAATATCCTTTTTGCGCCCGGTGCAGTGTACCGTTATACGGATTGCCGTTTCCGTGCCGCCCGTTCCGGAACCGGACAGGTCAGGATCATTCCGGGAACAGGATGGCAGGTCGTTGATGTCCATGCAGAAGGGCTGGACTATTGGAACTGTTCCGGAGATGGAACTGTAACTGTTTATTTCCTTGAACCGCAAAAAGGTGAATTCAACTGTACAGTAGAGTCAGTACTCGTGCTTTCTGCCGTGGAAAGTGAAACCTGTGAAATTGCTCCGGCGAAACTGCCGGGGGCTGAAGATAACGGCGGTACAATGGAGTTTTCTGCCGCTGCAGGCAGGCGTTTCTCGGTTCTTTCTGCCGTGGATACGGTAAGTATTTCCGGTGACAGCGGCAACCGCCGCTACCGTTTCTCCTCTCCGGATACTGCAGTGTGGACAGTTGAAACTGCAGCTGTTGAGGCCCAGCTCCGTGTGGATACTGCAGTAATATTAAGGGCGGAAGATGAAAGGTTGACACTTGATTGCGATTATGTTTTTGAAGCCGTTTCCGGAGAAGTTTTTGAACAGAAGATAAGAATACCCGATGGATACGAGATCCTTAATGTAACCGCATCGGAAGTGATCGATTGGCGCAGTAATGATGAGTTTATCACCATAGTTTTCCGGCGTGCGCTCCGGGATAATGTCTGTACAGTGCATTGTTCCTTTGCCGCAATCGGCGGCATCCCGGAGAAAATCTCCGTTCCTGATCCGGAACCCATTGGGGTAAGCCGCCGGAGCGGTTCTGTGACTGTTGCCACAGGACGGGGAAATACCTTGAAGGTTGTCAGCCGCAAAGGGGTTTCTTTCCCTGAAATATCAGCTGACGGCAGAGATGTTTCCTGCCGGATACTGGAGCCGGAGTGGGAGCTTGAGGCTGAATGTATTGCTGCCAAGCCATGGATCAGTGCAGAACAGCGGACAGTTGTCCATCTTAAACCTTCTGCGGGGGAAATCAAATGTACCAGCGATATCCTTGTGGAAAATAACGGTATCCGCAGTTTGCTCGTACAGTTGCCTGCCGGAATAACTGATTATGAATTTGAGGGACGTGATATTGCCCGTACTGTTGCGGTGGGCGGTGATCTGGTACGTATAGAATTTACCCGCCGTATAGAGGGGGCATACAGACTTGTCTGCCGGCTGCCGCTGCCTGCCGGTGAAAGTTTTACTGTCGGGGCTCTTGTTTTTCCGGAAGCCTCAGGCACTCTTGCCGGTAAACTTGCTGTTACTGTAAGTGAAGGCGAACTGCTGCCATCGGCGGCTTCCGGTATCGGCATTACTCCCATGGCACAACGGGAGTTCGGTATGATTGACGGAGCCGGGAGCCTGCCGCAGGAAGCGTGGTATACCTCTGGCAGTCAGTGGTCACTGCAGTGCGCTATGGTACACAACGAAGGGGCTGCTGTCAGCCGGATAACTCTCGGCAATGTGAATATCCATTCTGTTGTTGCTGATACCGGGGTGGAAACCGGACGTCTTTATGGCGAAGTGACTTGTAACGGTGCCGGATTCCTGATTTTCCGTTTGCCGGAAAACAGTACTCTCCTTGCCGCCGGATTCAACGGCATCCCGGTTGTTCCTGTTTACGAAAACGGCGATATGATGCTGGCGGCGGAAGAGGGCAGAAGCAGTTTCTTTCTTGAATATACTGTAAAGCATGATCTCCCGGCGGCAGGAGAAGAACTCCGCCTTGCTGCTCCGGGATTTGCCGCACCTGTTGCGGGTATATGCTGGCGGATAGCCGGGACGGGGGGCGTGTACGGGACGTTTGTTGCCGGAACTCTCGAACCCCGTACGCTCACTGCAGCACTGCTTCATGATTTTGATGCCGGAAGCGGAGACCGTTGGCGGCATGCTGCCCCCGGCAAGATGGATCAGGCACAACTGCAGGTGCTGAATTCAACGCTTGAAAAAGAGATGTTTTACACCTCATCGCCCGGAGCAAGAAGCGATATTTACGGCAGGATGCTTGAACTTAATTCTGTCAGCAATGCTTCTAATATTGCTGCAAGACAGCAGAAAATCATGGGTGCATCTGCCGCAGGGGAGAAGATGGATGTGGATATGGTTGCTGAAAAAATATTTTCTTCACAGCACAGCTTGCGTACTGTTTCGCCTGTACTGCGTGCTTCCCTGCCGGAAAGTGATGATTATTTTCTGCAAGTGGAAGGTTCCATGCTGACAAAGCCGTTTGCTCCGGTGAATGTTGTTATCCGCCGTGAAACAAATGAATCTGTACCCGGGCGTTTCCCCGGCGTGGTATTTGTCGCTGCAGCTGCTGTTCTGACTGCTGCCGCATTGTGGTTCGCCTGCAGAAGGAGAAAAAATGTCTGTTGACGGTGGAACAGCTTTTTACAGACAAATCCTGCAGTACATGATGGGGTGTTTTGTCACCATTATGCTGCCGCAGGGGGCTGTATGGGCTGCCAATGAGTACCATATAGATCAGATTTTTGATATTGCAGCCGACAGCGGAAGAATCATCTGGGAACTGCAAGCGGCTGATTTGCCGCCGGAATGGGGCAACGGGGATTTTTTCTGGAGCGGAACCGGTAATCGTGAGTTTCACTATTCCTGCCGGGAGAGTGAGGCCGGGGTCAAGTTCCTCGGAATGCCTGCAGCTGAAGCAGATTTCTTCCTGAACAGTAACGGTAATCTGGAAATGATTTCGTTGCTGCTGGCGGCTCCGGGGATCGCCTTTAACCAAAATGCAGATCCTGAACTCGTCCGGGCGCATATCTGCCGCCGTCTGGGGACGGAATGGGTGTTTCCGGAAGTGATCTGGCAGACGGCATCGCTGACGATGTCGGCAACTGAATGGGTCAGCAGTACCGAAGCGATCACACTTTTTGATGTGAAAGACAATTCTACCGGTACTCTGCTCTATCTGGGGTTGCTTATTTCGCCCTATGTGAATGAGGCTCCTGTGGAACTGTTGAAAACTGTCATGATGCCGCTGGCAGCAGCAGGCGGAGGGCAGAAAGTATTGTTGAATGTTCCATCTGCCCGGCAGGGAGATATGGATTATTGTGTGCCTGCGGCAGCGAGCAGGATCGCCAAATATTACGGTTCAGTTGTGGATTGTCACCTTATGGCGGCTCTTACCGGCTGCCGGGATGAACAGGGGGTGGAGCTTGGCAGGGTGGATGATGTGCTCAACTCCATCACAGCAGTTACCGGTATGCATTGCAATATGTTGTACCGTAATCCGGATTACGTTTCTTTTAAGACCATAGCCATGTTTTTTGAACGCTACAACCGTACTGCAAAGACAATGAACAGAAATCGTTTTCCTCTGCACAAGGTTATGAAACAGGATGATTATACCATCAGCTGCCTGCTTACAGAGGGACTTACCGGGCTTGACCGCAGAGTATTGGCGGAGATGCGGCAGCAGGAAGTGAAAAATATGGAAAACTTCAACAGCCTTTTGCAGCACAATATTTTATCCGGGAAACCCCTCCTGTGGTGCGTACTTGCCGATGAACAGGATGATACCATAGCATTTCACTTGCGCATAATACACGGTTTCTGCAAAGATTCCGGCGGAATACTCTGGAGCGATTCGCTGGCAGATGCCGTGGATGTGCAGAATACCGCTGCAGCCGAGGCATGGAACATCACTGCGTTTCTGGCGGTTCTTGAGCCTGCATCATTTTCCGGTACGCCGCTGGCGGATGACCGTAACGCTTTTTGAAACAGCGCGAAAAATGAAATCTGTCTTTGATGCCCACTGCATCGCATATTTCTTCAATGGAACTTGTGCTGCATGCCAACATATCCGCAGCGATTTCGTAACGCAGGGTGTTCAGGTAGGAATAAGGCGTTTGACCGGTGGCTTCTTTGAATCTCTTGTTAAATTCTGAAGGCGAAAGCCCTGCCAGATTGGAAAGTGTCGCAATATTCACGTCCATGCCCGGATTTTCAGCTATTATGGTACACACACGTTCCACACCAAGCAGTCTCGGCCGTACCGAAAATATCTCTTTCGGCATGGCTGCAAGAACTCCTGCACACAGGGCAAAAGCATACAGATGCCGCCGTACATCAGTGTCTGCGGCATTGGGTTCAAGATAAGTGTCCCGCATTTTTTCCGCATATTCCTGCAGCTGTTCTGTCGCCGGGACGGCTGTGAGCATGGGTGCGCAAGCGTACTGCACAAGGACAAAATGCACAAAAAGCTGGTGTACTTTGGTATTATCGCAGAATGTCGGCAGATTGCAATTCGGCGGCAGCAGATAAAAGTACCCAGGCAGCAGATTGTGCCGGCGGTTGTTGATAATGACTCCTGCTCCGGCACATGATTGCCAGTAAAGACGGTAATAACTGCCGTTTAGAATCAATTTATGTGCCCATTGGGTACACAAACGCTCGTAACCGCATGTGGTGATACTGAACTCCAGTAATTTGCCCATGACATTATAATTCATATTTTGTACGCTTTTATTCATAAGAAATCTGTTGTTTTATTCATGTAAACATGATATATTAGCAATATAACTCATAAAAGTCATAACTGCAAATATTTTAACCTAAAAAGGAGAAGAAAATGTCAAAGAACAATCATCCGCGTATCGGTATCCGTCCGACTATCGATGGTCGCCGCAAAGGTATCCGTGAATCTCTTGAGGTTCAGACAATGAATATGGCGAAAAAGGCTGCGGAACTTATTTCCGGCTCTTTGCGCTACTCCGACGGTACGCCTGTAGAGTGTGTTATTGCCGATACAACTATCGGCGGCGTTTACGAAGCATCCCTTGCCGCAGAGAAATTCGCCCGTGAAAATGTTACTGCGACTCTCAGCGTGACCCCCTGCTGGTGCTATGGTTCTGAAACAATGGACATGGATCCGCTGACCCAGAAGGCTGTCTGGGGTTTCAATGGTACAGAACGTCCGGGAGCTGTATACCTTGCAGCTGTGCTGGCCGCTCATTCCCAGAAAGGTCTTCCGGCATTCGGTATTTACGGCAGAGATGTGAAAAATGCCGATGATTCAGAGATCCCCTGCGATGTTGCGGAAAAGATCCTCCGTTTTGCCCGTGCCGCAGTTGCAGTGGGCGAAATGCGCGGTAAATGTTATCTTTCCATCGGCAGTGTGGCAATGGGTATTGCCGGATCTATCGTCAGTCCTGAACTCTTTGAAGAGTACCTGAATATGCGCTGTGAATCTGTGGATTCCACCGAGATCCTCCGCCGTATGGAAGAAGGCATCTATGATATGGATGAATATCAGGAGGCCCGCAAGTGGGTCGCTGCCAACTGCAAAGAATACTTTGACGTCTATAACGGCGAAAACGGTAAAACCCGTGAAGAACAGGAAAAGGTCTGGGATTTTGTTACAAAAATGGCAATGATAGTCCGTGACCTTATGGAAGGTAATCCCAAACTTGCCGAGATGGGATTTGTGGAAGAATCCTGCGGGCATAATGCTATTGCCGGTGGATTCCAGGGGCAGCGTCAGTGGACAGATTTCCTGCCCAACGGCGACTTTACCGAAACTCTTCTCTGTTCAAGTTTTGACTGGAACGGCATCCGTGAACCCAAAGTTATTGCTACCGAAAATGATGCTCTCAACGGTATTGCCATGCTTTTCGGCCATTTGCTTACCAATTCCGCAAGCGGTTTCTCCGATGTCCGTACTTACTGGAGTCCTGAAGCTGTTAAAGAAGCCACCGGCAGCGAGATCCCTTATCCCGGTCTTATCCACCTGATCAACTCCGGCGCCACCACTATGGATGCCACCGGCCAGCAGTCAATTGACGGCAAACCTGCTATGAAGCCTTTCTGGGAGATCACCCCCGAAGAGGCCAAAGCCTGCTGCGATGCCGTGGAATGGACTCCGGCAAACCTCGGATATTTCCGGGGCGGCGGCTTCTCCAGCCGTTTCCTTACCAAAGGCGGAATGCCTGTAACTATGAGCCGCATCAATATCATCAAGGGTCTTGGGCCTGTTCTGCAGATCGCCGAAGGTTACACCGCTGATCTTGACCGCAGTATCCATGATAAACTTGATGCCCGTACCGATCCGGGCTGGCCCTCAACATGGTTTGTGCCGAACCTTACCGGCGAAGGTGCATTCAAGGATGTGTATTCAGTTATGGCAAACTGGGGAGCCAACCATGGTGCGTTCAGTTACGGTCATATCGGGGCGGATCTGATAACTCTTGCCAGTATGCTCCGTATTCCGGTATGTATGCACAATGTGGCAGAGGACAAGATATTCCGTCCCAGTACCTGGAATGCTTTCGGCATGGATAAGGAAGGTGCGGATTACCGTGCCTGTGCCGCTTTCGGTCCGCTTTACAAATAAGGGGTGGGGAGAGCCTGCAAATCTCTGAAAAAAACGGGTGCTGCAAACCAATCAACAGGTGAGCAGCACCCTTTTTTTTGTAAAACAGGCTGAAAAAAACCATTCTTTTCTTGACAAATCTCTGTTAATGATATATGTCAGTGATTGTAAGCATAAAGGCTTGTTAACCGGGGAACAGTCAGGGGAAAGAGTTTTTCACTATAACGCAGTTTTGCAATGACTCTTTCCCCGGGTATCAGACAATCAGTAAAGAACGTTCTGTATTATAACATTCTGAACATCAATAAAGTCTGGCGATCCCACCTCGGAACTGCCGTCGGGGAAACGCATCTTCCAACCCATGTTGCGGATCAATGCCGCCTGCGGTGGATACATGCAGTAAAGAAAATTCATTTTACTGGAAGGATGATAACAGCAGCTTATACCGCCATCCATGTAGATTTCGGCAGCCGGGTGCCAGTTGTAAACCAGACAGAAGCCCATCCATTCCCCGCCGATACGGTTGTCCCGGAAAAAGAGTTTGCCGTGGTTATCCACCCAGCGCAGATTATCACCGTTGGGCCAGTTGTTGATGCAGGGCAGGTGAGGGGGATAATGGTATTTCATAATAGCCGGGACAGTGAGCATATTGGTTATACGCATATTGCCGCCGGGACGGTTGATAATCACAGCCTGTTCATCCATTTTGCCGTGGGAGGAGATCCAGATATTGTCTATTGCCGAGAGTTCAGCATCGGTATCAAGCACCTGACGGCAGGTCATGAAGGTGGAATCTGCCACTCTGACCTTTGCTGAATTATCTTTGCCCGCTGTTGCGGTAATGGCACTGTGATTCATGCTGTAGAAACAGCAATTTGTCCATTCTGCTTCGCCGTCGGGAGCAAGGGTGATTTCAAAACCGTGCCCACATTCGGCAAGTTTTTCCACATTGCCGGAGAATACAAAATTGTCGGCCTTGAAATATTTTATGTTTTCGCCGACAAATATGGGGCGTTCCGGAGTGGTCTGGACAATCCATCCCCGGCCTTCGGCAGTGAGCAGAAGTTCACCGGGCAGGGAAAGAGCAACGTTGACTTTGACCATGGCGGCAGGCATTTGCAATTCAGTCATGCCGTCGGCTTCTGCAACTGCGGCAAGGGCTTTCTGCATTGCAGCTGTATCATCGGTAGCCGGATCATCGTCAACGCCGAAATCTGCGGCTTTCAGGACTTTGACCGGGGCAGGGAAGGTGAATTCCGGAGCCGGAACTTCCACTTCATCAGGAATGAAAGCATTGGTAACAGAAGAAGCCAGCGCATCGGGCAGAGTTTCATCAATATTGCTGTTTTCGCCGAAACTTATAAAGTACGGCCATTCCACCAGAGTTGCTCTGTAAGCGTCAAGAGCCGGCTGATCTATGTGCCTGTCGGCAAGCAGGGACTCATAAGTGGGAGTTGTTTCCCACCGGATCGCCAGTGACGGAGTGGAGCCGAGTTCACGGACTCGGAACAGTTCGGTAACACATGGGGTGATGCCCGGAGCTTTGATCCTGACAATGGCATCGTCAGATGTTCCGGCACATGTCACGTTGGTGTGGCTGATAAGCAATGTTGCAGGAATATTGCTTTTGTTGAGGTTCAACTGTTCTACAAGAGCCCTCGGTGCGCCGTCAAAAGTTGAATTGCGTATGGCGAGAGTTCCGGTATGATTTTCCACCCAGGGTTCTTCACCGGCAGCAGCAGCTGTGGCATGGATGTTATTTATGTAGGCATGACCGTGATAGGGTACCCCGAGACGGAAAGCAGGGAATGAGGCGGCGGTTATACGGCAGTCATTGATGGATGCACCGTCGGCACCCACATCAAATGCCTGCTGACAATTGTTGAATTCACTGTTGCGGCAGATAAAGAGGGTGGAATTATTGAAGACCCCTTTGTCGCTCAGGTCATTTTTGCTGATAACCGGTTCGTCACCTTCCCATGTGATATCGTAGGCGGAAAGTGGATTTGTACGGTAATCAGTACCTGCCGGGTTACGGTAGCTGCGGCAGTCAACGGCTGCACCGGCGGAATATTCAAAGCGGCAGTTTTCGATCAGAACTCTGGCTGATTCATTGTTGCGGGTGCAGATAAGAATATGTGTGTTGCCGCCTCTGAAAGTCACATTTTTTACAGTTATGCGGAATGCCCCGTTGCAGTAAAGGATCTCTTTTTCCGGATCGGTCATTTCGATGACAGTACCTTCTTCGCCGATAAAGATGGTTTCCCGGCCGCCGATAAGCATATCCGAGATCCTGTAAGTGCCTGCGGGCAGGAAAACTTCATGAACAGTTTCCCTTTCACCCACGCCGATCATTGCCGCCTGGTCGTGGATGCCCACGGGGCAGAAGCCGGAACCGAAGCCTTGGGCATCGGCTTCTTTGAGCATGGTACGCAATGCTTTGCGGATAGCTTTGGTGTCATCGGTGACGCCGTCGCCTGCGGCTCCGAAGTCCTTCACATTGAGCCGTGCTGCCGAAAGAGCCGCACAGCAGAAAAGAAGTACTGTTGTTAAAAGTGTTTTTTTCATTGTACAAGTCCTTCTATGTATGGTATGATACTGTTTGCGTATGCCTGAAATCCGAGAGTGGTAAGGTGAAGCCCGTCAACGGTGTATTCGCCGGGATCGCCTGGGAGGAGAGTCCTGCCGTCCAGATAATAGACGCCGTCGCCGCACTCTGCAGCGATCTGTGCCTGCAGTTCTGCACTGTCAGGATTGACGGTGTAGCCGGGGAGGGCGGAAATTATAAGTACAGGAACACCGGGATGGGCGGCTTGGATGTTTTTGATGAAATCCCGCATCCGGCCGTCTATAACGGAATAAGCGCAGTTGTTTTCACACTCTATCACAAAGAGCCTCGGATCTTCTGCCTTGATAAGGTTATGCAGCTGTGCCGGTTCCATTGTGCCGCCGCCGGAAAATCCGAAATTATATACAACGCAGCCAAGTTGTCTGGAGATTATATTTGTATGGCTCATGCCGGGGCGTGAGGCGCAGCCGCCCTGAGTGATGGAGGTTCCGAAGAAGGCAATGGAACCGGAGGGCATGGGGGCAGCTGCTTCCAGCACGGCATCGTCATCCAGACCTATTTCCAGAGAGCGAACTCCGTTGTAAAGCGGCAGATATAGTACGAAATCCTCCATTGTCCGCTCTTTTCTTTTGTAGATCTCCAGTTCATAACCAGCTTTGGATGGATCGAATATTGTTGTGCGGCAATATGTTTCATTGCCGGGAACACCCATATACAGATCCATACCGCTCTGCCCTGTTGCCGGAATGTGGCACATTGCGCCGGAACCCGTAAGGGCGGCTTTGATGCGGATTGAGGCGGAATCGGTGCGGAAACGGATCTGCATGCCGGATGAACACTTGCCCATGGCACGCTGATTGGCGTCAAGACCTTCTGAAGTACAGAGGCGTTCATAGCCCGGAGCTTCAGCGATTTTGCCGTACAGTGCAAAGGGCGCTTCTGCGGCATTGTACCATGTTACTGCCAGTGCAGAAAGAGGCATCAGGCAGAGGGCGGTGACTGTTTTTTTCACTGCAGATGTCTTGAACAGAGCAGAAAAAATAAACTTCATGATTTTCTCCTTTGTGGTTGAGGCAATTTCAAAACTCCTCAAATTTGTCAAAGCGCCCTCGCTTCGATCTGACAAAGGGAGCGTTTTTCCGCCTTCGCATAAAGCTACGGCGGGACAAGCGGCCGTTACCTTACAGGCAGCAACCTCAAACTACCCTTTGCAGCTCTTTGCGAATGGCATCTTTGCCATTTTTTGAATGACTTTTGAAATTACCTCGGTTAATAATCACATAATCACTTTAGCACATTTCTCTATGTTTGCAATAGTTGAAAAGAGAAATCGGAGAAAAATTTGTTGGATATAGTGATATCGTTTAACAAAAGTGAACCGCTATAGATAAAAAAAGGGCAGAAGGTAACTTTTTTGCCGTCTGCCCGTTCAGTAATTGTAAACTGTCAGTATATTACATTTTGCAGTGTTACCGCTGGCGCGTCCATGAATTCAGGTGCGCCAACCATTTCTGAACCGTTGGGGAAATGTTCTGTCCAGCCCATATTGCGGATCATTGCAGTACGGGGAGGATACATGCAGTAGAGAGCAAACATTTTGCTGGATGTATGGAAGAAACAGCTCAAACCACCGTCCATATAGATCTCGGCACGGGGATCCCAGTTGTAAACAAGAGTATAACCCATCCATTCGCCGCCGATACGGTTGTCACGGAAAAAGAGTTTGCCGTGGTTGTCCACCCAGCGCAGATTGTCACCGTTGGGCCAGTTGTTTACCACAGGCAGGTGCAGAGGATAATGGTACTTCATAATAGACGGGACAGTGAGCATATTGATGATACGCATATTGCCGCCTGCACGGTTGATTATATTGGCTTCCTCATCCATCGCGCCGTGGCCGGATATCCAGATGTTATCTATTTCAGAGATGTCTGCATCGGTGTCCAGATTCTGTCGGCAGGTCATGAAAGTTGAATCAGCGACACGGATTCTGGCAGAGTTGCCTTTACCGGCAAGTACGGAGATCGCGGCATGATTCATGGCATAGAATCCGCAGTTGACCCATTCAAACTCGCCATGGGGGGCGGCATTGAGCTCGAACCCGTAACCGCATTGACCGAAATTTTCCACATCGCCGGAAAAATTGAAGTTTTCAACACGGAAATATTTCACATTTTTGCCAATGAAAATGGGTCTTTCGGGGGTAGTCTGGAGTATCCATCCCCTGCCGGCGGCAGTAAGAGTGAGCTGCGGAGGCAGTTCAAGGGCCACGTTTACCTTGACCATGGAGGCTGGCATTTCCAGTTCCACCATACCGTCGGCCTCTGCGGCGGCGGCAAGGGCTTTCTGCATTGCAGCGGTATCGTCGGTGGCAAGGTCGGTATCAACGCCGAAATCAACAGCTTTCAGCTTGAGAACCGGCTCGGGGAAGGTGAATTCCGGAGCAGGAACATAAAATCCGTCAGGAATAACTGATTCCGATAAAGAACCTGCAAGAGCTTCCGGCAGTGTCTGATCGATATTGACATTTTCGCCCATGCTTACTGCAAATGGCCATTCGACCGCTGTTGCCCCATAGGCTTCAAGAGCAGCATCGACTATATACCGCCCTGCCATAAGAGATTCATAAGTGGGTTCAGTTTCCCAGATGACCGCAGCGGCTGTGCCGCCGGAGGTTTCTCTGACCCGGAAAAGTTCAAGACAGCTGGGCGTTGTGCCGTTTTCATCGATCCTGATAACAGCACCGTCCTCTGTTCCGGCACTGGTCACAAGACAGTTGGTCAGCACAAGGGAGCTGGGGGTTCTGCTTTTACCGTTAAATTTATGTTCCGCAACGGTACGGGGTGCGCCCTCAAAAGCAGAATCACGGATCGCCATACTTATGGCATGAGTTTCCACCCAGGGTTCGGGGCCGGTCGTTCCGGCAACGGCATGTACCCGGTTGAGATAGGCGTGGCCGTTGTAGGGGACACCGATGCGGAAGGCGGGGAAGCTGTCAGCAATAATCGTGCAGTCGTTGATGGCAGCACCATCGGCACCAACATCCAAGGCCTGAGCACAGTTGATAAATTCACTGCTGCGACAGACGAAGAGGGTGGAGTTGTTGAAGACCGGATAACCATCCCATGACTGGGCTGTTAAATTGGGTTTTGTTCCTTCATATTCAACCAGATAAGCCGGACGGGGACGGGTTCTGTAGTCAGTCCCGTCGGGATTGGCGTAACTGCGGCAGTCCACTGCAGCCCCCTTTGAACCCTCAAAGCGGCAATTATCAATGATAACCCGGGCAGATTCGTTGTTGCAGGTACAAATCAGTAATTGGCGGTTGCCGCCTTTGAAGGTAATACCGGAGATCCGGAAACGGAACTCCCAGTGGATATAGAAGATATCTTTATTGGCATCAGTCATTTCAATAACAGTGCCCTCTTCGCCGCAGATTATTGCAGTGGAGGGCAGTACAACGGTATCGGATAACTTGTAATGTCCGGCAGGGATAAAGATTTCATCAACCTGACTTATTTCCCCAACTCCGATAATGGGGGACTGGTCATGGATGCCAACAGGAAAGTGACCGCAGGCGATGCGGCTGCCGGAATTTCTGACTTTTTCGCAGATTTTCCAGAAAGCCATGGTATCATCGGTTATGCCGTCACCAACTGCCCCGAAGTCCTTTATGTTGAGAGTGGCAGTATATGCACAGACTGCGGTAAAGAACAGTAGGGTAATGAGTAAAAGAAATTTTTTCATAAACACCTTCTTATTTGTTGAAACGATATATGAAGCCTTTATTTGCGGATACTTTTATAGCAATGTCTGTAGTGATAGCTATCATAGCTATTCTCGCTTCCATGCTGCTGCCTGCGCTGAGCAAAGCAAGAGCCGCCGCACAGGCAATCAAATGCAAGGCAAACCTGAAACAGATCGGTCTCGGTTATGCCCTGTATGCCCATGACAATGACGACATGATCATTCCGGTAAACTTTTATCACACCGGCAACGGAGCCTTGTATAAATGGTTTTCCATTTTGCCGACCGTCAACTCTACTCCGATCACTTTCAGCGAATATATGGGCAAGGATTCCGGTTACAGGGCAGCACTTCAGTGTCCGGCTATTACAGAAACAGAGGCTTGTAACAAGACCGGTTATCTTGGCAGCTGCTATGTTTCTTACAATACTCTTCAGACAACTGTTCAGCGCAAATTCGGAACTCTCAGTGAACCGAGCTTCACTTTGGGTGTGATCGACGGAGCCAATATCAGATATGAAGAAGGTTTTGCCCGTACAAACACCATGGCAAATGAAGGTTATAAAGCCTCATTCTACCGTCATTCCGAGAAAAACAATATCCTTTATCTTGACGGTCATGTTGAGGACTTCAAGTTCAGCGATGCAGTTACAGCTTATGCAGATGCCAACCGCAAGTGTGGCAAGTTCCGTTGGAGTGATCCTGCAGACGTAAGCACACTCAGTGGCAATGCTTTTTGGTAATAATCCAATTTCCTGAAAAATACCGCTGTACATTTGAACTGCGCAGCGGTATTTTTGTATTTACATCACGGTATTACCAGTTGGAAGAACAATTTGTCTTATGAGGTAATTTCAAAAGTCATTCAAA
>JAZSGI010000162.1:0-3426 GCA_045532655.1 Victivallaceae bacterium
AAAGCGGCTCGCCGCCGGAAATCGTCATGCCGCCATTGGAGTTGTCATAAAAGATCTTATCTTTCATAACTTCGGTCATGACCTCTTCCACAGAAGCCTCTCTGCCGATGATTTCACGGGCTTTTGCATAGCAACGCTCGGCACATTTGCCGCAGGAGGTACAGTTCTTCCGCTCCAACCCATTGGGACAGACCGAGGCACACCAGCCGCAACCGATACATTTATCCGGGACAAAAGAAAGTTCCTTCTGCCGTTCCTGCGATTCCGGATTGTGACACCACCAGCACCGCAGGGGACACCCTTTCAGGAATACAGCAGTACGTATCCCAGGACCGTCGTTAATGGCAAACTTCTTGATATCAAAGATCGTGCCGGTCATAAAAAACACCTTTATTTGTATGATTCTTCCAGTATGGCAAGAGATTCTGCCTTGGTAAGCTTGATTCTGTCGAGTTCAAAAAGTCCGCCCATGGTTGCCCATGCGTTTTCGTTTATTGCCTCCAGATCTTCACGCTTGATGCCGAATTCAGACATGGCAAGTGCATCAACTCCGCACTCTTTCTGCAAACGGTCAAGCTCCTGACAGAAATCACTGCATCCGGCGGCTTTTGCCATTTGCGCAAAGAGGTCAGGCAGGAGGAGTGCATAATGTTTGAACCATGCTTTGGAGATCATGATCAGGGCAGCTCCATGGGGAATGGCGGGGAAGATGCCGCCGATGGCATGGGCCAGAGAATGCTCTGAAGTATTGCATGAGGTCGATTCAGCCATTCCGGAAAGGGTGTTGGCAAGGGCAACATCGCTGCGGGCTTCAATATTCTGACCGTTTTGCACCGCTGCAGGAAGCGATTTGCACAAAAGTTCGATACTTTTGAGGGAGTAGAGTTCGCTGACAGGCGTTGCAATATTGGCAAGGAAACACTCCACTGCGTGGAAAAATGCATCGAAACCCTGATAAGCAGTAAGATGAGCCGGAACACTTACCATAAGCTCCGGATCAACAATAGCAATACATGGGAAAGTATTATCTGTACCGAAACCGATTTTCTCTTCATTATGTGTAACTACTGTCCACGGATCGATTTCAGTTCCCGTACCGGCAGTAGTTGTTATGGCAACTATCGGCATGGGCTTGGTGGGCATCGGCATGGCTTTGCCTGTACCGCCGGAAATATAATCCCAGTAATCACCGGGATTGACAGCCATTATTGCTATGGACTTTGAAGAGTCGATGGGACTGCCGCCGCCGAGTCCGATAACAAAATCACACTTTTCCGCTTTGGCAACAGCTGCCCCTGCCATGATCTGATCTTTGGTGGGGTTGGCCTGAATACCATCATACACAACGGATTCAACATTATTTTTTTTCAACAGCGCCTGCACCCGGTCAAGGGTTCCGTTGGCACGGATGGATTTGCCGGAAGTAATAACTATAAGGGCTTTTTTGCCGGGCAGATCGACAGTTGCCAGCCGGTCAAGTTCTCCTGCGCCGAAAAAAAGACGTGTGGGGATATAGGTGGTGAAACTTTTCATTTTTTCTCCTTTTTATATTTCCTGATAAAGTGTTCGCATAATTACCTCGGCCTGCATACCGGGGGGCAGATTGACAAAATAATCCGTATACCCGCCGATACGCACAACAAGATCTTTGTATTCATCCGGATGACTTACCGCTTTCCGGAGAGATTCAGCATCTATCACATTGATCTGAGTTTCAAATCCTCCGCCTTGAATAAAGGCTTCAATAAGAGCCATGAATTTCTCCCTTGATTCACCGGATGCAAGAACCGCAAGGGGGTATTTCTGATTAAAAGCGGAACCACCGAGCATCAATGAGTGATCCCATGAACAGATGGATTTTACAGCAGCAGTGGGACCGTTCTGTTCCCTGCCCTGCGCCGGGCCTGCGCCGTCCGCAAAAGGCACACCGGCTTTTCTGCCATCCGGGGTTGCACCGCACTCCGCTCCCAGCCGCTGATGCATTTCCCAGCAGAAAGTACCGGGAATAAAGGCGGAGTCAAAGGGATACACCTTCTGACGGGCACACCTGGCGGCAACGAATTCAGTAATAACCGGCAGCAAATCATCCACATCGCCGCAGGCATTGCCATATTTATTGTGGCAATTAAGGAAACGCTGGCGAATATTTTCGCAGTCTTTAAAATCACTTTTCAGCATTTCGCAAAGCTGCGGCAGAGTGAAATTTTTTTCCTTGAATACTTCGTTTTTTATTACATTAAGTGAATCAGCAAGATTGGCAAGACCGACAAAAGAACACTCCACCCAGTTATATTCTGCTCCGCCCTCCTCAATATCCATTTTTCTGCTGATGCAATCCAAAGTAAAAAGGCTCTGAATGGGTCTGCGTGTTCCTGCGGCACGGATTTTGCGCATTTCGTTCTGCTCCGCAGCAGCTTCATCGATACGTGTACCGAGAAGTTCAAGATATTCCTGCAGAAAGGATTCAAAAGTTTCCGCATTGCAACATTCCATATATTCAAGCAAAATACCGCACAGCGAAAAATACGGACTTGCCACCCAGACATTGCTGCGTCCGCACGGAGTGATCTCAACACAGGTGGAATTGATATATTCCCCGGCAATATCCTCCGGGACACCGTATCTGACCATAGACTGTTTGATTATTCTGTCATTGAATATGGAGGCATTTGAAATACCGTCGGCAATAATATCAACGGCCAGACGACGCAGATCCTGCGGTGTGGCATCTTCCCAGCACAACCCCACGCCCGGATAGACCAGACGGGTTTTCCGGAGAGCTTCCAGTGCCAGATAAGATATTTCATTATATTGTCCTGACCCGCCGACCATTACAGCATAAGCCAGTCCCCTGCCGCAAAAGCTGTTTATAAAAAAATACAATTCAGTAATCATCTGCAAGGCGTCATCACGGGTAAGACGCTTTGCAGCGATATCATCCTCGTAATATCTGCCCAGACGCCGGTCAATGCGTCCGGGACCGACCAGAGCAGCACAATCGCCGGCCTGCACAGCAACATTTATGAACCAGAGCAGCTGGATCGCTTCCCGGAAAGTTTGCGGCGGAGCATCAGCAATACGGCGGCATACTGCAGCAGTTTCGGTACTCGCTGCTGCTTCCGCAGCACGTTGTATCATAGCAATGATGCCATCACAGGCTATAGCAAAAGATGGGATATCCGCCACCAGTTTACGCAATCCCCCCAGACCGACCGCAAAAACCTGTTCATACCACGGTTCGCAATGTCCGGTCTGACCGGGCGACGGCATCCTGTCTGATTCTTCAAAATAACGGATCGCAGCTTCCGACGCCTCCTTATCAACACTCCACTTCTGCACACGGCCTATAAGTATTTCTTCAGGCGAATGTACAAAGTTGATCGCGGCAGGCCTTGCAGCACCAAATACAGCAAATCATTCACCGAT
>JAZSGI010000184.1:0-10751 GCA_045532655.1 Victivallaceae bacterium
TCTTCCTAAGACCGCTTGGCCTCCGACTTAGCCACCACGGGTTCAAGAAAACTTACAGCTGAAGCATAATCGCCTGACAGGAAAAGTTTTTCCGCTTCAGCACACTTCCTGCTGTAAGTCTTGCTTATTGTCCCTTTACTGCGTTCCACAGAATAAGACACCTCACCTCCAAGCGGTTCCGGGAAAAAGATATAAAGAAACAATATCATTGCCAAAAGGAAAAAGGTTATAATACAGCCACCGAAAAAAGAAAGGCGTCTTTGTTTCTGCCTGAGAACCATACTGATATCATCTGCCATATCCGGCGGTACTGCTTTGAGAAATATCTCTCTGTATTCCTCATTTGATGGCCTCAAAATCTTTTTTTCCGGCAGATAAATACTTGCCCCCTGAATCCGTAATTCAGACACAAGTTCCGTCGGCATCTGTGATACGCTTAAAGCTGCATCATTTGTTTCCTCCGGATAAAATTCCAGATCTTCCCCCAGGTTCATACCCAATCCTTTCCGCAGTTATTGACTTTTCCGGCCGTAACAGGTTTCTGTCATTCTTCTTCCGGGTTCCGGCAAAGGAGCCCCGGCAAGGAACGTATCCATAAGACTGCAGGCTTCTGCAAACCTGTCGCCTTCAAGCCAGTAGATATCTATCCCCTTCTTTTCAAGTTTCCTGAACCATATATCCTGCCTTTTGGCAAAGTGCCGGATATCGGTAAGCAGGGTATCACGCATTGTCTGGAAATCGACCTTCCCCTGCAAATGTTCGGCACAGCGGCGGTACTCAAGTCCGAAAGACTCAAGACGCTCCCACGAAACACCTTTTCCGTCATGCAGATACTTTATTTCATCAAGCATCCCGGCATCAAATCTGGCATCAAGTCTGGCAGCGATACGTTCATGCAGCAACGGACGCGGCACAAAAACACCAAGCACAAGGGTTTCATACTGCGGAACATATCTGTCTTTCACATCTCCGGCCAAAGCGATTTCCAATGCCCGGCGCATACGGTTGCGGTTGCCCCAGTCTTTGAAGTTCTCCCCGCCCCCGGCTGCACGCAGCCTCGCCTCCAGTTCCGGCAAAGGCATCTCATTCAATTCCCGGCGGAATTCCGGATCAGGTTCACCGCCGGGCAATTCGTATGCCGAAATAAGCGCATCGCAATAGAGAACGCTGCCGCCGCAAACCAGAGGAAGCCTGCCACGGTCTGCAATATCCCGGATGGCTTTACGGGCGTCCCTGGCAAAGCGGGCAAGATTATACTCCCTGTCCGGAGTTTCTATATCAATAAGATGATAAGGCACCGAACCGTATTCAGAAAGGTCTTTACCGCTGCCAAGATCCATACCGCAGTAGCATTGCCGGGAATCAGCACTGATGATCTCTGCAGAATATTTTTCAGCCAGTTTCACTGCCAAAGCGGTCTTTCCGGAAGCAGTCGGCCCGGTCAAAACAACTAATTTTTCCTTACCTTCAAACATTTTCGCATCCATGATATTGAAATTGACAATATTTGTACTATATTATAGATAATTGAAAAATCAAGGCAAAAATCATGAATAAACAACAAACATTATGTAAAACAGCCGAATATTCCGGCATAGCCCTCCATACCGGAGCCCGGGCAAGACTCAGAATCATGCCGGCCCCGGAAAACAGCGGTATCACATTCAGCCGTATCGACCTGCCGGGAGCCCCGGAAGTGAAAGCTCTCGCGTGCAATGTCGTCGATGCCAGGCGCGGGACAACTATCGGTAACGAAAAAGCGGTAGTCTACACCATTGAACACATTATGAGTGCGCTGCACGCTCACAATATTGACAACGCACGTATTGAAATGGACGGTCTTGAGCCGCCTATTGCAGACGGCAGTGCCAAGTCATATATCGACATGATAGCCGAAGCAGGCATTGTGGAACAAAATGCACCTGCCAAAATTTTCAAAGCGGAAAAAACTTTCACTGTTTTTGCCGGCAATACCAGACTGGTGGTTGCCCCATGCCGCCCGGAACACCCGGATGCACTTGAAATTTCATGTCTTGCAAGTTTCCCCGGTTGTCCCTTTGATCCGCAATTTGAAGGATTTGTGATTTCGCCGGAATTGTATGATTCTGAAATCGCTCCGGCGCGTACATTTGTTGATTACAAAGACCTTTCGCAGCTTATTGCCATGGGTCTTTGCAAAGGCGGCAGTCTCGATGCCGCCGCCATTCTTCACAACGGGGCGATCATTTGCAAAGACCGCCTGCGTTTTCAGGATGAAATAGTCCGTCACAAGATACTGGATCTTGTGGGGGATCTTTTCCTTTGCGGGGCAAGAGTACATGCTTCGGTCATCGCCATCAAACCCGGACATCTCCGCAATGTTGAGATCGCCGGACAAATGCTCGCAGCTGCAGCCAACAACTAACGGAGGATATAATGATTCAAGTCGGTGAAGTTCTCGGTATCAAAGAATTGAAAAACCGTTTGCCATGGCGTTACCCCATGCTTCTCCTGGACAGAGTTACAAGGGAGTCGGAAACACGTTTTGTCGGAGTGAAAAACCTTACTGTAAATGAACTTTTCTTTCAGGGACATTTCCCCAACCGTCCCATAATGCCCGGCGTTCTGCAGGTGGAAGCGATGAAGCAGCTTTGTGAACTCATTGTCCGCAAAGAACTCGACCCCACCGGCATGCAGGATGTTTATCTGAAAAAACTGCAAAAAGTAAAATTCCGCAATCCCGCCGAACCGGGTGACCGTCTTTTCCTTGATGCAGAAATCATTGAACTTACCAATACCGAAGCAACCCTGCAGGTAAAAATTTCCAACGCAGTCGGAATAACCTGCGAGGGCAAACTGACTCTCGCCGCCCGTGCCTGCAATGCTCCGGAAACCATGCCGGCACGTCACGGCGAATATGACCGTCTCCCCGGCAGAACCGCTATGGAAATTGCAGCGGTAAAAGAAGCAATGCCCCACAGATATCCCTTCCTGCTTATTGATAATATCGTTTCCATGGATGATTCCTCCATTACAGCCATCAAAAACCTGACTGTTACAGAGGAAATTTTCAACGGGACAAAAATACCCTGCTGCACATTCCCGGAATCCCTCATGTGCGAAATCATCGCCCAGGTAGGATGCGCCAGCATACTTTCCCGTAATGAAAATGCCGGTAAACTCGGTCTCTTTGCAGCGATACCAAGCGCAGAAAGTTTTGGCTACGCTCAACCGGGCGACCAGCTGGTGTGCAAGGTTGATCTGCCCCCCCCAAGCAAAAGTTTCGGCAAAGGCACAGGTGTCATCACCGTTGACGGCAGGAAGATCTTCGAGATCACCCTGATGTTTGCAGTGGTCGATGCAGAATAAACGGAACATTGATAAAAATAATTTCGGAGGTGTTTTATGAAACTTTTCGTAATGATACTGATGACGGCACTCTGTGCCGGATTCTGCGGCTGTACAACAGCAACGACCTCCAGAGTTGAAACTACGGCTCTGGATAAACTCAACGAACAGTACAGGCTCGTTTACAAAAAAATCGAGGATGCCTCCATAAATATTGCCGCCATATCCGAAGAAGTTATTTTCCACAGCGGTCAACCTGCTTTTCTGGATATAACAATAACCAATAACGACAGCAAACTGCTGCATATACCGGAATGGTATCAGGAGGCAGGCAATAACTTCCTTATCAATTTCAGACCATTCAAAAAGGATGAAACGCCGGAAGAGGCCATTAATGCCGAGTGGTTTCTGGTCGCACCCGAATTCGTCAAAGGGGAACAGCCGAAGCACAGCCATTTGTCCCTTGCGCCCGGCAACACCGCAATCTACAGCGTGCCTCTTGACTTCATCGAAGATATCCCGGCAGAAAGGGATATGATATTTATCGCTTATGCCGAACTCAACCTTACAAGCATCTCGGCCACAAGCCCGATGTTTATTATTGTTTCCCAAAGTTCAGAAAAGGAGATTGAACAGTGAGTTTCATAAATAATTTGCGCGCCCGCTGGCAGAAAGCCGGTATGGTTTGCGTCGGACTTGATCCTGATCCGGCAAAACTGCCTGATTGCCTCAAAGCAAGCAGTGACGGCATTTTTGAATTCAACAAGGCTCTTATCGATGCCACCGCCGACATCGTCTGCTGTTACAAACCCCAGGCAGCATATTATGCGGCAGCAGATGCAGATGATGCATTGCGCCGAACAATAGCTTATATCCACGAGACGTACCCCGGTATCCCTGTTATTCTCGACGTCAAACGCGGCGACATCGGCGCAACGGCAAAAATGTATGCCGTGGAAGCCTTTGACCGTTATCAGGCAGATGCCGTAACAGTAAACCCCTATATGGGTACCGATGCTCTCGACCCCTTCCTTGACCGCAGTGACCGCGGCGTGGTCATTCTCTGCCGCACCTCCAACCCCGGCGGCAGTGATCTGCAGAACCTTGTTGCAGACGGCAAAAGCATCTATGAACATGTGGCTTCACTTGCAGCGACCCGCTGGAACCGTAACGGCAATGTACTGCTTGTGGCAGGTGCAACATATCCTGAAGAACTTGGGAAAATACGTTCTCTTATCGGCGATATGCCGCTGCTTGTCCCCGGCGTTGGTGCACAGGGCGGCAGCGTGGAAGCTGTAATAGCCAACGGCCTTGACTCAACTGGTTACGGTCTTGTGATAAACTCATCCCGCGGTATCATTTACGCCTCCAGCGGCAATGACTTTGCCGAAAAAGCAAGGGAAGCAACAATGTGTCTCAACGGTACTATAGAAGCAGCACGCAAAGCTGCGGAAAGATAAAATCATGCGTATTTTAAGCGGTATCCAACCATCGGGTGAACCCCATATCGGCAACTATTTCGGCATGATCGGCCCAATGACAGAACTTTCTGCCAAGGGAGATACTTTTCTTTTTATCGCCGATTACCATGCAATGACCACACAACCGGAAGCCGACCTGCTGCGCAGCAGGGTCAGAAACCTTGCCATAGATCTGCTTGCGTGCGGGCTTAAACCTGAAGGAAACGCCTTTTTCCGTCAGTCGGACGTTCCGGAAGTAACCGAACTCATGTGGATATTGAACTGCATCACAACAGTCGGATTTCTTGAACGTGCCCACAGCTACAAGGACAAGATCGCCAAAGGATTCGTCCCCAATAACGGCCTCTTTTCCTATCCGGTACTCATGGCTTCCGACATCCTGCTGTACGACGCAGAACTTGTTCCCGTAGGAAAAGATCAAAAACAACATCTGGAAATAACCAGAGATCTTGCGATCCGTTTCAACCAGACCTACGGCGAAACATTTGTCATTCCCGACGGCATGATACGCAGTGAAGTCGCTGTTGTTCCCGGTCTTGATGGACAGAAAATGAGCAAAAGTTATAATAACTGCATACCCATCTTCGGAGAAGAAAAACGCCTGCGGAAACTTATTATGAGTATAAAAACCGACAGCAAAGGCGTTGATGAAGCCAAAGATCCGGATACATGTAATGTTTTCGGTCTCTACAAACTTTTTGCCACTCAGGAACAGCAGGCAGAAATGCGTGAAAAATACGCCGGCGTAGGTACAGGATTCGGTTACGGGCATGCAAAACAAGCTCTTTTTGAACTTTTCTGGGAATTTTTCCGTCCTATGCGGGAACGCCGTGCCGAACTGGAAAAAGATCCCGGGTTCGTGGAAAAAACCTTGAAAGATGGTGCAGAAAAAGCCAGGGAAGCGGCAGATAAAACACTTGCCAGAGTCAGAAAAGCAGTAGGGTTGCGCTGACCTTCCCGCACAACAGGCATCAGTAAACAACAAGAGACAGTTTTATGAATAAAAAACCGGAAGAAGTAATGAATGCACTGCAGAAGTGCATTGTCGCAGCAGGTTCCATCAGTGAATTTTCCAGAAGAACCGGAGTCAGGATCGAGACTATCAGCCGCTTTCTGACCAGAAAAACCCAAACCTTCGGAGCCGAAACAATGGATATGCTCGCACCATGGCTTGCCCCATACCTCAACAACAAAGAAGATGACACACAGAATCCGCCGCAGATAATCGGCTCTCCGGCCCGCAGACTCCACGATATGGTGGATTTGACAAGCGACGAAAAGATCCTTCTGGATGTATTCAATTCACTGCCCAGAGAGGTGGCGCAGGAAAAACTTTACGAGATAATTGCTCTTGCCCAGAAAGATATTGAAGAACGCAGAGCAAAACTCTGAAATATACCGGCGAAAGGGATCACAAATGAAACACCTGCTGAAAATTGCACTTCTGAGCCTTCTGCTCACAGTTTTTCTGCCCACCCTCCGTCTTGCGGCGGCAGAGCAGAAAATCGGAGTATTCAACCTTGAAACTGTTTTCAAAGGTTACTACAAGACCAAAATCGCAGAAGCATATATCACCGCTCAGGGCGAAGAGTTCCAGAAAGAACTTGAAGAAGGCATAAAAGCCCTGCAGATTCTGGAAGCAGAATACAACACCCTGCGTGATGCTGCATCAAATATAGCACTTGATGCCGTGGAACGGGAGGCAAAACGGCAGGAAGCCGAAAGTATGGCACGTCAAATCGGCGTCAGAAGAACGCAGCTGGATAACGAAAGCATGGAAAAAACCAGACAGCTTCAGGAAATGGCCAATACACGCCGCCGGGAAATATTCAGCGACATAACTGCGGTCGCCAGAGAACGGGCTGAATTGGAAGGATTTACCCTTCTTCTTGATTCATCCTCCCGCACACCGGGTTCTGATACCGTTACAACAGTGGTCTATGCTGCCGCCAGTATCGATATTACCGATGCAATACTGGATGAATTGAACAGAGGCTATCAACCGCCTGTCCCCCAGCCCGCCAACAATACCGGCAAATAACAACCCTTTAAGACAAGGACGAAAATATGAACAAGAAAAGTTACACTGCACAGGAAATAGCAGAAATCGTTTCCGGCGAAATAATCGGTGATCCTTCAAGGACAGTAAACGGTGTCGCTTCCATTAAAGATGCTTCCGCAGAACAGGTGAGCTTTATCGGCAACCGTAAATACCGCAGTCAGCTGGACACAGCACGTGCAGGAGTCATCCTTATATGTCAGGATCTTGCAAAAGAGGAACTCCGTGACCGTACTTTTATCGTCTGCGGTAATGTTGACTTTGCATTTTCTTCGGTGATAGCCCTTTTTGCCCCCCCTGCCCCGGTATATGCCCCCGGCGTGCATCCCTCTGCAGTTGTTGCAGATGATGCGATCCTCGGCGCCGGTGTGCATGTGGGAGCCAATGCAGTCATTGCTTCCCGCGCAGTTATCGGGGACGGCACTGTTATCGGTGCAGGCTGTTATGTGGGCGAAGATGTCAAAATCGGTTCAAAAACCATGCTCAACCCCAATGTCACCGTACTCCACCGCTGCGAGATCGGACATGGTACTATTATCCATTCCGGCGTTGTCATCGGTGCTGACGGTTTCGGCTTTGTCCCCGGCCCCAAAGGTCTTGTAAAAGTCCCGCAGACTGGTATTGTGCGTATCGGTTCCGACGTGGAAATCGGGGCAAATACAACCATTGACCGCGCCCGTTTCGGCGTAACCTGGATCAAGGACAATGTCAAAATCGATGATCAGGTCATGGTTGCCCACAACGTTGTTGTCGGCGAAAGTTCCATACTTGTTGCCCAGTGCGGTATTGCCGGCAGCGCAGAGATCGGCAGAGGCGTGATCATTGCCGCCAAAGCCGGTATCAACGGTCATATTACAATTGGTGACGGCTGCCAGATCGCCGGAACTTCAGGCGTTGTAAAAAGCCTCGAAGCCGGTTCTATTGCTGTCGGTACCCCTGCAGAGTCCCAGCGTGAATTCATGGCTCGTGTGGCCCTCCCACGCAAAGTGGAAAAACTCACAGCCAAACTTGAAGCTCTGGAAAAAGAATTGGCAGAACTCAAAGGCAAATAAGTGATCCTGCGGCCACGTATTATCTGCAAAATATCATCAACAGCCCACAAGTGCAGCGGACTGCTTCTTGTCCTGTTTATTGCAGCAGGAGTGCTGACCGGCGCAGAGTTGTCCGGCGGCTTCAATGAAGCAGCAGTACGGGAAGCAGCCATGGCAGGCGATGTACAGGCACAACTGCTTCTGGGAACATATTATTTCAACAAAGGCAGCGGAGCGGCAGAAACTGATCTTGAGCGGGCGTGTCACTGGTTCAGACAAGCGGCAAAGGCGGAGCATCCGGAAGGATACTACAATCTTGCAGTATGTCTTGAACATGGTTTCGGCACGCCGCAAAATACAGCTGAAGCCTTGGAACTGTACCGTAAAGCCGGTGAAGCAGGTTTGCTCCCTGCCCGGCTCCAGTGGGCAATTCTCACCATAAGTACTTCCGGCGACACAGAAAAGGCAACAAAGACAATAGAGGATCTGGCTGCCGCCTCCTACCCCCCTGCACAGAATTATCTCGGGGAACTGGCCTTACAACAGGCAGCGGAGATTTCAACGACATCACCGTCTCAAGCAGAGGAGCTCCTTGACAAAGGGGAAGATCTTTTTATAAAAGCCGCCGGAACAGGATATGTTCCTGCCTGCAGTAATGCGGCAAGACAACTGCTTTCCCGCAGCAGAGCAGGACAAACGGGTAGAGAAAGAGCCGAACTGGCAAGAATTTTTCTGCAAAAAGCTGCAGATCGTAACGACAGTGACTCTATGGCACAGTTGGCTTTCTGCATAGAAAACGGCATCGGTTCAGATGATGGCGGCGATGTTGCCGCCGCAAAAAAACTCTATCAGCAGGCAGCAGAACTGGGCAATCCCGGAGCAATCCTGCGGATAGGGGAATTTATACTTGCAGGCAGTGAAGCAGAGCCTTCCGATCCGGAGAAAGCCTTTGAATACTTTCAGAAAGCCGCAGCCTCCGGCAATCCTGCAGCAGCTTTGCGGGTGGGCATGTGTTATGCAGAAGGCATCGGCACAACAAGGGATGCAGTCAAAGCGGCAGACAGATTCCTCATAGCCGCCAGAGCAGAAATACCTGAAGCCCAATTCAATCTTGCATGTCTTTTTTTCAAGGGGGACGGCATCCCGAAAGATCCTGATGCCGCCTATTATTGGTTCAAACGGGCAGCCGGGAACGGCGATATTCAAGCCTGTAAACAGGTTGCCTACTGTTGTTTTTACGGGATAGGTACCAAACAGGATGAACAGGAAGGCATAAAATGGCTGATGCAAGCGGCCCGTGACGGTGATGAAGAAGCCAAAAAACTGTTGACCGGAGAATAAACCGTGCATATTACAGAAAAAATCGAACAATATTTTCTTGCAATAATTCTGGGCAGGAGGCGGCGCCCGCAGGATAGAATACTGACCTCTTTCCTGTTTTTTATCAGCCGTTTTTTCCGCATGGCCGTGCAGTTGCGCCTGTGGCTTTACAGCCGCCGTTTCTGCCGTGCTCATGCCCTGGGGTGTCTGGTAGTAAGCATAGGTAACTTATCCTGCGGCGGCACGGGCAAAACACCTGTGGTGGAAATTTTTGCAAAAACCCTGACCCGGAACGGCCGCAAAGTAGCTGTGCTTTCCCGCGGTTACCGGAGCAAAAAACGTTCTTTCGCCGAACGTCTGCGCCAACGTTTTGCCTCCAATGCCAAACGCACTCCACCCAAAATAGTTTCAGTGGGTGGCGAAGTGCTTCTTGACAGCAGTTATGCCGGGGATGAGCCATTCATGCTGGCAAGCAATCTGCGTAATGTGGCAGTACTTGTGGATAAAGACAGGGTAAACTCCGGACTTTATGCAGTGGAAGAACTTGCATGCGACACATTAATCCTTGATGACGGCTTCCAATATCTGAAACTGAAAAGCCATATCAATATCGTCCTTGTAGATTCCACAGATCCTTTCGGCAATCACAATGTGCTGCCCCGGGGGACACTGCGTGAACCGATCAAAAATCTGCGTCGGGCAGACTATATATTTCTCACAAAATCCGATGGCGGCAGACGGTTGCGTCATCTGAAAAGTTTTTTGCGCCGACACAACCACAGGGCGGAAATCATTGAATGTTGCCACCGGCCGCAATACATACAGTATTTGAGTGATCCAACCCGTAAAGAACCGCTCAGCAAACTGAAAGGAGTAAAAGTTGCCGCCTTGTCCGCAATCGCCAATCCTGCAAGTTTCGAGAGTTTTCTGCGGGAACTTGGTTCAGAGATAATTTATACCCAGCATTTTGCCGATCATCACCGCTATACGGAAGAAGAAGTGAAAGAATTTGCATTGCAGGCGGCCCAAAAAGGAGCAGAGCTGATTTTGACAACAGAAAAAGATGCAGTCCGTATGCCAGATCCTGAGCCGTATGCCGGAATTCCGGCGTGTTTCCTGCGGGTGGAAATCGATATATTAAGCGGGCAGGAAAACTTCGATCAGTGCATCAGCCGTATCTGTTTTCTGTAATACCCTATTCTGAAAATAAACTCCGCAAATTGTCTGTAATATTACCGGCAAAGTGCGGAGTTGCTGTTTATTCCCACTAAAGCTCTCTCAATACTCCGGCGGTTCTGACCAGCTTGTGTACCAAAACAAATAATAATAATAACGTTTAATAATAATAACGTTGGAATTACTTTTTTTGAAAAGAAAAAAGTAATTCCGAGCAAAAGTTTTTGGTAAAAGGGGTGCGGGGAAAAAGACCTTTTTTCAAAAAGGCTTTTTCCCCGCAAAACAGTTTACATAAAAGTTTTTATGCAAACTTGTTGATGGTCATCAGCAAGCGATGATACTCACGGTGTGGGTATT
>JAZSGI010000076.1:0-8665 GCA_045532655.1 Victivallaceae bacterium
GCAGGAACTGCTGGAGACTGTTATTGAACGTATCCCGGCACCATCTGCTCAGCCTGAGGGTACGGGAGCGCAGGCACTTATTTTTGACTCCACTTACGATTCATTCCGGGGCGTGGTCATTTATGTGCGGGTTTTCGCCGGAACTTTTGCCCGGGGTAACAGGATCAGGCTTTTTTCCACCGGATTGGAAAGCGAAGTGAAGGAAGTTGGTGTCTTCGGACCGGAAATGAAGGCGTGTGCGGCTCTTACTCCCGGCGATGTGGGGTATATCATCCCCAATATCAAAAGCCCTTCCGACACCCGTATCGGGGATACTGTTACTACGGTGACAGATCCGGCAAAAGAAGCGTTGCCGGGTTTCAAAGAGTCCCGTTCCATGGTATTTTCCGGGATATATCCCATTGATACAGCAGATTATGACCAGCTGAAATTTTCCATGGGCAAACTTCAGCTCAACGATGCTGCTTTTCAATATCAGAGTGAATCCAGTGCTGCACTGGGATTCGGATTCCGCTGCGGTTTTCTGGGACTTCTCCACATGGAGATCATCCAGGAACGCCTCCGCCGGGAATATAACATGGATATTATTGCCACTTATCCCTCCGTGATCTACCATGTTTACATGGATGATGGTACGCTGGTGGAAGTGGACAATCCCGTCTATCTGCCTGATCCGTCCGGTATCGACCGTATAGAGGAACCTCTTATCAATGCTTCCATCATGACACCGGTGGATTATATCGGGGATGTTATGAATCTGGTAATGAGCAAGAGGGGGATCTGCACCCGTACAGATTCTGCAGATGCCGGCCATGTTATCATAACTGCTGAATTGCCCATGCACGAAATTCTTATTGACTTTCACGACAAACTCAAGTCGCTTACACACGGTTACGGCAGTATGGATTATGAACCGGCAGGTTACAGAGCCGGAAAACTGGTCAAACTGGATATTCTGGTAAACGGCGAACCGGTGGATGCATTCAGTTCCATTGTGCATGTGGATATGGCATACGCAAGGGGCAGACAGATTTGTGAAAGATTGAAAGATGCCATTCCGCCCCAGATGTTCCAGGTGGCTATCCAGGCGGCTATCGGCGGCAAAATCATTGCCCGTGAAAGTATCCGGCAGCTGCGGAAAAATGTTCTTGCCAAGTGTTACGGCGGCGATATAACCCGTAAACGCAAACTGCTGGAAAAGCAGAAAGAGGGTAAGAAACGCATGAAGGCCATCGGGTCGGTCAATATCCCGCAGGAGGCTTTTGTCGCTGTGCTTAAAAATACCGAGGCTGAGTGATAATATGGATATCCGGCTCTTTTTGTGGCGTCGCAAGGTGCGGAAATTGGAGAAAATGATCTCCGGCAAACTGCATGAAGCAAAGGATATTATTGACGTAAAAGCAGAAACAGAGCTGAAAGATCTTATACAGGAACTCCATGCCGCCGGTAACGGGCAGAGTGCCGGAAACAAAGATATTCTGAAGGAATTTTCACGCCGGGCAGAAGGACTTCTGCCGCGGCAGATGACCAATTCCATGCGTAATATACTTGATCTGATCGCTGTTGTTGCCATGGTTGCGTGCGGCATAAGGGGGATATTCCTGCAGCCTTTTCAGATACCTACTTCCAGTATGCAGCCCACGCTGTACGGTATCCATGAAATAACCGGCGATGCCGTTCCTGACAACGGATTGCCGGATATTGTCAACAGGATTCTTTTTTCCGCCCGCAGGGAGAACGGCAGGTGGATAAGCGGCGGTGATCATCTTTTCGTTGACAGGGTGAGTATCCATGTTGTGCCGCCACGCCGGGGCGATGTGATCGTTTTTACCACAAATGGTATCAAAACTTCTGACGGAGCGGATCTTTCAGAGGTCAGCGGGGCGTTTTACATCAAACGCCTGATCGGACTGCCCGGAGATACTTTGCGTTTTACTGATAATGGAGTGGAGATAAAACCGGCAGGTGAAGATAATTTCAGGCATATAACAGAATTTGCTTCGGCGTTTGACAAACTTTATTCCGGCAGAGGCGGTTATCAGAAACATTCTGTTTTCACTGCCGGTGGAGTCAGAGGCTGGATGCCGGCAACGGCTGTGCAGGAGGTCGTTGTGCCGGAAAATCATTACTATATGCTGGGGGATAACGTTGCATTCAGTGCCGACAGCCGTTTCTGGGGATTTGTGCCGGGCGGGAATATCGTCGGACGGGCATTTGTTGTTTTCTGGCCCTTCAACCGCCGCTGGGGTCTGATAGATTCCAGAGAGCCGCTGGACGTGCCTACCGGCAGACACAATATGAAGACCTTCAGTTCCATGTCTTTGCAATAAGGAATATTGCAGATTTTTTTGTGACAGGGATATCCTCCTTTCAGTCAAAATAAGGAGGTAGAGATGGCGATACGCAAAATTACCATTACCGCTGATCACAGCGGGAATATCGCTGAAGGACAAGGTATTGCCGATGGCTGTATTTTTGTTTATACCGGCGAAACTCTGCATATAAAATGTACTGTCACTTCCGGTGAGGGAGAGCTTCTCCCGGCAGACACACTTGGCTTTTATGATGCAGCTGTGTGCCGTGATGCTGACGGTACTGTACTTGCCGGAGCCTGCGGTACTCAAAAAGAGCAGGTTTTTATTGATGAGAGCGGAGTTTTGAATATTGTGCTGGATACCGGCAGCAAAGCAATGGCGGCAGCAGCGGCAAATGGTTTTGAATCATGTACACTTCATATTATCCATTACCCTGTCGGGACATTGTATGGCGAAGTGATCGTCAAAGTGCCATTACTGCTGGAACCGGCTTGCTGCAGCAGCGCCGGATGGAGAGAGCCGGAAGAGGAAAAGACACTGCAGCTGCCTGACCGCTGTGCGCCTGCACTGGAAACCTTTACCGGAACAGGCTGGCAGCTTGACGGCGGCAATAATGGTACGGCATGGAGGTGGCGTTTTGCTGACGGTACTCTGACTCCGGTATTGCCTGTACATATTCCTGCAGCCGGATACGATATTGCGGGCAATGAGGCGGAACGTGATGAGTTGTGTGCAGGACGGGAAGATTGTGATTTCGCTGCCGTTGACACAAATATGATTTATTTGAAGCGTGCAGGCAAATGGAGCAGTGGCGTACAGTGGCAGGGACAGAAAGGAACGGATGCCGTGGAAGCGGCAGCAGATGTGCTTTTTCTGCCTTTTACCCGTACTGGAGGAAAGATTTCTTATGAATTACACAATACAGATATTTCCTCCGCTTCGGTTCTGCCTCCGCCGCTCCGTGTGTATATCGATGCCGTTGCCTCCTGCCGGGGACAGGCGGAGCTGATCTGGAAAGACAGGGCGGGAAATATTCTGATGGAGAAAAGTTATCAGCTGAATGCCGGAAGAAATACTTTGACAGCAGATTTTTCCGCTGCCTCCGCCGCTTTCCCCACTGAACTGTTTCTCCATTGTTCATTGCATGGAGAGTGGGGGGAAATGCAGTTGACGGCAGAAAATATATCCTGCATATTCCCGGCGGCACAAATCCCGCTGCCTGATAATTGGACATTTCTCCCCCGTATAGGGGACAATACTGCAGCCGGACGTGTCCTGGGCGGCAAATGGCAATGGACGGGGAAATGTATGGTCAATACCGGTGTGATCGGTTCTGACGGCTTTTTTGCAGGGGAAGATGGCGGCAGCTGGGGCATTGAATGTGGTATTGATCTGCGGGAATATGCTTCATGGAGCATTTGCGGAGCTTTCAGAATAAAGGAAGCTCCCGGAGCTTCCCGCAAAGTTCTCTTCCGGGCGGGGGACCCCGGCGGTAACGGAAACTGCTGCATTGCCGGATGTCTGGCTGAATATGACGGCAAAGGCGGAGGCAGGGTGGTTTTCCGCCTTAACTGCAGCGGTACAGTTCAGGAAGCGGTCGTGCCGCTGGTTCCGGAAAAACTTTTCAAACCATTTATTGTAATGATTGTCCGTGACAGCATCCGCAACCGCATGGGCGTGACAGTGCATGGCCACGGTTGTGAATGGCTGCCGCTGCCGGAGAATTCAGTTGTGCCTTTTTCTGTTCCCGGTACGGCACACCCCCTGCTGGAAGCCGGGTGTTGTCTGCCTGACCGCCTGAGTTATTCTTCAGAAGGGTGCGGTATTCGCAGTCTGTTTGCAACTGATCTTCCGCTGACGGAGGGCGGGGCGGTTTTTATCGCCCGCCTCATGTCATGATCAATTTACAAAATATATTTCCAACCCCCCGTTCCCGGCGGTGAATGTCATCTGCCGGACAGCGTTGGGGGAAAGGAAACAGTCGCCGCTGGAAATGGCGTATTTCTGTGCAGTGCTTACGTCACCATTTCCGGCGGTTATTATTATCAGCTGCCATTTGAAGGGCACGGTATGTTCAAAGGATGCTCCTGCATCCAGTCTGAGTTTTGATACCCTGAAACAATCTGTCCGTGCGGCATCAATAAGAGCAGTCATTCTGTTTGATTCTGCCGGACCGGGAATGGCAAGTTCTGCCAGCAGTTCCTCAAGGGGTTTGCCTGTGTAGTCAAAACAATCCAAACCCTGTTCCACAGTCATATTCTGCCACATATCTGTATCAGAAAGAATTATATCACCGATTTTCCGTTCCGGCTGGATCACCAGATCTGTCGGTTCCTGGACTTCAAGCACCAGTACCCCGCTGCCGATAGCGTGAGGTATCCTGCCGGGAATGAAAAAATTGTCTCCGGGTTTGACAGGGATTTTGTGCATCATTTCCAGTATGGCGGGAATATCCTGCTCCAAAACGGCCTGCCGGAATTTTGACGGATCGACTCCCGGCTTGAAACCGAGCATGATGTAAGGTTCCTCGCCATCGATTTCCCGTGTGTCAACAATGAACCAGCTTTCGGTCTTGCCATATTCGCTGTTGCAGTATTTACGGGCAAATTCACGGTCGGGATGACATTGAAAAGGCAGACGGATGGCAGAATCAAGAAATTTGCACAGTACACCAAGTTCAAGTTTGTTTTCGCCAAGTATTTCCTCCGGAGCAGAGGCGATGACATCGGAGAGCAACTCGCCTGATTTCAACCTGGATATACCTTCATCAGGAGAGGTTTGATGTTCCTTGTTGTCTGCTCTGGTGACAGACCCCAGCCAGTTCTCCGGGAAAAGGGTATCTTCACCCTCCCTGCCTGTCATCAGGCGGTCAAGAAGTTTACCGCCTTTGTAACATCTCCAGACACGGTTGGGCTGGAAAAACATCAGATCATCGTATTTTTTCATTTTTTTCACCTTTGACAAATATACGCTCCGGAAACCATTGACTGCTGCCGTTGCGCTGTTTATACAGTAATTGCACCACTTTTTCCGCCATCAGCCGCATGGGCTGGCGGTAACTGATTATGTCGGGACAGTGACCGTCGATACCGAATACGGGGCGTGAACCTGCCGCCATCAGCAGACGCTGCGCCATATCATCATTTACGGCAAAGACTGCATCGTATTCTGACGGCAGAGTGGCGGCTGCCGCTGTGCCTTCCTCCATAGGCATCCGTATGACCGTGCCGTTGATTTTACGTTTGCGGCACTCCCGGCGGAAGGCATTTTCACGGGCAAAACTCGAATCAAAGCACCTGTCGCTGTAAGTTACATACAGTGGGTTGCGTATATCACCTGCAGCTTCAAAAAGTACCTGCATGGCATGGTCGTTGTCAACCCCCACATAGTCGGCATACGCACCGGGAAACATGCGGTCGAAAAACACCATATTTACCCCCAGTACCCGCAGCCGGGCAAAGGTTTCGCTGCGGAAATCTTCCCCTGACGGCCAGATCACAAGGTTTCTGATACCGTTGCCCACTGCGTCAATAGCTGCAGCTTCTTCAAGTTCCGGCGAATCATCGGTCAGACGCAGCACCAGAAATTCCCCGTGGGCGGTAAGCTCTTTTTCCATTGCTCTGATAAAGTCAAGGGAAAAGGGAGAGCCGACACTCATGAGCAGAGCCGTAACATTGCCGGGATCACCGTTGGCTTTTGTACGGCTGGCGACAAATGTGCCGCTGCCGCGGCGCCTTTCCAGAATACCTGCCGCTTCCAAATCGCTGTAAGCTCTCCGCACCGTAATGCGTGAGATCCCGCAAATCTCTGCCATTTCCCGTTCCGTCGGCAATTTATCGCCGGGCGAATAGTTGCCGTGCAGGATATCGGTAAAGACAAGTTTGCGGAACTCATCAGTTTTGCTGGAATCGTTCAATCTCATACTGCGCATGCTTCAAGACGCTGGATGATATCCTCCTGAATTGCCGGAGAGAGATCGAGGAAATTTACAAATGTACCGTGTATACGCATAATGTATATGCCGCTGGGGGCATATTTCGCCGGATCGCTCAATATGAGCCGGAGATGTTCCGTGCTGTCCAGATTGAAATAGACATAATACGGAGCTTCGCCATTTGCTCCTGGTGCGAAAAGCGGACGTATCACCCGGTCACGCATCCATGCACCGGTATCTGTCAGCGTGTTGCCGGGATAGGGGATGCCGATGTGGGAGGCATAGCCGCCGGTCATGGCGTGGAAAGGCAGTTTGCGGGCGGAGAGTATTCTGTCCTGCAGCTGTGAACGGGAGGCTTCCGGACGGGGGTCGATACCATAACCGAGCATCTGTCTTGCTTTTCTGCCGTCAGGAGTTGCTCCCACCCAGTAGCCGTAAAGAAGGTGCGTACTGGGGGTGGAATAGTCCACCATATAGGGGTTGCCGGCATCGTTGCGCAGGGCGGAAACCCTGCTGCTGACATTTCCGGCAATACGTACAGCTGTTTTATCTGCTTCCGGAATGCTGTTGCCGTATTTGGGAACATTATCCAGAAATTCCTGTACATCTTCAAAACCTTCAAAGTCTGCCTGCAATGCCTTGCGGATCTTTTCCCAGCCGAAAAGCGGTACGGCTGCTTTGAGGGCATTTATTGAGTCAGATACAACGCCCAGTCCGTGGATAAGACATCCGCTGCCGTTGTAACGTGCGCCCGGATTTTTTGGGTCACGCATATCACGCCCGGTAAAAATACCGTCATGGAGGACACTTGTCAGCGGTACCGGTTTGCAGTTGCCGAGGATGGTTGTGCAACCGTTGCCTGCTGCCTGCATACGGGGCAGGAAGTGATCGAGCATTTTGAAAAATGCCTCTTCCGGGTCATTGTATGCCGCACTGCCGTCAGCAATGCCGAGTTCCTGCCAGCCGGGGGCAAGTTTTTTGCCTGTGAGGAGGGAACAACCGTCGTTGAGAGCAAGTTCCATGATCTTGCCCAGATTCAACCAGGTGTTTGTTGTATTCAGCGAGCTTTTGCCCATAATAAGCGGCTCCTGACATCCGGCAATGGAATAATCTGCAACATCTTCACGCTTTATGCCGGATTTCTGCAGCATTGCAAACATGGAATCATCATTGAAGAGGGAGGGGGTGGAGTGTCCCGGAGTGGCAAAAAATTTACCAAGTTTGTCAAAAAAAGCATCCGGAGTATTGCTGTGTATTTTTGCAGAGAGTGCCGGCTGCGGATCGTTGCTGGCAAAAAACGCATCCAGCAATGCTTCTGTGGCTTTGCTTGACAAATCGTTGCCGTCAATATCCCTGCCGCCTGCCATGATATTCTGTGAGATCGCCCAGCCTCTGCTGCCGACGATGAAAAATGCCAGTACATGGCGGAAATATGCCGCTGCATCTTCAGCGGATGTTCCTTCCATATAGGGGGCAAAGATCCTGTCCATGTTGCCGACAGAAAAAGCGTAGGGATTGGGGGCCTGTTCCAGAACCATTGCTTCCCAGAGGAGTATAAAGCTCTGCATGGCTTCCGGCAGAGTTTTTGCGCCTTCACGGGGAACACGTTCCAGACGGTCAGCCATTTCTGTCAATCGCTGTTTTTCGCCGTCATCAGTACTGGCGGCGGCACATTTGCGGGCTTCTGCCAGATAACGTTTCTGCAGGGTCAGTACGGCATCCAGTGATCTTTTCATGGCTCCGGCAGCCTTTTCCTGCCATTTTTCAACACCTTCGGCAATTATCCCGCGCAGATCGGGTATGGTATGACCGGTGACCGGTTCCATAAAATATGCAACTTCACAGATGTCGGTTTGAAAGTTGTCGTAGTGGGCGTAAAGTTCTCTGGTATAGCGGTCATCTTCAAAGAAACTGCGTACTTGGGCAACACGTTCTTTTGTAAGATCATCAGTCAGTGTTACATCCTCATAGATCGCACACGGATCGCAATATCCGCCGAAAGTTTCCACTTTGAATGCCGGGTTTATGAGGGCATAAGAGGGCGAAAATGCCACATCCTGGGTACCGGCGAAAACACTGCCGGGGGGCAGCACAACAGGAACTTTTTCTGCAAGGCGGCAAAGGAGTTCTGCCTGACCGTCAGGGGACTCAATAACGATACCCTCACGACGCATATCCTGCATTATTTTCATTTTTTCTTCCTGGACATAAAACCAGGTATTGACGACTTTCTGCTCTTTTTTGTAATTACGCAGAATTTCCACACCTTTTACGTAAATGTTTTCAGGCATATTTTATCTCCTTGTTGTTAAAATCGAGTATTGTTAATCCGGCTGCTGCAAGCATCCGTTGAAATTTATCCTGCAACTCCTCCGGCGGCGGTTCCACAAAGTCGGAGGCCAAGCGGTCTTAGAAG
>JAZSGI010000165.1:0-2228 GCA_045532655.1 Victivallaceae bacterium
TTGCAAATTCAGATACGATATATTAGTTGCAGAGTTTCAAACAGGCAACCATCGACTTTTTATAAATTATGAAAGGAGTCTAAAATGAAAAAGCATATCTGTACCATTTCTTCACACTTCCACTTCACCTTGATCGAGCTGCTGGTTGTTATTGCAATTATTGCCATATTGGCAGCAATGTTGCTGCCCGCTCTGCAGAGCGCCCGGGAACGTGCCAACGAACTGGAATGTGTGAACAAACTCTCACAAATGGGCAAAGCTATCATGTCGTATGTTGAGGATTTCGACGGCTACAAGCCCAGATCCGGCAACGCCAGAGGGTCCAATGGCTACTGGTACGCTCAGGTTGGCGGATTTCAGGAAGATCTGCCCAACAAACGTTATATTTCCAATCCGTTCAGTTTTGACAATGATCGCACCCTCAGTTTCTGGAATTGCAAAATGTACCGGAGTGCCGACGGTTTCATGCCCAGATGTTCTTATGGTGTTAACGACTATATGGGAAAAGTCAATCACTTTAAATTTGAATACTCATGCCGTAACGGTACCGACATTATAAAAATTCCGTCTATTTCCCAGGCCTCCTATATTTACTGTGGAGTGATATACGGCATGGATTGTACTGCAGACGTGAACACCATAACCATACACAATAAAAAAACTTCAATGCCGCTGCTTTATCTGGATGGCCACGCCGGATCTGTCCGGGCCGCTTTCCTGAAAGAATGTATGGGTGAAAAAGCCACCAAGCCGAATAACCGTCCTTTCTGGGGAGTTTACTGATTAACCGCACCCAAACACTTTTTGACACGATTCCCCATGGATAACACTATTCGTTTTGTTGATGCCGCAAAACTTTGCGACTCGCTTGAACTTGCCGTCAAATGGCTGACTGAAATTGCCACGGTCCGCAACGAGGAACAGATAAACTTCACCAAACGCCTCGCCTATCAACGCTGGCGTGGTGCAATACGCGGCGAATACAATGTTGCCGAACAACAGTGGACAATGTTCTGCCCGATGTGGCACACCGGGCAGGCGATCAAAGCGCTGTGTATGGCAGCCAAGGCCCTGAATAAACCGGAGCTGCTGGATGATGCACGCTTCAGTGCAGGATTTATCATGGACAACCGGATCACCTCACCTGAAGATGCCGGTTTGATCCCCGCTTTTGAAGATATTCCCGATCAAATCAATATTTCAGCGGTACTGGAATCTCTTGACGGTTTGTTTCATCTTTCCGGGATGACCGGAGACGAAAGTTATTCCAATGCCGCCGTACAATCACTCAAATGGATCAGAGATCATGCCTGGGTGCCGGAGAAAGGTATCTTCAATGATATTTACGATCCACAGAAGCGGCAATTCAATTTTGAAACCAAATGCCATCAGGGACGCCCGCTGCTGGATGATGCGGTCATGGTGACCGCCTGGCAACTGACCGGCGACCACTCTTTCCTCGATATGGCGCAGCGTATTGCCGAAACACTCCTTGAAAAAGAGAATCCGCAAGGCAATTGGATCGCTTACATCCCCTGCAACACCAGCAGACAGGATATTCATCCCCGGCACGCATACTGGTGGGGCATGCCGATGCGTAAACTTTACCATGCCACCGGAGACAAACGTTTTCTGGCCTGTTTTGAACACGGAGCCCAGTGGTATGCCCGGGCCCTGCGTTCTGACGGCGGCATCATCCGGCGGACCCGGCCGGACTTCAACACCGAAAGTTTTGGCCACGCCACCAGCGGTTCCGCCTGCGCCGCCCGTTATTTCATGCAGTATCGGGCAGAAACCGGAAATACTGTTTTTGAACCTCTTCTCGGCAAGGCTCTCAACTACTGCATGAGCATGCAATTCACCCATCCTCAAGATCATAATCTGCACGGTGCAATTCTTGAAAAAATTGTACCGCCTGCCGGCACAGATGCTTCTCCTTATCATATCCGGGATCTCGGAACCATCTTTTTCATTCAAGCGGCAGCGGAATATCTGCTGCGTGAAAACAGTGCTGAAGCGTAACCCCTGCCAACAGCTTTAACAGAAAAATCAAATTATATTTTGTAATTCTTAATCAATAAGGAGGAAAAATGAACTACAAAATTTTGATGTTGTCGATGCTATTTTTCTGTGCATTGACCCTGTCAGCGGTCACGCTGGTCTCAAACGGCACCCCCCAGGCAGCAGTCATCCTGCCGGATGATCCATTTCCGGTTCAGAAACTGGCT
>JAZSGI010000245.1:0-8872 GCA_045532655.1 Victivallaceae bacterium
CTTCTATGCCGTCACCTGTGCCGCCGGAGAGCCCATGTGTCCCGCAACGGAAATTGCTGCGCGGTCCGACATCGCCAAGAGCTCCGTTGATAAATATCACCGGTACATCAAACTGCGACTCTATCCGGTCTTTCATTACTCCGGGCCAATCCCGTGATACCTGGTCAGTGACCCCCATTGCGGTGCCATGGGCGCCATAGTGTACAATAATGCCGGTAAGAGTGCTGTTATGGCGGAAGGCCAGAACAGTCATAGTATCGTCCAGCGGGCCGTAAGGATCAGCTTCAAAACGGGTATCATTGTATACTGATATCCCCCGGCGGTTTACTCCGGTTCGTGAAGGTATGGCTGCAAATCCCGTTTGAACTGTTTGCCGGTGGTTAAGAGCATCTGTTACAGCTGCGGTAATATCAGGTATTACCTTATCGATGTAATCCCACGTGATTTCACCGAAACAGGGAAAATTCAAAGTGTTCGGGGCGGAGTGGGTATGAGTGGCTGATACATGGATCGCTTTTCCGGCAATGCCGGTAGCTGCTGCGACAGCTTCTCTGATCCGGTTGGTGATCCGGCTGCAGGTACTCAGCCAGTCAAGTACGATCCATACTGCAAGTTGTGTGTCATCTTCAAGTACAATGCAGTTGGCATGCAATGGATCGGCGGCAGCTCCTGCCACCCGGTCCGGCACAGCATAACCGCCGAGAGGTACTCCAAGTTGCGGGGTGACATCACGTCTCCCGAATCCGGCTTTTAACATTATAAAACCAACTTTCTTTACTGTGATATTAAGTTATACAGATATTGTGCTATATGAAAATATAGAGCAATAAAAGAAAAAAACAAGTTTTTTTGCGATTTTTTCTTGAAAACTATTGACATTTTTGTTTAATGCTCTATATTAAGCTATAGCAAAGATCGAAATGGGGTTCTGAATAATGCCGTCTTCTGCGGAAAAAGTCTATTTATATGAAAAAATAATCCGGAAACTTGTGGATTATATCGTGCATAGCGGTTTGTCCATAGGCGATGCGATCCCGCCGGAACGTGAATTGGCGCAAATGTTTGAATGTAATTATCATACTGTGCGCAAGGCAATTCAGGTGATGATCGAGCGTTCTCTGCTTGAGCGTCAGCAGGGGCGTGGGACATTTATCCGTTCTGCAATGACTCATGTCACTACCGGACCTGCTCCGCGTGTGGCTTTCCGGCAGACAAATTTGCTGGGTGTGATTATTCCTGCCAGCGGGTCGCAGTTCGCTTCCCAGCTTATGTTGAATTTCTTTGATGCGGCACGACGGGAGGGCTATGAACTTGTTGTTACTCCTGTAGAGACTTTTGATGCGGCAAGTCTTTTGATACCTGACAGGCTGCAGTCGCAGGGGTGTCAGGCGATAATAGTATTGCATAACAGGGATAATATTGAACGCGGGTATCTGGCAGAATTTGTCCGCATGTGTACGGTTCCGGTGGTTTTGGCGCAACGGATACCCGGATTTGAAGAACTTTGTTATGACTGTGCCGATAATTTCGGGGTTACTGCGTGTGAAGAAGTGATTTTTGCATGTAATTATTTCAACAGTCAGGATTTTGATAACATAGCCATGCTGATCCCGCACTTCGGGGAGCAGCCGCAAGTTACAAATATCAAAGCGGGCGTTTACTACGAAAAAATGCTTTCCTTCGGTTTGAAGCCGAATATTCTGCAGGCTGCGTCTGATTTCAGCAACATCCCTGAACTTGTTGCCGGTTTGGCGGCTCAGAAGGGACGTAAAGCTGTGATCTGTTATGATGATAATTATGCGCTGCACCTGATGATGGCTGTGTTACTGGCCGGATACAGGGTGCCGGAGGACTTTGCAATCCTCGGATGCAACGGTGATGAAGAGTATGCAACGCTGCCCATAGCCCTGTCTACGATACGCTTCCCGTATCAATATCTTGCTCATGCCTTGCTCGACAAGGCACGCAGCCGCATGGGACAGGAGGTTTCGCCGAGAGAGCTGCCCATAGTTCTTCCTGTGATCCGTGCAAGTTGCGGCGGCAGGGTGCATTTTAAAGATGAGTTGGATACGGTGCTGCAGAATTTGATCGGCAGTATCCGTTTTGAGTCAAAAAATATTGTCCGGAAACATCAACCATAGAAACAAAAAAGTAAGGAGTTGAATCATGAGAAGATGTTTTACGTTGATTGAATTGCTGGTTGTTATTGCAATTATTGCGATTCTCGCCTCCATGTTGCTGCCTGCTTTGAGCAAGGCCCGTGCCGCCGCCCAGAAGACAAAATGCATAAGCAATGCCAAACAGTTGGGGCTGGCGACAATGATGTACGCAAATGATAACGAAAATCTGTTGCCTTCACGTATGGATTGGGTAACCTATTATTCCTGGGCAGACCTGATCGCGCCCTATGTATTGGGGCCGGATCAGACCACAAGTGCAGTATGGTATCAGTCATCTATTTACAGATGTCCCACCATCGGCGGGCCTTCCGGCAGTGCTTACGCATGGCTGATGGGGTTCGGTATCAACGGCAATGCCGGAGATATGAATCTGGGAGCAATAAAAAATTCCAGCAAATTCCTGGTTCTGCTTGAGTCTCCTTGGGGCGAACTGACCAATGGCGAACATACAAAGGTATGGTCAGGTGATGTAAATGTCAGCACTGCCGGCCGTGTTGCTTTGAATCACGACGGTTGCGCCACTGTTGCACTCAGCGATGGTCATGTTGAATGTATGCGTTCCTGGTCCAAAGAGGCCGGTAAGCACTTCCCGGCAGACTGGCCGCAGGATGGTTTTGCCGCCTGGTATCCCTCTGACAACTGTTATGCTACAGGACCGTTGTTCTAAATGATAAGAGTTCTTCAGAAAAGTTTGCTCGCCGCCGGGCTGAGTATTGGTTTTCTTGCGTCCGGTGCTGTGGTGGAATGTCACCCTGTTATGGGGAGTGATGACGGGGTTTTTCCGGATTTTGCCGAAAAACCCTTCCTGCCCATTGAACGTCTGGTGCGAAATGAGTTGCCGTCAGAAGGATTTGAGGCATCATTCCGTTGCGGCTGGGATCATAATTTCCTTTATCTTGAAGCTGTTGTGACCGATGATGCCCTCATTCCGGCAGAGCGGGCGCTTTCCTGGCAGAATGATATTATTGAAGTATACCTTGATTATACGGGGAACCGTGAAAAACAAAATCAGTTTCACTGGTTCCCGCTTCTTGAAAAAAGCGGTACTCCGGCATTTTTTTCCGTAGCCGACGGCAGGGAACTCAGTACTGCAGGAGTACTGACAGATACTGAAATAACCGGTGACGGTTACATTGCCCGTTTGGCGATCCCGCTGGATTTTTTTCTGGAAGAGGGTGGAGTCAAACTGCAAAACGGCTCGATCATCGGATTTGATTTATGTGTAAATAATCTTGCTGACAGCAGCCGCAATCATATACGTCACCGTTTCTGGTCAGGGGACGGAACAAACTGGCAGTCTGCTGCTGCCAATGGTCAGATGATTTTCCGGCGGGATGAAGCCGGAAGCATGGATCTGCAGGATGGATTCAGTTTTTCACTTTCTGACAGGTACGGGCTGGCGATCTGGCCGGAGCTGCCGCTTTTGAGCGGCAATTCCCGTTTGCTGGCAACACGTCAATCGCCATCTGCGGAAACTTACCGTCCATTTTCTTTCGGCTCGATCATTACTGAACTTGATGAGATACAGTCAGAACGCAGCGAATTCAGCCATACAGCTCTCGGAGCTTTCAGCCCCGGAGAACATCTGGACAACAACAGGTTTCTTTTTACGGAAATTTTTGCCGGGGACAGGCATTTGACCAGATTGACTTCTCTTTTCCATCCGGCAAGGATATTCCGTACTGATTCTGAATTTGTACGTTTGTTTGCCGGTGCCGGAAGCGAAGGTGTCCCGCAACGTCTCTTATTGCCTGACGGAGAGATTGTAAATATGGAAGATCTGCCGGAGGCCATTGAGTTGAAATCAGGGTATATGACCGTTTTCTTTAACGGCGGAGCAGGGGATTCCAATATGCCGCTCCTCCTTTTTATGTCAATTGCCCCGCAGGAAGTACGGCATACAGCCAATGGTGCGCTGGAACTTTTTTTCGGCAACAGACGGGAAAAAACCATTGCTTTGATGCCTCTGTACGGTACACGGCTTATCCCGGTGGGGGAAATCCCGGAAGGAGCATGTGAGCGTGCCCGTTTCTGGTATCAGACTCTTTTGTCCTACCCCATGGATATGCGGGAAAGTTTCCGGGTGGTACCGGAAGAAAATCTGGTGGAGTTCCGCTGGGCGTTTGAATATGCGGCACGACGTGATGATTTCCCGGCAGATGAGCCGGTCTTTCTTGCTCCGCAATCACTGCTCTTCGCAAATCCGCTGAACGTGGTACAGGATCTTGATATGCCGCTGAACTGGGGAGCGTACCGGGCGGCAGTTGGTGTGCGGGAACTGGTTTTCCGCCTGCCGTACCCTGCGCTGCAGACAACAGCTGAAATACCTTTGCCGGAAGATCTGGAGTTATTGAGCCGTGTTCCGGAAGGGCGTGAATGTATTGAGAAACTGAACGATGGCCGTTTCACGGATATGGTGGCTGCAGTGGTCGGAGCGCAGCGCAGTTCTGACTGTCCCGTTGCCCACGTCGCTCCTTATTGGGAGTGGTCACGGCTGTATCAGTTTTTGAACGCAGAAAATAAAGAAAAATACCGTGGAGCGGTACGGCAGGCACTGGATGGAACAGTATTTGCTCCTGAACTCGCCCACCGGCTCTATCCGGTACGATCCTTTACCGGCCGCAGTCAGGGGGAATACCGTAATCTTACAGAACCCTACGGCTGCCCCGAACCTTTCTGGAATATCGGACAGGTGCTTGCCGGAGTTTTTGAATATGCTTATTACACAGGAGATTATGAACCTGTGATACAGAATTGGGCTTTGATCCGTGAAATGGCAGAAATAATTTATATCGGCGGATTTGCCCATTACCGTTACGATGGCGGACGCACTCTTGCTGCTGTACTTGAAGGCTTGATCCGCAGTGCGGAAATTACCGGGGATACCGCATATCAGGATATGGTAACAGCCGTATACGCCTCTTACCTGGCAACAGTATCCAGCTTTTACAGGCAGAGCGACTGGGCAGTGGAAAATCACTTGTACAGTCAGCTGGGTGAAGCTCCTGAGGAGTTTGAGAATGCTATCCTTTTCATTACACGTCAGCCGTTGTATACCGGAATGAATTCAGGATTGTATTCCGGCGGCTACGGCTGCGGTTACGATTCCACTTATGTGTTGAACCGGCGTGTATTCAGTCAGGCAGAAAAAGAGATCCGGAAGATAGAATATGAATTGATGCCTGAATTCCGTCCGGATTGGACTGCTTTGCGGGAGTGGGAATGGCCGGAATCTGCTGTTACCCGCTTCGGCATCAGGAGTTTGTTTCTCGATGAAGCTCCTGAAACAGTGTTGCGCCACTACCGTGAACTGCGGCAGCAGCCGCGGATCGCAAACGATATAATGGCGGATAGCCGCCTGTCGTGTATTTATCTGGAATGGTTAAAGGCAAATATGAAGCCGGAAGATTATGGGGATGATAAATGAAATTTTTCAGTATCGCAATGGTTGTTTTATCCGCTTTTGTACTTTTTGCGGATGAAGTGAATATGCTTGATAATCCGGATTTTGTTACCGGTTGCGGTGAAGAATTTCCGGCAGGATGGGTGCGGGCGTACCATTGGCAGCCGGAAAATTTCTCTTTCCCGTCACCGGGAACGCTCCGGCTGGCGACTCCCGATGGGCAGAGAACGGTACAATCCCTTCCGATGCCTGTACCTGAAAATCGTGATTTGCGTTTTTCGGTCCGTGTGGCGGCAGAATCCGGCACGGTAAAAGGTCATATTTATCTGATTGACGGCCGTTTCGGATGGTGCAGACCGCAGGAATTTGAGGTGGATACGCAGGGCCGGGTGGTGGAGGTAAGCGCATTTGCCTCCGATTACCGGCAGAAAGACAGAATTGATTTTTATGCCCGGATCGATATTGATTCGCCGGGTGCATTGCTGGTTGCTGATCCGCTGGTTGTTGAGGTTGCCAATTCCCCGCTGCCGGGGTTGCTGCATGATGACATGATCGCTGTATGGGGTGGTGACGATGTTTACAGCTGGAACAATCGACGTCGTGGTGAGGTGGTGGACGGGTTCCCTGTCGAGCCCCCTGATTTCTTTTCCGGTTTGTGGCGTGAAGATCCCCTGCTGGAGGGACATTTGAAGTTGAAAATGCCCTATCGTTCCGCATATAAAGACAAGTTTGCCAAATTCCGCTTTGGGGTTATCGAAACCCCTATGACACAGGGGACTCCGGAATCACTTGATGTATGGCAGGAGGGGTATCAGGGCGTGTGTTCTTTTGGCGAACATGTTGATAATAATCGTTTTGCTTACAGTTCCATCAGTGACGGCACTTATACAATGACGAGGATCACATCGCCATTTTTCCCCGGCTGGGCGTTGCGCAGCGATGGCGGGTGGATACGTTTTTTCGGGGATATGGAACTTGGCGGCAAACCTGCCGGACCGGCATATGCAGCTCTTCCGCTGGCTGATGGAGTTGCGGTCAGGGAGATCGTTCCGGACAGCAGCTTGTATGAAGCTGCCGCGGACGGGGCCCTTGCAGCCGGTTGGATACTGGTATGGTTCGGCAGTGAGACGAGGGAATACAGTGTCGATGTCCCTATGCTGTTGACATTTTCGGCGCATCCGGAACGTATTGCTGCAGATAATGGTTTGAAACTGGAAATCCCCGGCAGACCTTTGCAGCAGTATACGCTGCTGCCGTTGTATGGGGTGGATGAGATCCCGGTGGAGCAAACTTCTGCATGGAAGATGAGTTTGCCTGACGATGTTGCTGAACGGGCAGATTTCTGGTATCGTGCCTCCCTGCATATCCCGGTAATGGCACATGATACTTATGAGACAGTGCCGGAACTCAACCGTATGCGTTTCAGTACCGGATTTGATTATACAGAGCGTTTTGATGACTGGCCGCATATTGAAGCTGTACGGCTGGCTCCTGTATCGCCGCTTCTGGCATTGAGTTTTCCGGAGATCCCTGCCGGATGGACAGGGGTCGAGGATCTGGATATGCCTTTGTGGAAAGGTCCGTATTATGCGGCAAAGAATCAGGATAGGGTAACGATAGAATTGGAAATGCCGGTTTTGCGGCAGAAACCGGAAGTCGATATTGCGGTTCTTATGGCAGATCCCACGGCAGAAGAGATGCTGGAATACCTTAATTCAGATCGTTATTTTTCTTATTTGACAAGGCGTTTTGAGCATGAATTGCAGGCAGCAGAACCCAAAGCGCATGTTGCTGTGGAATGGGAAGGTATGCGGGTATATCCATTCCTGACTCCGGAAAACCGGAGAAAGTATGCCGGATTGGCTGAACGCGGGTTCCGTGAGATCATTTTCAATCCGGTATGGTATGACAGGTTTTATCCGGTAAAAGATGTTTTTCCGGGCGAAGAGTTTGAATATCTGAATCTTACAGTACCTTACGGATGTCAGGAGAGTTACTGGAACCTCGGCAGGGTGCTGGCGGCTCTCGGAGACTATACATTGTATACCGGCGATGACTCGCTCATGCGTGACAACTGGCCAATGATCAGGAAAATGGCAAAGCTGATCGAGCTTGGCGGTTTTTATCAGTACCGTTATGACGGAGGGCGGACCCTCGGTGCCGTCCTTGAAGGATTATTGCACGGCGCACAGCTGACAGGTGATCTGGAATACCATGACCGGGTGCAGGCGATTTATACTCTTTATGCCAATACCATAGCCGGTTTTTTCCGCTTCGGCGATTATCTGCGGGATCACAGAATGTGGAACATTGATGGAGAAAATGCCGGAATGTTAGGTGGTTTTGTCCAGAATCTGACCCGGCAGAATTATTTTACAGCTTATGATGTCCGTGACACAGTATGGCAGGCTCTCGGTTTCGATCTTGCTTACGGCAATTATCACCTGCTGCGGCAATATGCCCGGGAACAGGTGCGGGTTATTGAAGAAGAATATATGCCCCGTACCGGTGTGGACTGGCTGGTAATCGATGCCCCGTCACGGGCCCCGAATCCCGGATTCCGGTTTGCGGCACGGGCATTGGTGCTTGAGGAGGATATGGAGATGCTTCAGGAATATTGGCGGCAGCTTTTTGCCCAGAGTGATTTCCGGAACGATTATCTCTATCTCGGCCCTTATGAAGCCGCCGCGGCTTATCTCCTGCGGTTGAATGAAATCATGAAAGATAAAAATACAAGTAAATAATAGACTACATGGTTTGAAAACGGGAATAAAATGGGCGAAAAGAAAATTTACACTTGCGGTACGCTGCAGTATTCACTGCCGCGTTTGGTGATGGTGATCTTCTGGCTGATGCTTGGCGGGATCGTTTACAGTGTCTGTCTGGGGCTGCCGGGGGCCATGATCCCGGTGCAGCTGCGTATTCTGGGAACAACCGAGACCGAGAAAATGGTAATTCTCGGAACTATCGGCGGGATCCTGAATATGACTGTATGTCCATATATAGGTTTTGTAAGTGACCGGCACCGGGGTAAATGGGGCAGGCGTATCCCTTATATTCTTTCTTCACTGCCGTTTCTGGTGCTGGCGCTGGTACTCTTTGCCTTTACAGAACAGATCGGCGGCTGGCTTGCCGGAATGGCGGAACTGAATCCGGTGACAGTGACTGTGATCCTGATTGCAATGGTGATGACACTCTTCCAATTTTTCATGATGTATGTCGGTTCAGTGATGTGGTACATATTCAATGATGTTATCCCGCCTGAATTTTTCGGCAGAAGTCGGAGGCC
>JAZSGI010000117.1:0-7753 GCA_045532655.1 Victivallaceae bacterium
CAACATGGTCTACAAGCGTGCAGACGGTCTTAAAATTGAAACCCCTGTTCCTGTGAAAAATCACGAAGATGCTGTCAGGGAAATCGTCAAAATGCTCACTGACAAAGAAAACGGTGTCATTGCAGATCTTTCCGAAATCGTTGCCTGCGGCCACCGTGTCCTCATGGGCGGTGAAAAGATCACCACTCCCCAGCTCGTGGATGAATCAGTCAAAGAAGTCATCCGTGAATATATTCCCCTCGGTCCTCTGCACAACCCCGGCAACCTTGCCGGTATCGAAGCCTGCGAATCCGCCATTCCCGGCGTTCCCAATGTGGCTGTTTTTGATACAGAGTTCCACCAGACTATGCCCCCGGAAGCATATCTTTATGCCATTCCCCAGAAGTTCTACAAGGAATACGGCATCCGTAAATACGGTTTCCACGGCACCAGCCACCGCTATGTAACCATGGCCGCTGCTGAATACCTCGGCAAAAAGGTTGAAGATGTCAACCTGATCACCTGTCATCTGGGCAACGGCAGCTCCATCGCCGCAATCAAAAACGGCAAAGTGATCGACACCACCATGGGACTCACCCCCCTCGAAGGTTTGATGATGGGCGGACGTTCCGGCGATATCGATCCCGCAGCAGTCCTTAAACTTATCGATATGGGTATGACCACTGCACAAGTCGACAAACTCCTCAACAAGGAATCCGGTCTTTACGGTGTTGCAGGCATCAATTCCGGCGATATGCGTGACCTTCTGGCCGCCGCAGATTCCGGTAATCCCGATGCCCAGCTTGCCATCAATATGTTTGTCCGCCGAATAGTAAAATATATCGGTGCATATTTTGTGCTGGTCGGCGGAGTCGATGCAATTGTTTTCACCGGCGGTATCGGTGAATTCTCCGAACCCACACGCCGTGATGTTCTCAACAGCCTCGGCGCCCTTGGTGTTGAACTTGACAGCGCTGTCAACGATGCCTGCCGTGGCACTGTTGCCACCATTTCCACCCCCGCAAGCAAGGTAAAGGCAATCGTCATGCCCACCAACGAAGAGTTGATGATCGCCCGTACCGTTCTTACCACCGTCAAACTTTGAGGTATTTGTCATGAGTACTATTGATATTTGTATTGAAAAGGCCAGAAAACTCCAGAAGCGTCTGGTTTTGCCGGAAGGTCAGGATCCCCGCGTGATCAAAGCCGCACAGATGATCCTCGAAGCCGGTATCGTCAGCGAGCTGGTTGTCCTTGCCAGTCCCGAAGAGTTCAAAAAAGCCGCAGCAGAAGCCGGTGTCGAAAAGCTCGATTGCAAGGTCATTGATTATATGAATGATCCCCTCTTCGAGGATTTCTCCAACGAACTCTTTAAAATGCGTGAAGCCAAGGGTCTTACTCTGGAAAAAGCCCGTGCCATGATGTCAAGCCGTATCTATTTCGGTGCCATGATGTCCCGCCGCGGTATGGTTGACGGACTGGTTGCCGGTTCCATCGCCTCCACCCCCGACATGCTCCGTGCAGCATTCCATTGCATCGGTACAGCTCCCGGCATGAAGAGTGCCAGCAGCTGCTTTGTTATGGATCTTGCAAAACCCGCACCAGCCGGGGACAGCACTCTGCTTTTCGCTGATTGCGGTGTCAACCCCAATCCAGATGCCGCTCAGCTCTGCGACATTGCTCTGGCAACTGCAAACACCTACCGTGCCCTGCAGGGCAAAACTCCCAAAGTGGCGTTCCTGTCCTTCTCCACATATGGCAGTGCCAAAAATGAGATTTTGGACAAAGTTATCGAAGCAACCCGCCTTTTCAAAGAACGCATTGCAGCTGAAAACCTTGATATTCTCGCCGATGGCGAACTCCAGCTGGATGCCGCTATCGTTCCTTCTGTGGCCAAGAGCAAAGCCCCCGACAGCCCGGTTGCCGGTGAAGCCAATGTCCTTATTTTTCCTGACCTCAATGCAGGAAATATCGGTTACAAGCTGACCCAGCGTCTTGCCGGAGCAGAAGCCTACGGCCCCATCCTTCAGGGTTTGGCCAAGCCTCTGAACGACCTGTCACGCGGCTGCTCTGCCGAAGATATCTTCGGTGTCGCAGCAATCACCTGCTGTCAGGCCGGCGAATAACACTTAACGCCGCACGATCAAAACTGCGGCGGCGTAAAAAAAACACCTCAAAAGTGGGAAACGACTTTTGGGGTGTTCATTTTTATAGAGTCCGGCAAAGCTTATTTCTCAAATTCTCAAGGTAGTTGATTACTTTGTTAAGCCATTAAATTTATACCGTTAATTGCCGCTCAAACGCCGGAATTCCCGGGGCGTCATATTGTTCATTTTTTTGAACAGACGATTGAAGTTGGAGAGATTTTCAAAACCGCAGGTATAGGCGATCGATGCTATCGAATCATCGGATTCGCGTAAAAGGCGCAATGCTTTGCCGATTTTCCATTCAATGACATATTCAATGAAACCTTTACGGGTCTTTTGATGAAAATAACGGCTGAACGCTTCCGGAGACATACAGGCAAAAGATGCGCTTTCGTTCAGAGACGGTGCCGAACCTTCCGTCAACTTACCTGTTATAAATCGTAAAATACGGTGTATCCGGGAATCACTCTCTTCCCCGGGAATCCATCCGGTAGTCAGTTTGCAATAATTGCTGCAAGCAAGATGATCCAACAATTCCAAAAGCAGAACAAAACGTTTCATGCCTTTGGCTGAAAAAATTTTTTTTATCAGCGGACGGGCACTGCTGCTGATTTCACCGGGAAAAACCAAACCGCTGTTGCTATCTTCCAGCATACGCGCAATAGAGGTGAATTCCGGCAGGGAAATTATTTTGCCAAGACCTGAGTTGCCAGGGAATTTTACTACATACACCATAGGATTTTCTATATATTTCTGCCGGGAATCGTGTTGTACACTTCTGAAAAGATGAGGCTGTCTGGAGCCTATCAAAGTCAGTTCACCATCCTTAAATTCGCTGTTATGCTCCCCGACAAAACGCCAACCGCTGCCGCGTTCCACGTAAGTCAGCTCCACTTCTGCATGAAAATGAAAGACCCTCCCGATCATAGGATCGCACACCAGCTCTGTACTGATGGAGCTGTTGACATCAGGTATAACTTGTTCCAAAAACGATTTCATGACAATAAAATATCATACTAACAATAAAATACAAGAAAAATGATGATTTTTCTGCCCGGATTATTATATATGGGGAAAATGCTCACAGAGTTCATTATAAAATTTTGCCGGTAAAAATAAAAGTGTTTTTCAGGTGTAAAAATATATGGTAATACACCCGATATCGGGAACAACGCAAAAGTTTTTTTGCCTGATATGAGGCCTGGAGAAAACAATTTTATCAAAAAAGTATCATATTTAAGTAAAAACCCATAAGAAACAATGAAAAAATATGCTAAATTAAAAGGAGAAAGTACTGTATATCAATATCAAGCTGTTACAAAAGGAGATTATATGGCTTTGCACAGAATGGATAATTTGATGATCGCAGCCCGTAAGCAGGGTATTGCACTTGGCGCTTTTGAATGTTGGGACAGTCTCAACATTCAGGGAATAGCAAAAGCATCTGCCGAATGTAAGAGCCCGGTAATTTTTCAGGCATCTGCCGCAGAATACAGACTTATGGGCGGAGCGGACGCACTTGCGGACATAGTAAATTTCTATGTAAAAAAATTCGATATCGATGCCGCCTTGCACCTTGATCACGGCAGCGATCTTGAACAGGTGGCAGAGTGTATTGAAGCCGGATTCACCTCTGTAATGCTTGATGCCTCCATACTTCCTTTTGAAGAAAATATCCGTCTCTCTGCCGAAGCAGCAAAAATGGCTCATGCAGCAAATCTCTCCTGCGAAGCAGAATTGGGACACGTCGGCGGCGGAGACGGCGGCGAAGGTACTGAATCCGTCCTCACCATCCCCGGAGAAGCAGAAGAGTTTGTCAGCCGTACAAATGTGGATTGCCTTGCTGTTGCCATCGGCACCGTTCACGGCGACTACAAAGGCAAACCGGAACTGCGTCTTGACCGCCTTGCGGCTATTGCAGAAAAGGTTTCTCTGCCTCTTGTCCTCCATGGAGGCTCCGGCACCCCCGTCGAACTGCTGCAGGAAGCCATAGCTCTCGGTATAGCAAAAATCAATATCTGTACCGACATCAATAAAGCATTTCTCGGCGGCATCGACGATGCAAAACCCCGGCTGACTCCTTCTGTACCAGGCAATTTTTATGTTCCCGCCCGTGATGCCCTCACGGCCAAAACAGCTGAACTTATCAGACTTTTCAGAAGAGGCAGATAAATGATCGGTGCAGCCGGCTATCTTTGTATGGATATATTTCCCGACCTCGGGAGGGCCCCGTTTGCTTTCGTTCCCGATCTTCGGCGATACGCAAATGGCACGGTGAAAGATTTTACACCCTCCCCCACCACGTAAAGGTCGTGGGAACAAACGGTGCCGGAGATTCGGCAATAGCCGGATTGCTTTGTGTTGTTTATCACGGTTTCGGGGCAGTTGATGCAGTAAAATTTGCCTCAAAGACAGCGGCCTGCAGTATTTCCGCCATGGATCCTCCTCTTTCGGGCATCCCGGCTTATGAACAAATTATTGCAAAGGATGATTGGAAATGAAACGATCAGAGATCAACAGAGAAATCAAAAAAGCAGAGGAATTTTTCTCCTCCTTCAATTTCAGATTGCCTAAATTCGCCTCCTGGAGCCATGACGAATGGCTTAAACACGGCGATGAGATCAGTGAAATAATTGACTGCGAACTGGGCTGGGATCTGACAGATTTCGGCAGAGGTGATTTTGCGGCACAGGGCCTGCTGCTTTTTACCATCCGCAACGGCAGACCCGGTTCTGAAAAATATCCCAAGCCATACGCAGAAAAGCTGATGATATCCCGCAGTGAACAGGTAACTCTCATGCACTGTCATGTAAATAAGCAGGAAGATATCATCAACCGCAGCGGCGGACGCCTTGTTTTTGAGATCTACAACCGCAAAGGTGATACAACGGAACTTGACGATACTCCTGTGGAGATCGTGCGGGACGGCGAAAAACTTGTTATCCCTGCCGGAGAAAAGCTGTTCCTGGAACCGGGGGAAAGCATTACGCTCTGCCCCAATGTATTTCATAAATTTTACGCAGAAAAAGGCGCAGATGTGATGATCGGCGAGGTCTCATGTGTCAACGATGATCATAACGACAACGTGTTCCACGAACCTCAGCTGCGCTTCCCTGTAATAGAAGAGGATGAAGCACCGTACAGACTGCTTGTGTGTGATTATCAGAAATTTCTTAAAAAATGAAAGTTTTTTCATTATGGATAAAATAACTCTTAATGGGAACTGGACAGTCTCCTTTTTGCATCCGGAAACAGGAATACAACATACCATACCGGCCGTTGTCCCCGGCAACATAGAACTTGATCTGGAACGGGCAGGACTCATTTCCGATGCTCTCCCGGCAGATCAGGAACACGCCTGCCGCTGGGTGGAATTCGCTGACTGGGATTTTGAAAAAGAATTTGATTATGAAGGCGATCCCTGTGATATCGAAAAAGTGTTGCTGAACTTTGAAGGTATCGACACGGTCGCAGATGTTTTTCTTAACGGAGAAAAGCTGATGAGCTGCGAAAATATGTTCATCAGACATTCTGCCGATGTGACCGGACTGCTGCAAAAAGGCAGCAACAAATTGCAGGTGCGCATCTATGCACCGGAGATCGCCGCCCGCAAATACGGTACAGCCGTCCCATTTCTGTATTCCTCCAGAAAAGCCTCTTTATTCTTACGCAAGGCACGCCATATGTGGGGCTGGGACAATGCTCCGCGCCGCCTGAGTGCCGGTATCTGGAAAAACGTTGAAATCGAATTTGTAAAGTCTGTGCGTTTCAACTCCGTTTATGTTTATACCGACTGGATCTGCAAGGAGGAAAACAAGGCTGAACTTATCTGCCATTACTCATTCTCCACCCCCGACCGCGATTTGTCACAGTACACACTGCAATGCCGCATAAGTCATAAGGGTGATTGCAAACTTGATAAAACGGTTCCTGTTGTATTCACAGAAGGAATGTTCGAGCCGGGACAGCTTGTCATATACGATCCCATCCTCTGGAACCCGGCAGGGTTTGGCAAACCGAACCTTCACGATTTTGAACTTATCCTCCTTAAAAACGGCAAAGAAGAAGCTGTTTACAAACAGCGTATCGGTATAAGGACAGTACGTCTGGAAAGGACGGAATATACTGACCCGGAAGGCAGTGGCGAATTTGTATTCTACTGCAACAACGAAAAAATCTATATCAGAGGCACAAACTGGAAACCGCTTTCACCTTATCACTCCCAAACTCCGGCACTGACAGAAAAGGCGTTGAATCTTGCTCTGGAATGTAACTGCAACATGGTAAGAGTCTGGGGAGGCGGCATATACGAAGATCATGACTTTTTCGATTTCTGCGATGAGCACGGTCTTCTGGTATGGCAGGACTTCATGTTCGCCTGTGAATTTCCGCCACAGGACGAAAACTTCCTTAAACGGATTTACGAAGAGGCTCGATTTATTATAGAAAAATACCGCAATCATACGTCTCTTGCCTTGTGGTGCGGCGACAATGAAAATGATATGGTATTTTTCTGGGGAGCAAAAATGGGCCGCTCGCTTCTGCCTTCCGATAATCACCTTACCCGCCAAGTCCTGCCCCTTGCCGTGAAAAATTTTGATCCTGCCCGTGATTATGTACCAAGTTCCCCCTACATTTCTCCGGAAAAAGTTGAACGCCACTCCAGAGTGCAGACATCTATTGATACAAATAAATTTGCCCCGGAACAACACATCTACGGCGGAGATGTTTCAGAAGGCGGATTCAGAAAATTCATGCAGGCATCTGCAGCTCACTTCTGCAGCGAAACAGGCCCTATCAACTTCAACGCCATGTCTGAATCACCGGAACTGGTGGCAAGGGAACTGCCCCGTCTGCGCCGTCTGTGGAATGTAGATCCGGCAACTGTTGCAGCAGAGACCGAAATGATGACTCATCAGGCTGACCGTTATTGTGTTACCTGGTGCGATCATGTAAAAAGGAACGTTGGTAAAATGTTCGGACGGGAGTTTTCTCCTGACGATCCGGAAGAACTTGTTGCCGCCGTCAATTTTTTTGTCGGTGATCTTTTCAAATACGCCATTGAGTCGTGGCGCGTGCAGAAATTCCGCCGTACGGGAATTCTCTGGTGGAGTCTGCTGGATATGTGGCCCATGGGGTTCAATTACTCAGCGGTAGATTCAAATTTCAAAAAGAAATATCCTTTTGACGTGATACGTCTTTCTCAGCAGCCGGTCGCCCTTATGGGAGAAGAACCTGCCGGAACAGAAAAGCCGAAACTGCACATTGTAAACGATACACTTGCAAACCTCAAAGGAACATACCGGGCAACAGCTCCGGATGGCGTGGAAATACTCAAAGGAACCTTTGCTGTCAGTGCAAATGGCCGTGAATACATTACCGACCTTCCATTACAGCAGGGTGAAGTCTGTTTCCTTGAGTGGGAATGCGGTGAATTTTCCGGCAGAAATTACTACCTGAACCCCGGAGAACCTTATGATTTCCCAACCTGCCGCAGACTGGCGGAAAAAATAAGAACTCTCTGAGTTTTCCGGCACAAATCCCGCATGGCGGCATCCCTTTTTCCGGCAGGAATGCCGCCTTATTTGTGATTCAGCATTTTTTACGGTTTATATTGCTCTTTTTTT
>JAZSGI010000230.1:0-5420 GCA_045532655.1 Victivallaceae bacterium
AATTTACGGCGGAAACGGCGCAGAAGTTCAAATAATTTTTCCCGTGCCACCGGGTCCTGATTGCTCAACGGTTCGTCCAGAAGCAGTATTTCCGGTTCTGCCACAAGAGCTCTGGCAATAAGTATGCGCTGCCTCTGCCCGCCGGAAAGTGTGGCAAAGGAGGTTTTTGCGGTTCCCTCCATACCGACGTCGGCAAGAGCCTGTTCCGCCTTCCGTCTGTCCTCTGCAGAATAGAAAAGTTTCCATCCCCGTTTCAGAGTACCGGTAAGCACCACTTCCCCTGCGGTTATAGGGAAACGGTCATCCAGACGGAAATACTGCGGCACAAAGCCGATAAGGGGACGTGCCTCGGCCGGGGAATATCTGCCGCAGATACGGATGGTGCCGGAATCCGGCTTTTCGGTTCCCAGCAGTAATTTGAAAAGAGTTGATTTTCCGCCGCCGTTGGGTCCGACAAGACAGACAGTATCCCCTGCGGCAACAGAAAAATCTATATGCTTGAAGACACTGCGCCCGGCCTCATACCCGAAACTGACATCTTTGAATTCAATAGCGGCAGGTGCAACACTTTCCATTATTTGACCCCGAAGACAAAAACAGCTGCCAATACCAGACATACCCCCGCTGCCAGATGGTTCCACGAAAGGCTTTCCTTCATATACATCAACGCAAAGGGAACAAAAACTGATAATGAAATGATTTCCTGCATGACCTTCAACTGCGGCAGAGTTATTCCTCCCGCATAACCGATACGGTTGGCAGGAACCTGGATCAGGTATTCAAATAATGCAACGCCCCAGCTGAAAAATGCAGCAACGAGCCACGAAGCCTTATTGAGATTTTTCAAGTGCGCATACCATGCAACAGTCATAAAAAGATTGGATAATACCAACAGCACAATTGTCCGCACATACACATTGCAGACTGCGGCAATGATTTTTTCCCACATATTTCAGCTCCTTACAGGGAATCCCGTTCACTTATCCATGCTTCAATGCTTTTTTCCAGAGTATCCGGGTCGTTGGCAAGGGTTTCCGTAAACCTTTTGAAATACGCTTCAACGGCACTTTTGAAAATAACACAGTTGAGTATGCGTTCCTCGAACTGGCTCACCTGATCCGGTGCATCCCCTTCCGGCAGTTTCAATCCGCCGAAAGCAAAACGGTCGGCATCCATGGTACAGGAAAATACCTGATTGCCCCTGGCGATCGACAACCGTGCCTTTTTAAGTTTTTTACCTACAGAAAGAGCAGCCTTCACCTCGGCACTGCGGCTCGGGGAATCACCCTTTTTCACAGAAGTTTCTCCGGCTCCGGAAGCATCCGTACTGCCCACAAAAATAAATGGAGCCTCCACCAGCAGTTCAAATTCCCCGTATTCAGGGTGTGTGAGTTTGCTGGAACCCTTTTCGCTTTCGCTCCACATCCAGGTAAGGAAATCCCTGCCGGGAGTTATTTCCATATCAGAAGCTCCGCCGCAGCGGAAAGCGGGCAGGTCACAGTATTCCCGGTTCATAAGTTTGCGGCACATGGTTTCCGGTGTCCACGGAACAGGTTCCAACCCGGTGGTTTTCTGGAACATGGCAATAAATTCATCCATCTGACCGCCGGGGACACCTGCAACAAAAAGCAGATCACTGGCAGGGTCCCAGGCAAAAGGCACTGCAGAAAGAGAAGGCGGCATTTTGGGCAGCCATTTCTCCGTCATTTCGGCCTTGATCTCCTTACGCTTGGCTCGGGGGACGAAATCAGTCTGATTGGCACTCATGAATTCAAGTTCTGCACGGCGGCAGATGGCGTTGAGCAATGAAGAAGGCAGTTTGCGTTTTGCTGTACGCAGTGCCATGTGCATAACACTGCCGCACCATGCGTTCCCTTCATTGATGGAAGTTTCCAGCAGATGTCTGCCGGTGACCCAACCGATCTGGGGTTCATCGGCAGGTACAGAATCCAACATTCCGGCGGCGTAAGCGGCAAAACTGTCTACAGCTTCATCGGCAAGTTTTTCCGGCATTTCAAAAACTGACAAAGAAAATGTCCCTGATTCCAATGGCATAGTCGTATCTCCATATATAACAATAATTTCTAAAAAATAACCTTCTGCGGGCCCTGCTATTCCTCTTCTTTACTCTTAATCTATATATAATACACCTTTTTTTCAAAATTTCCACTCTTCTGCAGTTGATTTTTTTATTTTTCGCATTATATTTTAATTGTGACAAACAATTCTATTGACCCGCATGGAATTTGTTGCGTCACAATGGTTTCTTTTTTTATAAGTAGAGTTGCAATGTTTCAAAAAATATGGTCTCCCGAGTTGATCGAGGAACACATAATGTCAAGATATGGCCGCGAGCCATTGAATTCCCACTATTATTCCACTACATATCCCAAAGTATATGCCGCTGCAGAACGTTTTTTCGGCAGCTGGCAGGAAGCGATCACAGCCTGCGGTCTTGATTATGATGAAATCAGACGTTACAAAGTCTGGGACAATGCCAAAATCATCACCATGATCCAGCAGTACCACCACGACGGTATCTCTCTTGCCAGTATAGATATGCAGAACTATGACAAATCCCTGTATATGGCTTCTGTACGGCGTTTCGGGTCATGGGGGAAAGCTGTTACCGCTTCGGGTATTGATTATCAGGCCATACGCAAGCGCCGCAGTCTGTCGGACAAAGAAATCAAAAAAGAGATCCTTGCCCTGTACCGGGCAAAGGAGGATCTTTCTTATAACGCCATGCGGAAAAATCACCAGTATCTTCTGGCTTACGGCATGAAGCGGCTGGGCAACGGTTCATGGGCCGCCGCCCGTCTTGCCTGCGGTATCCTCTCCAACTACCGGCTCTCTGCTGACAAGCGCAAAGAATCCTGACCCTCCCACCGGTTGGCGTACGCACAGGTCAAGGGGATCGGCACACAAAAGGACGCACCACCGGTAACACAAAAGGACGCACCACCGGTAACACAAAATGAGCGCACACCGGTAACACACAGTGATTATGGCGCATATTTTCCTGCAGTATCAGGCAAATACCATACATACAGCAAATCACCGTTACTCAATTTTTCCTGAATACCGGAAAAGATAATCAGAGATAAAACAATGACAATTTACAGCAAGAAAAAAACAATAGCGTAATGTATATTAGAATATCTTAAAATTTTCAGGAAAGAAATTATGAATAACAGTGAACGCTACAACGCCGTACTGCATTATAAAGAATATGACCATCTGCCGGTGATACACTTCGGGTATTGGAACGAACTGCTGGATAAATGGGCGACAGAAGGACATATTTCACCGGCGCAAGCCGCAGGATGGGGCGACGGTAATCAGGTGTGCCGGGAACTTGATACAAAACTCGGATTCGACTTCAACTTCGAGAGTTTTTATGCGCCGCAGAACTTTTTACTGCCGTATTTTGAAGAAAAAATTGTGAAACGTTTTGAAGATGGCAGTATGCATATCAGGGATTCCCACGGCGTAACTCATCTGGAAATTCCCGGTGCATACGTTCAGAAACAGATCACATTCTCGTGGACAGAAAGTCGTGGGAAGAACACTACCTGCCACGCCTGCAATGGTCGGAAGAGCGACTCGCCGCAGATCTGGCTCATGATGCTGAAATTTTCAACAATACTACCCATCACCCTCCCAGACTTCATGTGGGCAGTGTCATCGGCAGGATCAGGGATATAATCGGGATCGTCGGCTTGAGCTATATGAGCATGGATGATCCTGAACTGCTGAAAGAAATCGTCGATACTTTTGCCAATATCTCCTACCGCAATGCAAAAACCCTTCTGGAAGCAGGATTCCGCCCCGTCGGTGCGCATTACTGGGAAGATATATGCTACAATCACGGTCCCCTGATCTCTCCGGTATTTTTCCGGGAAAACCTGCTTGATCATTATCAGAAAATGAGTTCCCTGCTGAACAGTTACGGCTGTGATATCCTTTCCATAGACTGCGACGGCAAACTGGATGAACTTATGCCCCTGTGGATAGAAGGCGGCGTAAACACCTTCTTCCCGATCGAAATAGGTACATGGGATCCCGATTTCCCGGCATGGCGGGACAAATGGGGCAGAAATATCCGCGGTATCGGCGGATTCAACAAACATGTTCTTGCCGCTGACCGTACCGCTGTGAAAAGAGAAATAGAACGGATAAAACCGTGGATAGAGGCAGGCGGCTTTATTCCCTGCCCCGATCACCGCCTGCCGCCGGAAACCCAGTGGAATCTTGTGCGGTACTACACTGACCGGATGCACGAATTATTCTGATACACTGAATCGATCTCAAACAAGGAAAGGTTCTTTTCCTGCCCTGTGAACCAGAATTTCGTCAATCACAGCATTATTGCGGCGGGAAAGGATAAAGTGGACGATATCAGCAATATCCTCCGGCATTATCATCCCCTCGGCCGAAAGGTCGGGACGGGTGAGTTTCACCATATCAGTATATACTCCGCCGGGAGATACCGCATGGACACGGATATTGTCACGGAACAACTCTGCCGCCGCACTTTTGGTCAACCCAAGCAAAGCGTGTTTGGAAGCAACGTAAGGGCTCTGGAAGGGATATCCGGCATGAGCAACCACAGAAGCGATGTTTATTATTGAGGCACAATCAGATTTTTTCAGGTAAGGAACCGCTTTCTGCATAAGAATGAAGGGCGTCCGCACATTGATTGCCATAATACGGTCAAAATCTTCAACTTTCACTTGTTCAAAGGGTGAATTTGCTGCAGCCCCGGCATTGTTTACAAGTACATCGATACCGCCGAAACACTCTGCGGCAGAGTCTATGGCTCTCTCATAAAAACTGCTGTCAGTCAAATCACCGGCAAGAACGGCGCAGGCACTGTACTCAGCCGCTTCCCTGCGGGTCATTTCCAGATTTGCGGTATTATTACCGCCCAGCAAAACGATTTTCATGCCTGCCTGTGCCAACCTGACAGATACGGCACGCCCGATACCGCCGCCGGCACCGGTAATAACGGCAACTTTATTTTCAAGTATATCTTTCATATTTCAAAACCTTTCAATTATAAATAACCACCGGAAATGCTCCCGGCTTTCAGATCGCAATGAGGACTTTTTAAATTACCTCTATTATGGGAAAAAATCAACCCGGTTTTATTAAATGAGCGGCATTTTTTTTTGCGGAAGAAAGACAAGGATACAGGAATTTTCCCTGCTTTTTTTGCAAAAAAATCCATTTGTGCTATATTTATTATGTTTGAGGTAATTTCAAAAATCATTCAAAAAATGGCAAAGATGCCATTCGCAAAGAGCTGCAAAGGGTAGTTTGAGGTTGCTACCTGTAAGGTAACAGCCGAAAACGCTCCCTTTGTCAGATCGAAGCGAGGGCGCTTTGACAAATTTGAGGAGTTTTGAAATTGCCTC
>JAZSGI010000110.1:0-26989 GCA_045532655.1 Victivallaceae bacterium
CAGAACGACATGGCTACGATCCGACTTTGGTTTCACACGAGCGCAAGGTCGTCAGCGACATTTTTGATTATGCCCTCTGTGTCGAGCACCATGCATTGCGTGTACACAATATGCTGGCAACGGCAGAACTTTCCAGTCTGGAACTCAAACAGGTGGATCATTCCGGCGACACCGCAGCCTGCGAATGTCCCGAATGTCATCTGCAATGACGCAGACGCAGGGAATTGCATACCACTGTGAGGCTTGAAACAGCCATGGCTGCGGCACATGCTGCCGGGGGAACTCCGGGAACACCCAGCGGGATAAGAATACCTGCGGCAACGGGAATACTGATCATATTGTAGAAAAATGCCCAGAAAAGATTCTGTTTTATGACCCGCATCACCTGTTTTGCCAGCGAAAACATTTCCGGCAGCACCGCAGGATCGCTTGAGGGCAGAACTGCATCACATGCCGCAATGGCAATATCTGTTCCTGAGGCAAGAGCCACTCCCATATCTGCCGCCGCCAGTGCCGGGGCATCGTTTATCCCGTCTCCGATCATTGCTGTAACAAAACCCTGACGGCGGTATTCCTGCAAAACAGACTCTTTGTCTGCCGGAAGCAGGGCGGCATGATATTCGCTGATGCCTGTCCCCGCAGCGGCTTTTGCCACACAGGCAGCATTGTCGCCGGAAAGTATGGCGGTACTTATACCAATTGCATGTAATTCCGCCGCTGTTGTTTTCGCTGATTCCCGCAAGGTGTCTTCCATCGTTATTATTCCGGCAAAGGAGGATTCCAGTGCTACACAAATGACAGTTCCGGTGGAGGGCGGTTCAGGACGTCTGGTATTTTTACCCAGACCTTTGCTCACCAGAAAATCCCAACTGCCTATTGCGGCAACTCTGCCCTGATACCTGCCGTAAACTCCCCCCCCGGCTTCAACAACGGCATCTTCGATCTCCACAGGTGTCACGCCTTCTTTTTCTGCGGTTTCTTTTACCGCACGGGCAAAGGGATGACTGGAGACTGCTTCAAGTCCCGCTGCCAGAGCCAGAAAATCACGGCGGGAAACATTTACCGCCATAATGCCGGTTACTTCCGGCCTGCCTGTGGTAAGTGTACCGGTTTTGTCAAAGACGGCTTTGGTCACTTTTGAGGCAGTTTCCAGGGCTGTTCCGCTTTTGAAAAGAATCCCTTTGCGGGCAGCCGCTCCAAGTCCGGCGATCAGTGCCGCCGGAGTCGCCAGTCCCAGCGCACAGGGACAGGCTGTGACTATTACCGCCAATGCCCTCTGCAGGGCCGCATCAAATCCGGCGATAAAATACCATACTGCAAAAACAACCGCTCCGGCAATCAGTACTGCAAAGGCAAAGTATCCGGCAACAGTATCGGCAATACGGGCAACCGGGGGTTTGTCAGCCTGTGCATCTTCAACGATCCTGATGATTCCGGCAAGAACGGTATTTCCGCCGGAAGCCTCCACTTTGCACAACAACCGTGAGGTACGGTTTATGGTTCCGGCGGTCACTTTGCTGCCGGGAGTTTTGGCAACAGGCATTGCTTCGCCTGTAAGCATGGATTCATCAACATCGGATACGCCTGCTGTTACAATACAGTCTGCCGGGAAACTGTCCCCCGGCAGAACCACGCATATATCCCCCGGCTGGAGGTCATCGATATCTTTCTCTTTTTCGTTCCCGTTATCCATTATCACCGCTTTGGGCGGCGCAAGAGCGGCAAGGGAGCTTATGGCATCAAATGTACGTCTTCTCGCTCTTGCCTCCAGAGTTCTGCCCAGCAGTATCAGGGTTATTATCATGCCTGCCATGTGGAAATACATTCCGGTATCGATACCCATTGCTGTTTTGATCAGACTTGCAGCAACGGCACTTCCTGCCCCTGCGGCAATCAGCGTATCCATGTCAGGCATACCTCTTAAAAGAGCAGGGATACCTTTCAGGAAAAATTCCCTTCCCGCCCAGAGTACGGGAAGTGTCAGCAGGGGAAGAAGAAGTCGGCAAACTTTTTCAGATAATGGCAGGACACCGCGGCAAAGCAGAACCATTACAATGGTGAAAGAGGCTGACAGCAGAAAAGCCCTGAGTTCTTTTGCTGCCCGTTCCTGCAATTCCTGACCCGGAGATTCCCGTTTATATGGGAAAACCCTGAACCCCAGTTTTTTTATGGCGTTTTCTGCCTGTTTCTGTTCTTTTGCCCCGGCATCATCCATCCATTCCACAAGCAGGGAGGCGGCGGCAAAGTTGACCGAGGCATTTTTTACCCCCCGCTGCGAACGTATTGTTTTTTCTATATTTGCGGCACAGCCTGCACAGCGCATACCTTTGATGGAAAAACGGCTTTGGAGCATGAAACTTTCACTTTATTAAAGGGTTTTCAGAAGATCTTTCATCTTATCCAATTGTTCCTCCATGGAGGAAACAAGTTTGAACTGGTTGCGGCAACGTTCCAGATTGTGTTCCGGACGGCGGGTCTTGAAATATACATCACCCTCAAGATAATCTATAAGGAAACGCATGCCGACTTCCAGAGTTATCACCATGCCGCTCAGGGGCAGGTGGTAGAGTTCAGCTTCGGTCAGGACATTGCCGGTGGCACTGACATAACCGCGCAGCAGGGCCTCATACATGCTGAACCGCATAAAAACTTTGCTCAAATCCACTTCATCCTCTTCCGCAGGACTTGTCCCGGCACGCACCATGTCGCCAAAGTCATAAAGAGCAAGACCGGGCATAACGGTGTCAAGGTCGATCACGCACATTCCTTCTCCGGAGAGATCATCCATGAGGATGTTGTTGACTTTTGTATCGTTGTGGGTGATACGTTCCGGAATGTCCCCGGCAGCATTGTGCCGCAAAAGGTGTTCTGTCATTTCCTGCCTGGAGAGTACGAAATCCATTTCCTGCCGGACATGGGCGGCTCTGCCGTATTTGTCTTCGGCAAAGGCTTTTTTCAGAGCTTCCAGTCTTTTGGGCGTATCGTGAAAGTGTGGGATCGTTTCGTGGAGTCTGGGGCCGTCAAGATCAACCAGATCACATTGGAACTGCCCGAAACTCTGGGCAACATAAAATGCCTGACGTTCATTTTCCAGAACTTCATAGGATCGGGCATTTTCAATAAAAACGTAACATCTCCAGTAATTTCCCTCACCGTCGATCACATAAGGTTTATTGTCTGCCGTCCGCAGGAGAACGATGGTACGTTTGCGGGTGGTGGCATTGGTTTTGCGTATCTGTTCCCTGATGTGCCTGGTGACTCTGTCAACATTTTCCATGACAAGGTCAGGACGTTTGAAAACAAGGGAATTGATCCGCTGCAAAGTGTAATGCAGCCGTATGCCGCCCTGATCGTAAGTTACCTGATAAGTGTCATTGATGTGACCTGACCCGAAAGGAACTGCCACAAGAAAATCACCGTAAACAATAAATTGCGATAAAATACTTCTTAATTCTTCCTGACTGCGCATGATCTGTTGCTCCCGGGGGCGGGGATCACCTGCCAGCGGTTTGCCCCCTTGGTGAATTGTTCAAAACTCAGCACAAAAACTATTGTCTGCAACTGTGCGATATCATTTTCTTTCCCCTGCAGACAACGCCTGTATATTTCGCCGCGGAGCTGGTCTGTACAGTTGCCCCGCATGCCCAACAAAAAAACCTCTGTGTCAAGATAATATGCCAGATGATCGGCAAATCCGGATTTTTTTACGGCAATGCCGATGCCGTCGTGATATATGAGCGCATTGCTGTCACCTGCCACCCAGATCGTGGCGGCTTCTGCGGTGACATTACCGGCAACTGCCCTGAAATAGAGTGTTTCGCTGCCGCCGGAGTTACCGGTACAGACTTTTTTCTCAATTTCCTGCAAGGTGAATTTCCGCTCTTCCGGTTCAGGCAGAGAACCTTCTGTCAGAAAGAGTGCAACCTCATGTGCCGTTGCTGCCATAGCTGCCGGGGTGGGATGCGTATCGGTAAGACACCAGAGCTGCTGAATAGCGGAACCGGGAGCGAAAACCCCGGAAAGATCAACACTTTCCACTCCTGAACTCTGCAATTCCTGCTGCAGGAGCGTGTATTCAGCCAATGTTGTATCCTGCCGTGACGGAATTACCGCCAGCACCATTCTGATACCGTTCTGACGGCATCCGGAGGCATATCCGGCCAGCACAGCAACAGCATCTGCCGCTGCTGCGGAAATTGCTCCTGCTGCAACAAAAAGAAATACAAGCAGGATCGCTGACCGTTCCGCTTTCAGAATATGCCTCAGTAACGGTAGGTTTCGCTTTTGAACGGGCCGTCAACGGGAACTCCGAGATATTCGGCCTGCACCGGAGTAAGTTTGCTGAGTTTTGCGCCCAGCTTGTCCAGATGCAGACGGGCAACTTCTTCGTCCAGTTTTTTGTCCAGCAGATATACACCGGTTTTGCGGTCGGGATTGTTATGGATATCCAACTGCGCCATTACCTGATTGGTAAAGGAGTTTGACATGACAAAACTGGGATGACCGGTGGCACAGCCGAGATTCACCAGACGGCCCTCTGCCAGCAGATATATGGAGTGACCGTCAGGGAAGGTATAACGGTGAACGGGACATTCACTGCCTTTGATCTCTGTACGGACAACGCCCTCTGCGGCATCCAGTCTGCCAACTTCGATTTCAGTATCAAAGTGACCGATGTTGCAGACGATCGCCTGATCTTTCATTTTTGCCATATCTTCAAGAGTGATGACATTGCAGTTGCCTGTGCAGGTGACATAAATATCTGCTTCCGGCAGAGCATCTTCTACGGTGCAGACTTTGAAGCCTGCCATACATGCCTGCAAAGCACAAATGGGGTCGACTTCGCTTACAAGCACTCTGGCACGTTCATTGCGCATGGCTTCTGCACAGCCTTTGCCCACATCACCGTACCCGATGACCATGGCGGTTTTGCCGGAAATCATAACATCCAAAGCCCGTTTGATACCGTCGGTAAGAGAATGACGGCAGCCGTAAATATTATCAAATTTGCTTTTGGTGACGGAATCATTTACATTGACTGCCTGAAAAAGCAGTGTGCCCTGTTCCGCCATTTTTATAAGTCTGTGTACGCCTGTAGTGGTTTCTTCGGAAACACCTTTGACATTGGCGGCAACTTTGTGCCAGAAGCCGGGGCGTTCAGCAAGAAGCCGTTTCAGCAGATTGTCGATCACTTCCTGTTCCTTGTGCGCCGGGACCCCGTCAAGGATGGAGGGATCATCTTCTGCGGCAAGACCACGGTGAATAAGCAGTGTGGCATCGCCGCCGTCATCAACGATCTGGTCAGGGCCTGAACCATCGGGGAAGGTCAGGGCATCAAGGGTGCACTGCCAGTATTCTTCCAGAGTTTCCCCCTTCCAGGCAAATACCGGAACACCGGATGCGGCAATGGCTGCTGCTGCATGATCCTGTGTGGAAAAAATGTTGCAGCTTGCCCAGCGTACCTGTGCGCCAAGTTCCACCAGAGTTTCGATCAGGATGGCGGTCTGGATAGTCATATGGAGCGATCCGGAGATCTTGACTCCGGCAAGTGGTTTATCTTTGCCGTACTTCCGGCGTACAGCCATAAGGCCGGGCATTTCGTACTCTGAAATTGTGATTTCCCGGCGGCCGAAATCAGCCAGAGAAATATCTTTTACTTTATAATCCATGTTGTCACCTTTCTTTTTTACGATAATATATACCTGAAACGCAAAAATCACAAATCTGCGGAACTTCTGACCAGTGATTCCGGCAATGCGCCGATTGTCCCGGCACCGATCACTGCAAGAATGTCACCGGAGGTAAGCTCCACGCTTCTTAAAATGTGTTTTGCTGTGAAATCCCAATCTTCTGAATCGATAAATTCAGCTTTGCTGCCGCAAGCCGCTGCCAGCTCTGCCGATCCCACTGAACCTGTTTCGCACCATGCGGCAAATACCGGGACAATAAATACCTTGTCTGCCGCTGAAAGTTCTGCGGCAAGCCGGTCGAAATATTTTTCCAGTCTTGCGTATCTGTGCGGCTGAAATACAACTGTAAGTTTACCTTTACTGCCGGTCATCCGGCGCAGTGCCGCAATGCTTGCCGCCACCTCTGCCGGATGATGGGCGTAATCTTCTATTACAAGAGCATTTTTTGCCCTGCCACGGCAGGAAAGACGCCTTTCCACTCCGGGAAATTCCGCAAGAGCGGCAACTGCTGCTGTATCGGATATACCGAAAAATCTGGTACATGCCAGCACCAGTGCTCCGTTCCAGCGCTGGAACCCAACCAGATTTACCGGAAGCATACTGTAACTGCTGTCAGCCGGGTCGATGATTTCGGCTCTGTTGGCAAAAATCTCTTTTGTATTGCTGCCTGCAAGAGCGAATATTTTTTGGCAATTCCTGCCGAAAGTACGGAAATTATCCATAAGCTGCTGTGTACCGCCCACGCTCCAGTCGTGATCGTCATCCACATTGGGAACGATACCGACAGCAGGATGGATAAAAGTATGAGTACCGTCACTTTCATCCACTTCGGTTATAAAAATGTCCCCGTTCCCGGCTTTGGATGATGGAAATCCGGCTACTTCGCCGCCGATCAGCCAGCCTGAATCAGGAAAACAGCGGGAAAAAACCCAGGCAAGCATCGCTGTAATGCTGGTTTTGCCATGGGAGCCGGAAACCGCTATCGTACGACGGCAGGTATCCGCCAGCTGCGCCAGAAATTCCCCCCGTCTGCAGCACAGCTGCCCGCCTGAACGTGCCTGCAGGAGTTCAGGATTGTCAGATGATATTGCACTGGAATATATTACTGCGGCATCGGCAGGGACATTTCCCGCTTTATGTTCACTGTATATTACAGCTCCCAGCTCTGCAAGTTTTTCACAGCGTTTCCCTCCGGCAGGATCACTGCCGGATACGACACTGCCCCGTTCCAGCATTATTGCTGCCAAAGGAGCCATCCCGGCACCGCCGATGCCGGTAAAGTGACATTTTTCAAAATTATTTTTCATTGCATCCATGCTTCCGGTCAACGGAACTGAGTGTCATGCAGTTTTTTATAGGCTCCACCAAGTTGCAAAAGTTCTTCGTGGGTTCCTGCTTCAGCTATTTTGCCGTGCTTCAGAACGATGATCTTGTCGGCATTGCGTATGGTAGAGAGACGGTGGGCAATGGCAAAAACTGTTCTGTTTGTCATTACCCGGTTCAACGCTTCCTGTACCAGCTGCTCGGTGACAGTATCAAGCGCACTTGTGGCTTCGTCCAGAATGAGTATGGGGGGATTGCGGAGTATGGCACGGGCAATGGCAACACGCTGTTTTTCGCCGCCGGAAAGTTTGAATCCTTTTTCGCCCACTTCACTTTCAAAGCCATCCGGATGTCTGCCGTCAAGGATGAACTTTGTTGCATTTGCCTGATCGGCGGCTTTACGGATATCATCCATGGAAGCATCGGGGACGCCGTAGGCAATATTACCGGCAATAGTATCGTTGAAAAGGATGGCATCCTGATTGACCACACCGATCATTTTGTGTATATCGCCGATCCTGTAGTCCCGGATATCCACGCCGTCAACAGTCACTCTGCCGGACTGGGGATCATAGAAGCGGGCGATAAGGTTGGCAATGGTTGTTTTGCCTGAACCTGTTTCGCCTACCACTGCCACCAGATGACCGCGGGGAATATCAAAACTGATACCGTCGATGACCTTTTTGCTGCCGTAGCCGAAGACAACGTTTTCAAAACGTATGGCATCTTTGAACTCTTTGAATTCCAGAGCATCGGGTTTCTCTTTGATGGAGGTATCTGTATCCATAAGGTCAAAATATCTGTCTGCCGCCGCCATGCTCTGCTGGATGGCGGTCACAACTTTTGAAAGACTTTTTATAGGCTGGTAAACCATGAATGCCGGAGCAAGCAGTCCTGCCAGATCGGAAAGGGTTGTACCCTGACTGTAGGCGTAAACAAGGAATGCCATCGTACCGCTGACAGCCACGACCTCCATCAGGGGGCTTACCAGCAGCTGCAGCCGCAGGGCGTGGACAGCAGTACGGAAATATTTGTTGTTGATGACGGTAAAGTTTTTTTCTTCACGTTTTTCGGTATTGTACGCCTTTACCACGACTATTCCGGTAAAAACCTCGTGCATACGGGAAAAAACCTCTGCGATGCGGGCGTAAGTGGAGCGGTAGATACGCCGGATCTTTCTGCCCAGATAATTTATGGGCAGTACCAGAGCCGGCACGCCGAGCAAGAGTATCACCAACAGCATATAGCTTTTGTTGGCAACGCAGAAATAGACCAGTGCCGAAACACATGCCAGAATTTCTATGGGACACTTTGTGGCATCGGCAATGGTGTTGCTTACGGCATGTTCAATGGCGGAAGTGTCGTTGGTGCATCTGCTTATAAGTTGCCCGATATCTGTACCGCTGTAAAAAGACAGTGATTGATCCAGCAGTTTTCCGAAGATTTTTTCCCGCAAATCCGCCACAACTCTTGCACCGACCCAGCGTGTACAATAATGGTTCACATAAACCGCCACGTTACGCAAGAGCCAGGTCAGTATGAAAACAGCCATATAAACAGCAAAAATCTGCCACGAAAGAAGTCCGTCCTCTCCCACCAGCGGTATGGTTAATTCTGCGGGCCACGAAAGAGTTATGCGGTTCGTATCGGCGCTTACCGGCAGGTTGTATTTATCGGCGGCTTCGTTGATCTTTGCCACCATTTTTGCCATTTCCGGATCATCGCTGTTGGTGCCGTTGAGTACTGATTCAATATATCTGGCACGTTCCTCTTCCGGCATTTCCGGCGACTGGGCAAATGATTCCATTATCTGCCGGGTTTCCGTACTGATGATGGCGGAGGTGTCGTTTTCAGGCGCAAATGCCCCGATCATTTGCGGTATGAGCAGCAAACTGACAAAAAGCGACCCACCAACCAGGAATCCGGCGATTATACCTGTTATCAACCGGACCCTGTATGGTTTTGTATATCGCAGGAGCCGGAGGTAACTTTGTACTTTCAGTTCCTGATGTTCAGTTTTTTTCCTGCTCATGGATTATTTCTGCTTTCAAAGGGCGGCGGCAATGGCTTCCACGACTTCTTCACGCTGTGAAGAGGTTGTTTCGGGGAAGATTGGCAGAGCAAGGATTTCACCGGAAAGTTTTTCGGCAACCGGCATATCACCTGTTTTGTAACCCAGCTCGGCGAAGCAGGGCTGCTGATGCAGGGAGACAGGGTAGTATACTGCACAGCCGATACCTTTTTCAGCAAGAGCTGCTTTGACGGCGTCACGCTTCCCGTCGGCAATGAGTATGGAATACTGGTTGTAAATGTGACGGACAGGATAAGCGGCTTTGCCGGGAGTGGTAACTTTGCCTTCCAGACCGGCAGCTTTGAAAAGCTGATCATATTCTGCGGCATTTTTCTGTCTGGCTTCGCTCCAGCTGTCGAGATGGCGCAGTTTTATGGCAAGGATGGCTGCCTGCAGGGAATCAAGACGGAAATTGCCGCCTACATAATCATGATAATAGGTTGCACTCTGACCGTGGTTGCGGTAGATTTTCAGCAGTTTGGCTTTGTTTTCGTCGGTAACAGAGACACCGCCGCCATCGCCGAAGCAACCGAGATTCTTGCTGGGGAAGAAGCTGAAAGCTCCGTAATGACCCATTGAACCGGCCCGTCTGCCCTTGTATTCGGCACCGATGGACTGGCAGGCATCTTCGATCACGATCAGGTTGTGACGGTTGGCGATTTCCATGATCGCATCCATATCGGCACACTGTCCGAAAAGGTGCACGGGGATGATCGCTTTGGTTCTGGGGGTGACGGCGGCTTCGATTTTTGCGGGATCGATATTGAATGTCACCGGGTCAACGTCAACAAAGACCGGCTTGGCTCCGGTACGGGCAATGGCTCCTGCTGTTGCAAAAAAGGTGAAGGGGGTTGTGATAACTTCATCCCCGGCACCGATTTTTTCCACCATCAGTGCAATAAGCAGGGCATCGCTGCCGGAAGTTACGCCTACCGCAAAGGGAGTTCCGCAGTATGCAGCAAGATCTTTTTCAAAGGCTTCCACTTTGGGTCCCAGTATGAAACGCTGTGAATCACAGATCTCTGTCATTTCCTTAAGGATCTCTTCACGCATGGTTTTGAATTGGCTGGTAAGATCAAGAAGCGGGATTCCCATAATACGGCCCTCTCAGGTTTAGAATTGTTATATGCAGACACTTCTCCGCGGGATCACGGAGCAGATGCCGGTTGTACTTTCCATAATATAGCACAAAATTCCTGTTCTGTCACGTCTATTCCGGCCAAAAAACTGTTTTTGTATGAAAAAAATCAACAATTTTCTTTTTTAAATCAAAAAGAATGGTCAAAAAACGCATATTGATGTATATTAAAGGAGGTAATTTCAAAAGTCATTCAAAAATGGCAAAGCGGGAAAAATATTTCCTTTGCAGATCGGAACAGGGGGAACTTCAGCAATTTTGATGGGTTTGGGAGTTGTCTCAAAAGTGAGAATGGAAGGTACTTCTGGAAATTTTTAACCTTGCCGGAGTGGAATATGCAGCAGAATACTTACAATATCCGTTTTGAAAAAATTATTTATGGCGGCGATGCCATTGCAAGACTGCCTGACGGCAGAGTGATAATGGTTCCCGGAATACTGCCGGGGGAAGCGGCTGCGGTGGAGATCACGGCACAACGCCGTGATTGTGTCAGGGGTAGAGTACTGGAACTGCTGGAAACAAGTCCGCACCGCTGTGCGCCCGGCTGTCCCTTTTCTTTCCGCTGTCCGGGGTGCAAGTATGATTTCTGCTCCTCAAGTGCGGAAACAGCTCTTAAACGCCGCCAGCTGCGTGAGTTTCTCAAACACCTCCCGGCGGGAAGCGTTGCCGCTGATGCCGTGGCAAAATCTCCCGAAGCAGAATCCCTGTGGAACTACAGAAATAAAATCGAGCTTGTAATGGAGCGTTCAGGCGGTCTGCCGCAGTTGGGATACCGCATGGATAACGGCAGGATACTGGACATACCGTACTGCAAACTTGCCCATGCCGGCATTAATGATTTTCTGGCAGAAATACGCCGGGATCCAGGTTTTATGTCTTCTCTGCATCGGGATATGCGTTTGTCTTTGCGTACAGATGCCGACGGCATGGTTCATGCCAGAAGAAATTCTGCGGGCAGTAAAAGCGGAAATCTGCGGCAGATATTGCCTGACGGGAAGGATTTTTTTATACCGGCTGATGGTTTTTTTCAGGTAAACCCGCATGGTTTGAGACTTCTATGGGAAGAGGTGGGGAACATAATAATCGGCAAAGGATGCAGAGGTATTTTTGTTGATGCTTATGCCGGCAGCGGATTTTTCTCCTGCTGTGCGGCGGCACACGGGGCAGAGGATATAATGGCTGTGGAAAGTCAGAAGGCTGCTGCTGAAACTGCCTTGCAGAATTTTGCTTTGCGTGGCCGGGAGGATATAAGGATAACGGCGGCAGATGCCGAAGTGTTTCTGCAGGAAACTCTTCCGGGATTGCCGGAAGGTTCTGCAGTGCTGATCGATCCTCCCCGCCGGGGAATTTCCGGGAATACTCTGGCGGCTCTTGCCGGATCAAGAGCGGAAAGGATAATATACGTATCATGCGATCCGGCTACTCTTACCCGTGATCTCGGCGGTTTTGTCAGTGCCGGATTTGTTGTTGCCGGGGCAAAGGCTTTGCCGATGTTTCCCCGCTGTGCCGCTTTTGAGACTGTTGTTGAACTGGAGCGTGTATGAGCGATACGCAAAAAGCGCAGCGGAACTCCGGTCACAGATCACGTTTGCGTGAACGGTATATGCAGCACGGACTGCATTCTCTGCTTGAACATGAGAAACTGGAACTCTTGTTGACTTATCTTATCCCACGCCGGGATACAAAACCGATTGCCAAAGCACTTCTTGCCGAATTTCATTCGCTTGCAGGTGTTATGGCGCAAAACAGCAGGAGATTGCAGGAGATCGAAGGCATGGGGGAGATCACGGCATCATTCATTACCCTTATCAAAGATTTTGCTGCTGAATTGCTCAAAGGCAAACTCTTTGAGGCCGATCTGCTGCAAAATACTACCGAAGCAGTAAGATATGCCCGGCTGAAAATGGGCTCATCCACTGTTGAGGAAATGCTCTTTATTTATCTCAACAACAAAGGTCATATCATAAAAATTGAAAACCAGTACGGCGGCCGTGCCCGGATGCAGCCGGATCTCAACCGTATGGTGAAGGTGATCGTCAATGAACCGGTGACCGGAATAATTATTGTACATAATCATCCCGGCGGCAGTTGTCAGCCGTCACGGGAAGATATCATGTTTACAAAGCAGTTGAAAGATTTTACCCGCATGCTGCAGATAGAACTGCTTGATCATATTATTGTTACTCACGAACAGCATGTCAGTCTGGTCGCTTATATCAATTCCGGTTTCAAGGGAACAAAAAATTCAAAGAGAAGCGGCAAAAAAGATACAGGGATCGCTTCAGAAAGAGGTTTTGTATATGTTGCAGAGTGACCGCAGCAGGACGATTGCTCTTCTCGGTGAAGAGAAAACTGCTCTATTGAAACAGTCGGTGATCTTTGTTGCCGGTGTCGGCGGTGTCGGCGGATATGCGCTGGAAATACTTGCCCGCACCGGGATAGGGCATTTCATTATTGCCGACGGTGATGTAGTAGAAGCCTCCAACTGCAACCGCCAGCTGATAGCCGTTGCCGGGAACATCGGCAGGGCGAAGACTGTTTGCTGGGCGGAACGTCTGAAAAGTATTTATCCGGATATTGAGGTGGAGACCATACAGGATTTTCTGACGCCGGAGAATATTCCGGATTATTTGCGGCAGTACCACGCAGACGGTATCGTTGATGCCATAGACAGTGTAAAAAGTAAAGCGGCTCTTCTGGCAGAGGCTGTCAGGGGAGGGATTCTGACCGTATCGGCAATGGGGGCCGGGCGGCGCACAAATCTGATCATGCCGGTTGCCGCAGATATTGCCAAAACCAGAAACTGCCCGTTGGCGAAGGCGCTCCGCAATGAGTTACGTAAAAATTATAATATAACCCGAGGTATAAGAGCTGTGTTTTTTGATGCTCCGCCTGATAACTCCGGTAATCCCGACGGCAGCGTAGGCAGTCTGGCGGCATTGCCGGCGGTGATGGGCTGTGTGCTGGCAAACGAAGTGTTGACAGGGCTGACCGGCAAGGCGGACGTTATTGGAAAAACTGCTCTTTAATGGTCATGCTCTCAAAGGCTTTTCTGATATCAAAGATGCATGGATTGCCGTAACGGTCACAGGCGATATCACCGCACTCTGTCACTCCGAAAAGTTCCGCTTCCTGCCGCAGCAATGCAGTTTCCTCTGCGCTTATCCCGCAGGAAGATGGCGCGCGGAAAGATGATCCCGGTTCCAGGAAAAGCGTGTCCGGAGCTTTCCATGCTGCAACTCTGCGGTGACGTATGCCGCACAGCTGCAGGTATATGGAAAATTGGAGCAGGGCGAATGCTCCGGCAGGATCCATTTCCAGAACTTCAAAATCTTTGATGTCATCGGGGGTGAAGAGAAGGTTTTTTACCTCATCCTTGCGGATAAAGTACTCTTTTTCTATTTTTATGAACTTGGGATAACCGTTTGCTATCTGCTGCTGTCTTTTGGGCAAAGCTCTCAACTGTACTGCGGCATCTATGCGGCGGGTGTCCCAATAGAATTCAGCCGCTTTTCCGCTTTTTTTCAGATCAGGAAACCCGGCAAGAATATCAATAAGGGCCCCGAAAGGCATGAAGGGACGCAGCGAAAGAATTATTTTGTTCTGTGCAAGTCTTTCCCAATATCCCGGTGCATTCCTTCTGACGCCATATACATCCACCAGAGCAAGCTGATTCTGCTCCGGGGCATAAAGCAGATTGCCTGTGTGATAATCCGGATGGCGGAAACCTTTCTGTTGAAATTCAATGGTGAAATCCCGGAGTTTGCAGGCAAAATCCACTGTATCGCCATTGCCGAAGCCTTTTAATGCAAGTGTGTTGAATATATGTTCATCTGCCGATGCCTGGCCGCCATGCCAGCAGCGGCTTACTACGGCATTGGCTGATTTGCGGCGCATCCAGCAAAGATATTCCACAACAGGTATTCCCGCCTTTTCCAGAGCTTTTCCTGAAGCATATTCACTGGCAGCTTTGGGGGCGAGAATACTGCGCCAGCGGCGCAGTGCAGAATCCGGGACCTCGAATTTTATAAAATATCCGTCACAGGCGAATACTGCCCGTACCGGATTTATTTTGACAAGGGTTGAGGCATCAAAACGGGCATGGGAACACAGGAAATCCTTTGTTTCTTTACTTGCACCGTACCATCGCCATCCGGGCGAGGAGAGATCAAAAATTTCTTTTCCCATAATATATCTTTCTATTTCCCGTCTGTTGCTTTTACAAAAACTTTTTTCTCTGCAGACAAAGCTGCCGTCACCGTATCCATGAACTTTGAATAAGTAAGCCGGTCTGTTGCCTTGCCGAGAGATTCCGTCCCGCAGAAAACCTCTGCCGTTTTGCGGCTGCACAGGTTTATACGGTTGCTTTCGTGTATCTTGCGTACTACCTGTTCTTCTGCTTTTGCACGGTTGAACATCTCTCTGTCAATATTTCCGGCGGTAATATTTTGCAGTTCCTGTTCAAAAAGTTCAATAACTTTCCCGGCCTCGCTGAACTCGCATCCCGCCGAAAAGTACATTGCTCCGCAGCCGAAACCGGGGGCCGTCCCCGTTTCTACAGAATATGCCAGATGATGTTTCTCCCGTATCAACTGAAACAACCGCCCGGAGAGACCGCCTTCGGCATAATCGAGTATTTTGAAGGCTGCAAGAGATTCTGTTTCTGACAGTGACGGTGCCGGGAACATACACACGCAAACACACTGTTCCCGGTCAAGCTCCACTTCGCTGTATTGATCGCAGCATGGTTTATGCCAGATGCTGTCTCCGGGCAATGTGCCTGCGGCCCACGGTATTGCAGAGGTCAGGGCGGCAAGGAAACTTTTGGCGGAAACAGGGGAACAGCTGCCGCCGAATCCCACAGTTACTCCACCGGGTATCCACAAGCCGTTATAAAATTTTTTAAGCGAAAGATCTGTTATGCTGCGTATTATACGGTGATCTCCTGCCGGAAGCCCGGCGGGATGTTCGCCGAAAAGCAATTCCCTTGCCCGGTCAAAAACTTTTGCTCCGGTGGATTCAAGACTCTGCCACTCTTCTGCAAGGATCTCTGCTTCTCTGCGGATCACATCTTTCTGCCATGAGGGAAGAGTCAGGAGTTCCAGCAGATATTCCATTGCCGTATCCTGATTTTCCTCCGGTACAGAAAGTTCCAGCCGCAGAGCTGAAGATGTGAATTCCGTATCAAGGTTTATTGCACAGGCATCAAGTCTTGCCAGCCACTCTTCCTCACTGTATCGGGCTGCTCCGGCATCCAGTACACGGCACGCCAGTTGGGATATACCGTTGCCGAACGCAGTTTCCCTGCTGCCGGCACAGGGCAGCATGACAGTGATATCTGCAATGCCGCTTCTGTCTGTACAGAAGATATTTTTACCGGGAAAGACGAGGGGGGGCGACTGTAAGAAGACCGGTTCCGGATGAGGCGGTATTCCAGCCGGCGGCATATAGGATTCATTTGCCGGGACATTGCCGGGGATACGTGTTTTCCGCAGGTCTGATGCCAGAATTACTGTGGAAAGCCGTTCAGGTTTTATAAAGTCACCGGCAAATCTGCGGAGATCGTCCACAGTTACCGCTTTGATGGCTGCTTCGTCTGTAAACGGGTCGGAAAGTATTTCGCCGGAGGGCATGGTGGCACGTTCTGCAAGTCTGCTGGCAAGCATTGCCGGATCACGGGATTCGCTGCGCAGCATTGCACTGCATCGGAGTTTTTCTGCTTCAAGAGTTGCCGCAGTTATGCCATCGAAGTCGAAATTGAAGATGGCGTGGGTCATGAACTTTTCCAGCTCCCGGCAGTTATCCGGGGCGCAATCGGCTTCGATACGGAAAATCCCCCAGGCACCATCGCCATCAAGCGAAGCAGCAATATCTCTTGCCAGAAAACGTTTGCGGCAAAGTTCCCGCTCCAGGAAACTTGAACTGTTCCAAGCCAGCAGTGATGCCAGAATATTCCCTGCCCAGAATTCCTTGCGGTCAGTGCCGGTAAAGGGGAAGCCGACTGCTATTTTGGAAGTCTCATGATCCGGGAATTTTTTTACTGTGCGCCGCTTTCTGTCCTGTTCAGGCAGTTTCAGTTCCGGCCGGTAAGGGTTCCTGCCCTGCAGCCCGGAGAGATGTTCAGAAGCGCAGGCGAAGAGTTTATCCGGAGTTACAGGACCTGTAACAGCCAGTACCATGCGGTCGGGAGTGTACCATTGCCGGAAAAATTTTTCTGCCAGTGATGCCTGGGCGTTCATAAATACTTCCAGGCGTCCGGCTACAGGGTCGGCAAGGGGAGTGCCTGAATAAACCGAGGCATAAAGCAATTCCTCCAGCACTGCGTCGCTGTCATCTGCATAAAGGTCGATTTCGCGGACGATCACAGAACGTTCATGTTCTATCTGCTCCGGCAGGAATTCCGGGTCGGCGAGCATTGCACCGAGTATCTCCAATGCTTTTTCTGTGTCCTGCGGGGAAACGGAGAGTGTGTATTCTGTTCTGAAAAGTCCGGTCATGGCGTTGAAACTGCCGCCGAGACGTGATACTTCGGTAATGATACCATCGCCGGGGAATTTACGGCAGCCGTCAAAAAGCAGATGTTCGACCCAGTGCGCTGTTCCGCTGCCTGGAGACAGGGTTTCATGGATACTGCCTGCCCTGACGGCAAGGACAATGTTTACACAGGATGCCGCTTCTGCCCTGTGTACGATTATTTTCAGTCCATTGGGTAATGTCTGTTCAATCAATTGCCCCGCCCTCCCAGTGGACTTCCACTTCCGGATCGGCAAGTACGGGACAGGGAGCGGCAAGGGTCGTACCGGGCAGATCAAAGTCGCTGAGTTTATCATCGGGCTTTGCCGCCAGAATACCGGCATTTACCAGCAGGAAGACGATCTCTCCGACCTGCAGCGGCGAAGCTATGTGCCATGCCGCCAGTATTTCTGATGCCCAGGGACCGAAATCCTTTATGATACATTTGCGGAATGTTTCCAATACCTCAAAAGCTGTTACATGACGTGCGGAACCGTGTTCATGCAAAGTTCTGTAAACACAGTTGCAGACATAACGGCAGGCGGCATGGGGAAAGAGAGTATCCTGATGCCGGGAAAGATACTGAAAAAGTCTGATATTCTGTTCTTCGTTATTCATAATTGGGAAATATACTCTTTTATTTGCATTTTCGCAAGTTTTTGACTTGAAAAATCTCAAAAAAATACTATCTTATACTTTCAAGTACTTTTAAATTTCAAAAAAATGCCGTTGGACGGCATGCCAAGGAGATAAAAATGCCAGCAGATATATTGGTAGGTACCCAATGGGGTGATGAAGGCAAGGGTAAACTTATTGATGTTCTGACCCGTGATGTTGATGCTGTTGTCCGTTTCCAGGGCGGCAGCAATGCAGGACATACCGTCGAAATCGGCAGCGAAAAATATGTGCTGCATCTGGTTCCCAGCGGTATCTTCCGCAAAGGTGTCCGCTGTCTTATCGGTAACGGTGTCGTTGTAGATCCCCTGAGCCTGATGGAGGAGATGAAGGCACTGGCAGAACGCGGTCTTGATGTCTCTCAGATCGAAATCAGCAATAAATGCCATCTGATTTTCAACTATCACCGCCGTGCTGATCAGCTCAAAGAAGCAAAACTTTCCGCTTCCGGCGCCCGCAAGATCGGTACCACCGGCCGCGGTATCGGCCCCGCCTATTCCGACAAGGCATGCCGTACAGGTATCCGCGGCTGCGAACTTACTGATCTGGCAAGATTGGAAAAACTTTTCAGACAGGAATGTGAAAAATACAATCAGCTTTTTGAAGAAGCCGGTCTGGACAAACTTGATATTGATGCCGAGTGGACAAAAATCGCAGAAGCTGCCTCCTATCTTGCACCCTTCGTTACCGATACCGTCTACAGTGTCAACGAATTGCTGAAGGCAGGGAAAAAGGTTCTGTGCGAAGGTGCGCAGGGAGCATTGCTGGATATCGATCATGGTACATATCCCTTTGTCACCAGCAGTACCACCATGTCCGGCGGTGCCTGCGGCGGTGCCGGTATTGCCCCCCGCCTGGTGGGGGATGTCTGGGGTGTGCTCAAGGCTTACACCACCCGTGTCGGCGAGGGCCCGTTCCCCACAGAACTATTTGATGCTGACGGTGAAAAACTCCGTGCCGTCGGCAGGGAATTCGGTGCAACTACCGGCCGTCCCCGCCGTTGCGGCTGGTTTGATGCCATTGCCGGCGGTTACGGCTGCATGGTCAATGGAGTCAACAAACTTGCTGTCACCAAGCTGGATGTGCTTGATGAAATGCCGGAATTGAAGATCTGCACAGCATACAAACTCAACGGTGAAATCACTGACCGTATGCCTGCCAGAAGTGATGAACTGGAAAGTGTTGAACCTGTTTACGAAACCATGCCGGGCTGGATGTGTTCCACCTGCGACTGCAAAAGCTGGGATGAACTTCCGGAACAGGCAAAGAATTATCTGAACCGTATTGCCCGGTTGGTCAATGCTGAAATTGCCATAGTTTCAGTAGGTCCCAAACGTGAACAGACCTTTGAGGTCTGAGGTTACGCTCCATGTACTCTGCCGTCGGTAACGCTGCTTCCCATGAACAGGGAACTGAAACGTGGTTTCAGCGTTTCCGGCGGGGGTGGGATGTTCCCGCTGCCGTGAGCATGTTTATGCTTCTGGTATGCGGGATAATTTTTATCGGCTGTATCGGCGGGGGCAGAGAGGGTTTTCCCAATGAATCTGCTTTGCGGCAGATAGTCTGGGGCGGGATCGGGATCTGCGCATGGTTTTTTTGCGCCATGACCGATTACAGAAAGTGGAAGCCGGTGGGGGCGGCAGTTTATATTGTAAGTATTCTGCTGCTGGTGATCGTGCTTGGCTGGGGAACTAAAATTTATGGTGCAAGACGGTGGCTTATTATTGATCTGGGTTTTATGCAGCAGCAGATGCAGCCGTCGGAACTTGCAAAAATCGCTCTGATACTTTTTCTTTCCTTTTTTATGGCCCGGGCAGGATATTCGCCGAAATCCTGGCGGAGTTTTATGGCGGTGGTACTTTATACCTTGCTGCCTTTCGCTCTTGTGGTAATTGAACCGGATCTCGGCGGGGCGCTCATGTTTGTGCCTATTGCATTGGTGATGATATTTGTCCGCGGGCTTTCGTGGCCAAAAATTCTTATTGTTTTTGCAGCAGTTGCTGTGCTGGTTGGAGCCTTTGCCGTCAATGAAATATTCCGTCTGCATCCCCTGCTTAAAGAATATCACAGAGACAGGATCAGAACATTTCTTGATCCCGAAGCAGATCCGCTGGGCAGGGGATACAATGCCACTCAGGCCAGAATAGCCGTCGGTTCGGGCGGATTCTGGGGCAAGGGTATCGGGGATGGAGATATGAGCGGTCTCGGATTTATTCCCCGGACAGTTGCAAATAATGACTTTATTTTTGCAGTTATTGCCGAAGAAACCGGATTTGCCGGGGCATTTTGTCTCATTGTGCTTTTCGGGGTGCTTATCCTGTCGTGTTTTGCCATTGCCTGGCGTGCGCCGGATATCTTCGGCAGGGTGCTTGCATCCGGATTCGGGACGATGCTCTTCTGTCATGTATTTGTGAATATCGGTATGAATATAAATCTTGCTCCGGTCACAGGTATACCGTTGCCGCTGGTGAGTTACGGCGGGACATTTCTTGTAACAACTATGGCAATGCTTGGGATATTGCAATCCATTTCCCGTACCGGGGCGTTGCTGATCAGCGGGAGGTGAATATGAACTGGATGGAAATATTTTCTCTTATATGCTCAATACCCCATGCTTCCGGCAATGAAGCGGCTTTGCGGGAAAAATTAAGCAGTATTGCTCTTGCAGCCGGTTTGCAGGTACGCATTGATGCCAGGGGCAACATGGCTGTTGACAGAGCGGCGGCAGAGGGATATGAAAATCTTCCGGCAGTGATACTGCAGGGACATCTGGATATGGTTGCCCAGAAAAAAGATGGTCTGGATTTTGATTTCAACACCATGGGGATATCTTTCCGGCAGGATGGCGACTGGGTATCCACCGGCGGATCGACTTCCCTTGGGGCGGATAACGGTCTCGGCGTGGCGTTTGCCATGGAGCTTCTCCTGGATCCTGACTGGCGGGGCGGGCCGCTGCGTGGAGTGTTTACTGTTGAGGAGGAAAGCGGATTGTGCGGTTCCAGTGCCATCGATCCGGTATTTCTGCAGGGAAAATACCTGATAAATCTTGACAGTGAAGATGATAATTGTTTTATGACCGGCTGTGCCGGCAGCTGCCGTCTGGCGGCGGAGCTTGATGCAGAATATATTTCACCTTCATCCGGCGGGCAGGGGATGAGGATAGAACTTGCCGGATTGCCCGGCGGACATTCAGGAGTGGATATACACAAACCTCTCGGCAATGCGTTGAAAGAGATGGCACGGCTGCTGGCGGAAGAATTCAAAACACTGGCAATAAGTACTATTCATGGCGGCACGGTCTTCAATGCCCTGCCCCGTAATATTGTTGTGGAGGGTGTCGTGCCGGAGGGTTTTGTTATGCCTGATACTGCTGTACTTGCCGGACAAATCGCTTCCGCAATAACACCGGGCGGGGAAATAACTCTGCGTGCCGGAAAGATCCCGGTACCGGAGCAGGTGCTTTCTGCTTCATGCCGGGAGAAACTTGTTACGGCGTTGAATGATCTTCCCAACGGTGTGCTTGCCTGGAGCAGCAGGTTCAACGGGCTGGTTGAAACTTCCTCAAATCTGGCTGTGATAGAAAGCTGCGGCGGCAAAATATGTGTCGATACCAGTCAGCGGTCATTTATTGCAGAGGAACAGCGGAAAGCGACAGAAATGGTACGGGAGGTTTTCTGCAGAAATTCTTTCTGCTGCCGTGAAGCCGGATTTTATCTGCCATGGGAACCTGCGGAGGTCAATCCCCTTCTTGACCGTGCCGTTGCCGTATGGGAAGAGGTTACGGGCACAAAAGCCGTCTGTACAGTTATGCATGCGGGAGTTGAAGTTGCGGATTTTATCAGCAAAAACCCGTCGCTTCTGGCAATATCAGCCGGGCCTTTGATAGAAAATCCCCATTCGCCCTCGGAACGGTTCAGTATGGCAAGTGCTGTCCGGGTGCGGAAATGGCTGCGGAGTTTGCTGGAGGCACTTGAATAACCGTCCGGAGATCAGGAGTTTCCCTGATCGTTGAGCTTTTTGCGTTTGTTTCTGTAATACAGGCACAGAACAAGGTCGGTGGTAACAAGGAGAGCATTGAAAATATAGAGGTAAAGAACTATATCGTGATGATACAGTACCTTGTGTATACACCCGGCGGCATATCCGGCAATGATAAGTACCATGAAAAGATAACTTTTGCCTGTGGGATTCTTGACTTTTACGGTTTTATAAATGGCTACGGGCCAGCTTATGCCGAAAGTCAGCAGCATGATAACTTCCCAGATACTGAAATTCATAATAAAAACCTCCGTTTGGCTGTTGAAAATGTAATTATATAATATACACTCACGGGAGGTTTTTTGCAATTCTGCAAGTGATATTTTCTGATGCTGATTTGCAAAAAATATTTTCCGGAGGTATAGTAAAATGAGGCAATTTCAAAACTCCTCAAATTTGTCAAAGCGCCCTCGCTTCGATCTGACAAAGGGAGCGTTTTCCGCCTTCGCATAAAGCTACGGCGGGACAAGCGGCTGTTACCTTACAGGTAGCAACCTCAAACAACCCTTTGCCGCTCTTTGCGAATGGCATCTTTGCCATTTTTTGAATGACTTTTGAAATTACCTCAAAATAAGAGAAATAAATCAAATTCCCAGGGGAGTATATATGAATTATCTCGGTCATTTGCCGCAAAACGATCCGCTTTTTGAATATTTGAAATGGGATATTTATTCCCGGTACAACTGCGATTGTTCCGGCGGTATCCGTGTCTTTGGTACAAATGGTTCCAATGATGTATATATCTATGAAGACAGGAACAGCTGCATAAAGGTCGTGGGAAAGTTTTTTTACTCCCCCGGCAGAAATTCGTGGGAGCAGGCTCAACGCCGTCTGGAACGTGAATACCGCAATATCAATGAATTCCGTTCATATATATCCGGAGTGCATTACGCAGCGGATGTCCTCGGCAGGAATGATTCCCTGAACTGTCTCCTTGTGGTGGAATATTGTTATGGTGAACCATTGGACAGTATTATTATGCGGAGTATAAACAGCGGTGATACCTCCCTGCTTTATGGGAAACTTACAGCTCTTGCATGGTTTCTTGCCACAGTACACAATAATTCCGCCCGCCCGGTGGGGGTGGATTTCAATGGGGTTTGCGTATATGCCGGATGTGTGCTTGACGGATTGAAAAATATAATCGATCATGGGGAAAAAAATTATTTTCTCTCCCTCATTGAACGATGGAAGCAAAAGCCGGAAATGTGGCAGGATCAGGAGGTACTGGTACACGGGGATGCCACGCCTTCAAATTTCTTTTTCGGCGACGGAATGAATGTCATTACCTTTGATCTGGAACGGGTGAACCGTACTGACAGGGTTTTTGATACAGGCAGACTTGCCGGGGAGCTGCAGCATTTTTTTCTGCGTTCCACCGGCAACAAATATGCGGCAGAACCCTATATCGGGCATTTTTTGCGGGAATACTGCTGCCACTTCCCGGACAGGGAGGCAGCTTTCCGCTCAGTTACTGCCAGAGTACCATTTTATATGGCAGTGAATCTGCTGCGTATTGCACGTAATTCATATCTGGATATGGAATACAGGCGCAAACTTGTCAATGAGGCAAAAATCACTTTTGAAAGGGGATTCTGATGATAAAAGCCCTGCTTTTTGATATTAATGGTACTGTTACAGATATTTTTACTGCAGAAGATGATATAAATGTTTACCGTACAACTGCCAACTACCTTTCCTTCCATGGGGTTTTTGTGGAACAGTGGAAGTTGAAGGAACTTTTTTTTGAACTCAACCGCAGTCAGCGCAAAACAAGTCCGGAAGAGTTTCCGGAATTTGATGTGGAAAAGATATTTGCCGTGATAATTGACCGTTATGCCGCTGCCGGGAAAGTGCCTCCGCCATATCTTGCTGCAGAGGCGGCAAAGGTTTTCCGCAGTGCATCACGATTCAAACTTGAACCTTATACAGGAGTGACGGAAATACTGGCTTATTTGCAAAAGAGGTATCTGCTTGGCGCAGTTTCTGACGGACAGAGTCTCTGGGCAGTACCTGAACTGCAGGCGGCAGGACTTGACAGATTTTTTTCAACAGTGGTCGTTTCCGGTGACTATGGTTACCGCAAGCCTGACCGTCGTCTGTTTGAGACGGCTCTGGCAGAGATGGGAGTGACACCGGATGAAGCGATATTTATCGGCAATGATATGTACCGGGACGTATATGGAGCCGGAGCCGCAGGTATGAAGACGGTGTTTTTTCAATCCAATCAGGGGGATCATTCCCGGCACGGGGCAGAGCCTGATTATATAATTTACCAATTCTGTCAGCTGCCGGCAGCCATTGATTTTCTGACTGCCGGCAGTAACTGAAATTATCCTGCCAAAGTCACTTTTTGCTGAAGAATATCAGTCTTGCACTGCGTTTCGCAGGGATATCTATGTTAATACCTGTGTTCATGAGGCTGTCGCCGGAAAATTCCCCGATAATACCTGTATCGGCATCTTCCAGCATGTATACAGCACCGGCATTAAGACCTTTCAGGAGTATTACAGCAGATTTGTAATCTGATTCCGACCTCCGCATGATATTCAATACACCTTTGCCCAGATCAGAACGGTAAAATTCCAGAATCATCCAGTGTGCGCGGTCATAACTCTGGCCGAGCAGCGGATAATAATCTCCGGAGAGAAGCGGCTGGGCACGGCGGTGATCAGCCAGCATTTTACGCTGCCAATCCCAGGGATGATCTGCGGCAGGCATAACATATTCATACATGGCTATATGATTGTTCATGCCGCTGGCGAGGTTGCAGCGGAAATTGTAGGTGTCACCCGGACGGAAATGGGTTCCCCAGCCGAATACAGGCAGCCACATGTTCAACCCTGCAGAGAGCTCCTGCAATGATTCGCAGTCAAAATCAGGAGTGCACTGCATATCTGTGGGCCACAACGGAATGGAACGGCGCATCATTTCGATATCAAGACGTCTGCCGCCGGAGGCACAGTTGTCGATGACAATTCCGGGGAACCGTTTGTGCAGCTCATCAAGTACCCAGTAAAGACCTTCCACTGCCTTTATTTCTGTCATACCTTTTCTGCCGGGGTCATCGCTGTTGCGCCAGAAAGGTAATGGAAAGTCGTTGGAATCCTGACGGTAGTAATCTGCACCGCTTTCCTGCAGGACATTTGTTATGGTTTCCAGCATCCACTGACGGGCCCCGGGTTTGGCAAGATTGAGCCAGCAATTATTGGTTTTATGATTGCAGAAGTATTCGGGATGTTCTTTTACGATCGGCGTGCCGGGACATGCCCGTTCCGGTTCGATCCACAAAAGCAGCTTCATACCGGCATCATGCACTGCATCTGCAACTTCTTTAAGGCCATTTGGATAAACGTGTTCATTGATTTCCCAGCAGCCGACATTGCTGCTCCAGTAAGGGGCAAATTCATCCTGATTGGGTTCAGCGCCGTGGCCGAACCATCCGGCATCGATCCAGTAACAATCAAGATCAAGTTTTTGCTGCTTCATCATTTCGATCCGCTTCAGATGATCGGGAGCAGTCATGCCGCCCCATGCGGAGGTTGTGACAGGAGCCTGACGCATATTGGCCGGGATCCATTCATTAAGCAGGAAGCTGCGCAGAATATTGTGTCCTCTCATGGGATCACTGCCATCATAATCAAGGCGCAATATTCCGGGTTGGGAGATTTCTTCGCCCGGCATGAGATATGTTTCCAGTTCTGCCATTCCCGCCTGTATTCTTACATATTCACCGCGGAAGGTGTCAAGCTCCATCTGCCATTGACCGGTCCAGCCCACGGAGATAATGGAACCGTTTTTTGCACCGTTCAAGCGGACGAAAGGCATCCAGTCGCTGCTTGATCTGCCATTGCCGCCGGTCATAATGGAATGTTCCCGGCAGGTATAAAGACGGAAATCATCGGCAAAAGCCTGACAGAAATCAGAAACTTTGTCCATCTGGTCAAAACCGCCTCTGGCGCATGTGTAACTGGCGGCATGGAAAATATCATCCAGCACTTTTACATTGCTCAAAACGCCGGAATTGGAGTTGCCTTTATTGGCAAATGCCACCCGGTAATAGCTGACAGGATACTCTTTCCAGCTGTCAATGGTGAAAGTACATTCAAAATTGTCTGCCGGATTGGTGAATATGACGGTTTTCCGGAAAAATTTTTCTGTTTCCGAAGATGTGATTTTTCTTGCCCATGACAACAGGAATGTTTTTGAGGATATCCCGTTGTAATCAAAAGAAAAAGGAACGGTATCCATCTGGTTTGTCTGCAGATCAAATGGCATTATGACGCCGTCCTGCCCTGTTATTTCCACGTCGCACCAGTTGGCGTGACCGTAGGCAATATTGCCGTTGGCGGATACCGCCTGGAGTGTGATTTCCCTGCAACCGGCAGGAAGTTCCATGTCCACGGAGTAAGGAGCATCTGTTGACATCAGGTCAGGAGACTGGGCCAGTATCCTGTCTGCGGCGATTATGCGGAAAATAACGGGATCGATCTGGTAATGCTTTGTCAGTTCCGATTCATTTACCCCTGCCGTAAGTTTCAGGCGGCCCATATCTTTGCATGCGGTCAAAAGGATATCACTGTCTGTGTGTGTTCCGAATCCCGTTGCATATTCTTTGCCTGCCAGAGTAAGCGGACCATTGCCGGTACAGATGGTGCGGTTGATCTGCATTTCTCCCCAGCCCTGTTTCAGACATTTGATACTGATAAAATCATTGGCGGTGAGTTTTGAACTCAAAAGTCTGTCCCAGTAGTTACGGTGAAGTACAATGTCTTTTTGCATTTCCATGATTCATATCTCCTTATAGAAAAATAATTTTGAAGTTGACGGTTGGTCAAGAATGATTTCAAGTCCTGTATTCATAAGTTCACTGCCGGAGAGTACAACTGTTGTTCCGGTATCAGCATCCTCAATACTGTAGTTTTTGGCCGGTTCCAGCGCATATAATTTGAAGTGCCCTTTGCTGAAACTGCTTTTTTTACGGCGCAATGCGATCAGACAGCCGCCGCTAAGTTCCGGACGGTGATACTGCTGTACCATCCATTTGTCAGGATCGTAGCTCTGTCCCATAATGGGATAATAGTCACCGGTGGTATAAACAGATGCTCTCCGCAGTTGAGCGACCATTGTTTTTGCCCATTCCTGATCTTCTTTTTTTGCCGGAAAAGCTATGACTGTTGATGTTCCGAAAACACTTCTGAAATTGTAAGTGTCGCTATATTTAAGACCCGGTCCCCAACAGGAAACAGGAGACCAGTAGTTGAGACCGGCAACAACTTCCTGCATCTGTTCACTTTCCCAGTCGCTCATGCACTGCAGATCGCTTGGCCACAGAGGAACGGAACGGCGCATCATTTCTATATCCAGACGTCTGCCGCCTGATGCACAATTATCGATGAGCATGCCCGGGAAACGCTTCCGCAATTCGTCCAGCACCCAGTACAAACCTTCAACACTGCGCACCTCTGTCATTCCTTTACGGCCGGGAACGTCGGCAGAACGCCAGTAGGAGATAGTGTCGGAGTTGGCATCCTGTCTGTA
>JAZSGI010000153.1:0-8939 GCA_045532655.1 Victivallaceae bacterium
AGTGCCTTTTCTTCGGGGATATTGCGGTACGAAAGACATCCGGCAACAAATTTTGCTTTCTGCTCATCCAGAATGTGTTTTTTCTTCTTACCGATGGCACGGCGGAGAATATCAGCACCGCCGAGACTGAACCCGGCAAGAGCCTGCACGACCTGCATGATCTGCTCCTGATAAAGCATGATCCCGTAAGTCTCTTTCAGATATTTTTCCATCTCCGGATGGTCGTATTCCACACTTTCCCTGCCCCTTTTGCGGCTGACAAACTGCGGTATGAACTGCATCGGCCCCGGCCGGTAAATGGCAAGCAGAGCAATAATATGTTCTATGGTATCGACACCAAACTGACGGCAGAGATTCTGCATACCCTCGGATTCAAGCTGGAAGACGGCAATGGTATCCCCCCTCCGCAAAAGATCATAGGTTTTCTGATCATCAAGAGGGATCGTACTCATATTGAGTTCTATCCCTTTCGACTCTTTTACCAGATCGACCACCCGTTTGATCGTCGTAATGGTACGCAATCCCAGGAAGTCCATTTTCAGGAGGCCCAGCTGTTCACAGTATCCGGCGGGAAATTCAGTAATGACCTCTTTCTTTGCCCCCAGTGTCAACGGAACAAGATTGTCAAGACGCTGGTCACCGATAATAACACCGGCGGCATGGATACCAAGCTGACGGTTGACCCCTTCCAGCACTTTGGCATAGTCAAAAACCTCCTGTACCCACGGTTCATCCTCGCAGAGTTTCCGCAGATCGGCACTCTCCTCCAAAGCCTTTTTCAAGGTCATTTTGGGGTCATTGGGAATAAGTTTGGTGATCTTGTCGCCCTCTGCAAAGGTACGTCCCAATACACGGGCGATATCTTTGACCACAGCTTTTGCCTTCATCTGCCCGTAAGTACAAATCTGGGCAACAGAATCCTCACCGTATTTTTTACGCACATAATCGATCACCTCGGTACGGCGGTCTTCACAGAAGTCAACGTCAAAGTCAGGAGGACTGACACGTTCAGGATTGAGAAAACGTTCAAAAAGCAAACCGTAACGCAAAGGATCTATATCCGTGATTCTGGTCAGATATGCAACCAGACTGCCGGCTCCGGAACCGCGTCCGGGGCCTACAGGGATATCCTGACTCTTGGCATAACGGATAAAATCACTTACCACAAGGAAGTAACTGCAATATTTTGTTCTTTCAATAATACTGAGTTCATAATCCATGCGTTCAATTATCTCTTTATGGAAGGGATCATCGTCAGGTACTTCCGGATCGAACCCGAAACGCTCACGCACTCCCTGATAGCATATTTTGCGCAGATACAACTGTTCCGGCTCTCCCGTGGGAATGGGGGAAACAGGATAATGGTTTACGTCAGGAGCAAATTTGAATTCGATATTGCAGCGTTCAGCAATGGCACGGGTATTGGTTATGGATTCCGGCACTTCGCTGAAAAGCGAACGCATCTCTTCTTCGGTCTTGAAATAAAATTCAGGCCCGTCGAACCGGAAACGTCTGGGATCATCCAGTTTGGCATTGGTTTGCACGCAAAGCATGATTTCATGAGCGGTTGCATCGCTTTTGCGCATATAATGCACGTCATTGGTTGCAACAAGAGGGATATCAAATTTCTTTGAGGCTTCAATGAGAAATTTATTGCAAATACGTTCCTCCGGGATACCGTGATCCATGATCTCAAGGAAAAAGTTTCCTTTACCGAATATCTCCAGATGTTCAGCAATAAGTTTTTCCGCCTTTGCCGTATCGTTGCGCAGCACAGCCTGCGGGATCTCGCCGCCGATACACGCCGAAAGACAGATGAGTCCGTCATGGTATTGCCGCAAAAGCTCCTTGTCAACACGGGGTTTGTAATACATCCCGTTGACATAGGCTTCGCTTAACAGTTTGCACAAAGAGTGATAACCCTGCATATTTTCCGCAAGCAGAACAAGGTGGAATCCTCTGATATCCTTGTTATTGGGATCACGGTCAAAGCGGGTGGTGGGCGACACATACGCTTCGCAGCCGATAATTGGTTTAACGCCGCTGTTATTGAAGGTATGATACATATCAATGGTACCCCCCATGAATCCGTGGTCGGTCATGGCTACGGCACACATCTCCTGTTCTTTTGCCAGCTCAAGCAGTCCCGCAGGAGTACATGCCCCATCCAGCAGACTGTAATGGGTATGCACATGCAGATGAACAAAATCACTCATAAAAGTCAACCTTCAAAACAGATATCATCCACACCGCAGACAGTGAATCCGTAACCGGGATCGTACGGTTCGCAGGCGGGCCATCCGATAACATTTTCACTCTTGTTCCAGGAAAGAGTGCTGACACATCCGCTTTCAGCGGTCTTCAGATGATGCGGGCCGAGCATATTTCTCAAAGACTGCACAACTTTGAGTTCAACAGTATTGATACCGGGAGTCAAAACACCTGCAGGGACATAAACCATCCATGGTTCCCAGAAAACCTTGCCGCAGTCAACGCCGTTGATGATTACCTGCACGGAGTTGAAAGCTTTGCAGCGGAAAGTAAGTTTGGAAATACGGGCACACTCCTCTGCTGTCAGGTTGATTTCCTTAACTGCAGCGATTTTACCGGCAAAGAAGGGATAACCGCATTTATTGATGTTGGCAATGTCGATTTCTGCACTCTGCGGAGTAAGTTCAAAGGAACCTTTCATGCGCATGCAGTCAAGGTCATATCCCCAGCCGATGTCAAAATCGCTGGCACTTGCAAAGTCTCTGGAAAGGTTTTCTTCAATGGCACCGTTGTGGGCAACGTTGAATACACCGGCAATGTAAACAGCTTCCAGTTCACTGTCAAAGGAAAGTTTGTTGTATTCAGACTCAAATTCCTTTGCTTTTTCCAGGCACTCGTACACCGTCGGATCCTGCCAGAAGCGGGTGGACATGCGGATGGTATTGATACCGGGACGCAAAGCTGCAGCAGGCATTGTCACCCGGCTGAATGCTTTGTCAAACAAATAACCTTTGGCAGTATTTGCGAAAGGTGTCCCGTTAAGAGCAAGGGTGAATGATGCCGGATCTTCCATTACCAGATCAAGTTCTCCGGCAAACCACTCTGACACGGCAAAGTCATATTCCAACACAACATCGCATGACCGTCCCAGGCGCAAAAGTTCCGGCTGCAGGATACTGATATGATCACTGACCCATTCGCCGCCGTCTATCTGCCAGCGTACCTGATCGAGAGTTATGATATTTTCCACGGGGGACTGCAGTTTCCAGCAATTATCAACTGCGGCTACAGGAAGTGTTGCCGCATCAAAGGTTATGGGGGTGCTTATGACAGAGGGCTGTTCCGGTACAAAATACATACGGCTGGCAGCGGGGGCAAAATCTGCAGGAACAGTTCCATCAGCTTCGCCTGTAACTTTGCCGGAATCAATATCGATTTCGTAAACCTTTACGGCACCGGGGAAAACAATATTCACCCGGCACGGGGAAGAGGAACAGCGGTTGACAACAAAGTACCATGTACCTTTGCCCAAACCTTCAAAATCAGCAAATTCACGTTGAGCACTGAGCAGCTGACGGCAGATAATACCGTCTGTGTCTGCTATCTGAAGCGGCTTGTGCAGGGAAGCCGCGTAAGCCGCAGCAGAACGTTCATCTCCGATCCACTTGACTGATTCTGCAAAAAACTTCTTTTCCTCTGCTGCAAGAAGCACCCCGTCGATCATCATACGGCCGGGGTCACAACGGTTTATCACGCCGATTATCCTGCCGCCGGCAGCTGCAAAATCTTTGAAAAGCTCATAAGTGGAACGGAGCATATTATTGATCTGGGGCAGCACAACGGTCTTGTAGGAGCAGTTGCCGATAACGATTTTGCCATCAACGACCTCTGCATCACGCTGCATGATTATTTCGTCCCCGAGGTGCATGCGAACGTGCCGGGCGCCGAGTTCATTGCAAATGGCTTTCAAACTGCTGCAATAGGCATTGATATTATTGTAACTTGTTTCACTGCCGCCATTGTAAAGAGTCCAGGCAGAGGACTGACCGTGCATCACCAGAACATCTGACGGTATCGCCCCGTCTGCAAGATAACGGCCGATGCGGGTAAAGCGGTCATTGATGTACTTATAATCCTCCCACCAGGGCTGGTGGGTGAACCAACTGCCGGGATAATCACGTTTACGGGTACCTTTGAGGCTGTAACTTTCCAAATGCTGGCAGAGGAAATTCACACCGTGAGACATCTGGATCTGGTAAAGCCACTTCATGCCGCGAAAATTGAAGTTCCATCCGGTCAGTGCAAAACTTTCTGTCAGAATCTGCTTCTGTCCGGCCTGTGCCGCAATACTTGCAACCTGATCAAGAGTAAGGACATCGGGTTCAGTCCTTGTTAAATGATCGACACCGGGGACATGATAATATTCATACTGGGTCATTACAGAACCGTTGGAGGTAACCTGCCAGGCATAATTTTCTTCCAATACATGATGACCGGTAAGCTGCCAGCCCTTTGCTTCACACCAGTCGCCGATCTGCTTAAGGAAATTTTTTGCGAAAAGCCGGGCGGTAAGCTGCCAGAAGCGGGTACGCATGGCAGGCGCTTCGGCGGTGGTGAAAAAGAGGCAGGGAAGTTCTTTAAGCAAGTCTCTGCCATAGGATTTTGCATATTCCTCCTGCAGTACAAAGCTCCAAGGGGTGCCGCGACGTGAAAGCTGTGGTTCGTCAGTAAAAATACCGCGCATGTGTTTCAAAAGGTGCGGCGGCAGATTTTCGTAATAAAACTTGTGGATGACATCAATAAATTTGCCTACGATTTTTGCATCCATATTGTCCACATAGTACTGATTTACTTCGTAGAAAAATCTGTGAACAGAACCGGATGCCGGCAGTTCTGTCAGAAGTTCGAGGCTCCCTGTATCGTAAAATGCGATAGTATCAGGCAATGAGGCCTTTGCTGCGGCCTCTGCTGCAGTCAGAGTCTCATATACCAGATATTTCTGCTGGTATTCCACGCCGAGACCATTGACGATACCGCCGCCGAAACCGGAGGGCCATCCGTTTTCATCGTACAACCAGCCTTTCATTCCCAATTTACCGGCTTCATCGAGGCACGCCTCCACACATTCCATCCAGCGGGGGCTCATATATTCAGTCTTCAATCCGGAACGGGCATGCATAAAAAATCCTCCGATACCGGCAGCATGCATTGCCCTTATCTGATTCCGGAGTTCCTCCGGTTCCAAATCTCCGTTCCAACTCCAGAAAGGACTGGGTCTGTAATCTACGTCGGCAAGTACTGGTTGTTTATAGTGATTCATTATGGCTGTCCTTCTTTTTCTTCATTACCGGCAGCAGCAGACTCCCTGCCGCTTGTTATGCCGCGTTTTGTATTTTTTATAAAATCGACAAATTCTTCAACTTCCGGGGTAACATCACCGGAAGCAATTTCTGAAAAAGCATTTTTGCTGTTCAGTTTTTTGAAAAAATATACTTTTATTGCATGGCGTATTGCCATTCTGCCTGCAGGATCAAGCCCGGCACGGCGCAAGCCAACTGTATTCGGCCCGCAAATATAATCGTTATCCGCAAGCATACAAAAAGGCGGTACATCCTGCACTATAGTCGTCCTGCCATGGATCATGGCAAGTTTGCCGATACGGACAAATTGATGTATCAGCACATAACCGGAAATCACAGCATGATCACCTATTTCCACATGTCCGGAGACTGCACTCTGGTTGGCAATAGTAACATAATTACCGATATGAGCATCGTGTCCTATATGCACAAAAGCCATAAGCAGAGTGTGATCCCCCACCCTTGTATACGCTCCGGCAAAAGGTGAACGGTGTACCGTCACATATTCCCGGATCACCGCATCACTGCCGATAACAGTATGGGATACCACACCGGGGACAAAGCGGTGATCCTGCGGTTCAGCTCCCACCAATGCCCCGAAGTAGATCCTTGTACGTGCCCCGACAGATGTATAGCGGCAGACCTTGACATGGCTGTCTATCCAGCAGCCGTCACCTATTACAGTATCCGCCTCAATAACAGAATAAGCTCCTATGGTTACCCCCTGCCCGATCCTGGCTCCGGGGGCGATCACCGCAGTCGGGTGGATAACAGACTCACTCAAAACGTTTCCTCCCCGCCAACAACAGTACCGGCAGCAAGATCACCGTTGATAACCCGTTCCAGACTGTCCGGATCAGAGAAATCAAATACTACTATGGGCATACTGTTGTCACGGCAGAGGCTGAACGCAGTCTGATCCATAACGCCCAGTTTCATATTCATTGCATCATCGTAAGTTACCGATGAAAAACGGGTGGCATCGGGATATTTGAATGGATCAGCTGAATATACCCCATCGACTTTTGTGGCTTTCAGCAGTGCATCACAGTCAGTTTCCAGAGCACGCAGTGCGCTGGTGGTATCTGTGGTAAAAAACGGACTGCCTGTTCCGGCAGCGAAAAGCACCACTTTGCCGGATTCCAGAGCGGCAACTGCTTCACGACGGCAATACCCCTGGGCGATGGGCGGCATGGGTACAGCCGACTGCACCACAGCTGAAATCCCTCTGGAAATAAGAACATTGGCAAGGCAGATGGCATTCATTACCGTAGCAAGCATTCCCATGTAGTCAGCATCCACTCTGTCCAGATCAGCGGCACCTTTTGCCCCGCGCCAGATATTGCCTGCACCGACAACAATAGCGATTTCGCACCCGGAATCCACTGCTGATTTGATCCTGTCGGCAATATCCCTGACACTTTCCATTTCATAACCGAAGGCTCTGTCGCCTTTTAATGCTTCGCCTGAAAGTTTAAGCAACACCCGTCTGAACTTCAACGCCATTTCTACCTCCAATGAAAATAATGATTTACTTTTAGAAATATAACAGTATTGCAGTGATTTTGCAACACAAACAGAGCAGTTTTTCGTTAATTTTTTCGTTTTTCTCCCATACCTTGTGGAATTTTGAAAATTAAAGACTATATTACATAATGAGAAACTTATTTTGTGAGGAGGCCGCCAAATGCCAAACAGTAACTTTGATCCGATAAAAAACTTTACACCCCGCGCCCGGCAGGTGCTTCTTCTGGCACAGCGGGAAGCGGAAAGACTCAATCATGACAGACTGGGGACAGAACATCTGCTCCTGGGCATACTTGCAGCCAACGATGGCGTAGCGGTAACTGTATTGAAAAAAAACGGCATAAACCTTGAACAGCTCCGGTACGAAGTGGAAAAGGTTTCACCGCCCTCCCCGTCAACAAGGATATCCGGACCGCTGCCAATCAGTTCAGGATTGAAGAATGTCCTTGCCATGGCTATAACAGAAGCACGGGCAATGAACTACAACTTTGTCGGCACGGAACATATGCTCCTCGCCATAATGCGAGACGGCGAAAGTGCCGCAGCAAGAGTGCTTGCCAATATGAAGATCGATCCGGAAAGTATCCGTAATGACATTATCAGTTCCCTTGACAAAGATTATGTGCCTGAACAGGAAAACGAAAATCTCCGTCAGGAGGAAAGCGACAGGAATCAGGGAAATCTCCCGGCATTGAATGCTTTCGGCAGAAACCTCACAGCACTGGCAGCCGCCAACGAACTGGATCCGGTGATCGGCAGGCAGGATGAAATCGAACGGGTGATCCAGATACTCTGCCGCCGTACAAAAAACAATCCGGTGCTCATCGGTGAAGCCGGAGTGGGCAAAACCGCCATCCTTGAAGGTCTTGCACAGGCTGTCGTCGCCAAACAGGTACCGGATATGCTTACCGATAAAATGATATTTTCCCTGGATCTGCCCCTTATGGTGGCAGGAACAAAATACCGGGGACAGTTTGAAGAACGGCTGAAAGCTGTTATTGATGAAGTACGCAACTCCGGCAAGGTGATCCTGTTTATAGATGAATTGCATACCATCGTAGGCGCAGGCGGTGCCGACGGTGCAATGGATGCGGCAAATATCATTAAACCGGCTCTTTCCAGAGGCGAATTGCAGTGTGTCGGAGCTACAACTCTTGACGAGTACCGCAAAGGGATCGAAAAAGATGCTGCGCTGGAGAGACGTTTTCAGCCGGTCATGGTAAATCCGCCCGGCGCAGAAGATGCAGTAAAAATACTTTTCGGGCTGAAAGAAACTTATGAAAAACATCATCATGTGATTTATGAGGACGAAGCCGTAACCAGCTGTGTCCGGCTTTCCGACCGTTATATTTCCGGACGGTTCCTTCCGGACAAGGCGAGCGATGTGCTTGATGAAGCCGGAGCAAGAGCAAGGATCAAATGCTGTGTACGTCCGCCGGATACCAGGACAATAGAAGCAGAAATAACAGCCAGCTGCAAAGCCAAAGAGGAAGCGATAGCCGCACAGCAATTTGAAGCGGCAGCACAGGCCCGTGACCGGGAGCGTGCCTTGCGAAAAGAACTTTCAGACATGCTTTTTGAATACGAAAAAAAGAAGAAAAAAGAATGTCCTGCCATTTCCGCGGCTGACATTGCCGATGTGGTGGCAAAACTTACCGGAATACCTGTCCGGCAGATGGAAGAAGGCGAAGCAATGCGCCTCCTGAAAATGGAAGAACAGCTCAACAGCAGGGTCATCGGACAGACAGAAGCTGTTTCTGTAATATCCCGTTCACTCCGCCGCAGCCGTGCTGATTTGAAAAATCCGGCACGTCCCATCGGCAGTTTTATATTCCTCGGACCTACAGGGGTGGGCAAAACTCTCCTCGCCAAAGCAATGGCTGAATTTATGTTCGGCGATCAGGAGGCGGTCATTCAAGTGGATATGTCTGAATATATGGAGAAATTCAATGTTTCCCGTCTGGTGGGTTCTCCTCCCGGATATGTCGGTTACGGCGAAGGCGGCGAATTAACAGAAAGGGTCAGAAGACACCCGTACAGTGTTGTCCTGTTTGATGAAAT
>JAZSGI010000048.1:0-4325 GCA_045532655.1 Victivallaceae bacterium
TTCCCATAAAAGCCTTGTCAAAGATCAGCTGACTGGCAACCGGTTCTGTCAGCGGACCGACTATAGTACGGCTTATGGCCCTGACTTCGCCCCCCAGCAGAATAAGTTTATGACCCGAATCCATCAATTCAAATGCGGCACTCAAGCTGTTGGTGACAACAGTAAGTTTGCTGCGTTCACGCAAAAGTCTGGCAAGAGCAAGAACAGTACTGCCGCCATCAAGAAAAATCGCTTCCCTGTCACGGATCTCCCGCAAGGCAAGCTTGGCAATATATTCTTTGGCTTCGGCACAAATAGCGGCTTTTTCGTCAAAAAGCGGTTCAGTACGGCGGCTGCCGGTAACAGCTTCCGCCCCGCCATGCACACGCCGCAGCAATCCGGCTGCCTCGAGATTCTGCAGATCACGGCGGACAGTAGCCTCGGAAACATCAAGAGCCGCAGCCAGTTCCGCAATGGAGCGGGAACCTCCGCCGAGGGCACTCAATATTTTCTCTTCCCTTTCGGGAGTCAGCAAACGCCTGACCATGCAACCATCCTTTCCACAGATCATACAACTGCAATTAGTATAATATACACCAAATGCAATATTTTGCAATCTTTTGAAAGATTTTTTTTGTTTTTTATTTTTTTTGCAAAATGTTCACGCCTTTTACCGTTTTATTCTGCACGGAATCATGGGAAGACCGGCATCATTATACAAGTTGGCTTTTGCCGGATATATATCCCAAGCGTAACGAACCTCTGCCGGTTCCTGCACCTCAGGGTGGGAGACAAGGAGAGTTTCGCCGAATATCTCAACAGCGGCCTCCCGGAATACGCCATCTGCTCCTGCGATTTCCCACCCGCCTGGTTCACCGTTCTCTGCATGCAGTCCGGAAGCGTTGCGGCAAAGCAGTTTGACATCATCACTGCTCCAAGCTGCTTCCTCCACCTCCGGTCCGTACCCCGTGATATCTTTCTTATATGTATCCTGAAGCACCGCAGCGGCAAGACGCTCACCGACATGATATTTATCCAGAGGATGGATATCATCGGGATCCCCCAGATCAACAGCACTGGCAAAACCTGTAGCTGTATCACGGGCGGCCAAAATTTGCGCCTCCCGTAATTCCGGCCAGTTGCACCACTGAGTAAATCCGGCAAGAAGTACCTGATAGAATCCCATATCAGGATTCTGCCACAATCTGCGCCAATCGGCAATAAGCGAATTCATAAGGCTCCGGTAAGAAGTGTACTCTTCCGCATTACTTTCCCCCTGATACCAGATTGTCCCGCGGACTGCATAAGGCGCAAGCGGCATCAGCATTTCCTTATAGAGAGCGGAATAAGTATTTGCATTGCCCATTCCGGAAACTGTCGTCGTTTTTTTTCTGTATTCGATCCCGGCGAGCCATTCCCCGTCCAGAGGAACATATTCTGACGGTTCACCGGCAAGTTCGAGGCGCATCTCTTCCGCCGGGCCGATCATTCCGCCATGGAACATGAAAGAAAAGACACGCACAGCAACCGTAAGCTCTGTACCGGAAACAATATCTGCCGGAACAGAATAAACCCGGTTGACGTTCCAGAATTCATCTTCAAAATCCTTTCCGGTCCTACCGATTTCAATACCGTTTACATAAGTAATATCCTGCTTATCACATGCTCCGGTCTTCAACACCAGTTCCCTGCCGCACCACTCCGTCGGGACAGTGACCTTTTTCCTGAACCATACAACTCCGGAACCGCCCATTATCCCCTGATTCTGCCAAGCCCCGGGAGCAATGACCATCCTCCACGATGAATCATCAAATTCAGGCAGGTGCCATCCAGATTTCTCGCCCTCATTGCAAATGCAAATGGAGCCCCAGGCACGGGCAGCATGAAACTTAATGACCTGTATATGATCCTTATCCCTGCCGAAAAAATCAAGACCTTTTTCCAGCACAGCATCCCAGTATGTTTTGGAAGCCAGCTCCACATTGTCGTCAGAAAGCATTTCAGCCTCGACCCCGGCTTCCCGCAAAGCGTATTCCGACATCCATGTCTGAGCAATAGATCCGCCCCAGTTGACCGCAATGATCCCCACAGCAACCTTCAACTCACGGGAAAGAGCAGCAGCGAAATAAGCTCCTGCCGCCGACCAGTTTTCCAACTCCTCCCCTTCCGGCAAAGTCCAGACAGTATCAACATTTTCCCTCACCATGCAGTTCATTTCTCTCTGCACAGTCAGCATACGCACAGGTGCGTGGAATTCAAGTTTATCCCGGTGAAGCAATGGGGTCTGAAACCCGGCAAGCGGCATCTCCATGTTGGATTGTCCGCCGGCCAGCCATACTTCCCCGATATATATATCCTCGAAAGACAATGTTTCCCCTCCGCGGACTGCGGCAGTCAGGCAATACGGTCCACCGGCAGGCAGCGCAGGGAAAAATGTCGAAAATTTGCCGGTATCAGTATTACTGCGGCCGACACATGCGGCAAGCACAGTACCATTCCCGTCGGCGAGAGTCAAATCAACAAACACATTTTTATCGCTCCAGCCCCAGACAGGAACCGGAACGCCCTGCTGAAACACAGCGTGATCAGAAAAAAGGTTGGACAGTATAAGCATATCAGCTCCTCATTTACAATTTACAGTCATGGCATAAATATACAACACCTTCACAGGAATGCAATCCGCATTAACATTTTTTACAGCAAAAAAATAAAGGATTTTTACAACTTTATTCTTTTTGCTCCCTTGCAAAAGTATGCAATATGGAGTATATTTCACAAAGGTGAAATTTATGTTCAAAATTTTAACAGGCATCATTCTGGCACTGATAGCAGTTGCCGTATTTCTGTATTACCGGGGAATAAGTCCGTGGCCCCCGGCAGAGATATCTTTCCGGGACTCCAGGATACCATTTCACAGCGGCAAAGTGATGATTATAAAAAATACATCTGATTCAGCACACATAACCGGAAGTTTTGTTGTGCGGTCCCGCCGGAAGAAAGAACTTTTTTCCGGCAGTATAGACCTGCCGCCCGGCGAAAGCTCCGAAACAGGAAAACTGGAGGGCTGGTCCTTTTCCACAGGCGAACATGTTACAGTTGACATCAAGGGATATATCCTTCCCCGTACTGTCAACGTCCCCTGATCACCACAAAAAAATCCCCCTACCCTTCAAATACGGAAATAAAAAATCCTTTTGCATAACAGGGAATTGCAAAAGGATTTTTTTGTATTATCTGTCAGGGATGTTTATCAGATACCCTGAGCGATCATGGCATCAGCAACCTTGATGAAACCGGCAATATTGGCACCGGCAACATAGTTCACATAACCATCATCCTGAGTACCGTAATCAACACAGGCCTGATGGATACCGGTCATAATGCCGTGGAGTTTTGCATCGACTTCTTCGCTTGTCCAGTAGGTGTGACCTGCATTCTGGCTCATCTCCAGACATGAGGTTGCTACGCCGCCTGCATTAACAGCTTTGCCGGGAGCAAAATTGACTTTCGCAGCCTGGAAACAGGCAACAGCTTCCGGACGGCATCCCATATTGGAAACCTCAGCAACAAGCATAACGTTATTGGCAACAAGCTGTGCAGCATCATCACCATTAAGTTCATTCTGAGTTGCACAGGGCATGGCAATATCGGTGGGAACTTCCCAAGGTTTCTTGCCTGCAAAGAATTTTGCATTGGGATATTTTTCCGCATAGGGCGCAACGATATCTCTGCCGCTGGCACGAAGCTCAAGCATGTAGGCAACTTTATCCAGATCCATACCTTCTTCATCAAGCACATAACCGTCGGGTCCGGAAATAGTGATCACCTTGGCACCAAGCTGGGTTGCCTTCAATGCCGCACCCCAGGCAACGTTGCCAAAACCGGAGATAGAAACACGTTTGCCGGCAATATCCTGCCCCTTGAGGGCAAGCATGTGCTGGACAAAGTAAACTGCGCCGAATCCGGTCGCTTCGGAACGGACGAGAGAACCGCCCCAGCCGAGGCCTTTACCGGTGAGAACACCGTGGAAACAGTTGGCAAGGCGCTTGTACTGACCGAAAAGATAACCGATCTCACGGGCGCCGACACCGATATCACCGGCAGGCACGACTGTATCGGGGCCGATATGACGGAAAAGTTCACGCATGAAAGCCTGGCAGAAGGCCATGACTTCACGGTCGGACTTGCCGCGGGGATTAAAATCGGAACCGCCCTTACCGCCACCCATGGGCAGAGTAGTCAGGGAGTTCTTGAAGGTCTGCTCGAAGCCGAGAAATTTGAGAATGGAAAGATTCACACTGGGATGAAAACGCAAACCGCCCTTGTAGGGACCGAGTGCGCTGTTG
>JAZSGI010000161.1:0-4839 GCA_045532655.1 Victivallaceae bacterium
CGGCATTGCTGCCGACCCAGCTGCCGGGCAGGTAATCATCGTTGTTGACGGTGTAGATAATGGCACCCTGAGTCATCTGTTTGACATTGCTGGTACATTTGATTCTCTGGGCGGCGGCACGTGCTTTGCTCAATGCAGGCAGAAGCATGCTTGCCAGAATTGCAATGATAGCTATAACCACAAGCAATTCTATGAGAGTGAAACTTTTCTTCATTTTTTCCCTTTCTGTTTATGATTGTGAAGAAAACTTATCCGACTGCGACGTAAATAAACATCGCCCACATATATAATATTATAGCCCATTATGAATAAAAAGGCAACCCCCCTGTAGGTTTTCTTCATAAATTTCCGGGTGATTGCTCATAAAAAAAATCTTGCTTTTGCAATCATTTAACAACTGTGAAGATCAAAAAATATCCCGGCAGAAAAAATGTATACAGAGCTTTTCGCATGCCTGTTATACAGAAAGCAGATTGAGTGCTGTATTTACAGCGTTGCAGACAGGGGAGTAAGTGTTTTGCGCTGAAATATTTTTACCGGATCAAGGGAGTTTTTGGCTTTTCTCAAGCCCTCGACATTCATATCCTGTTCCCGGTTCATCCAACGGAAACATGGGGCGGCAAACGCCGCAAGTTCCGCAGTAAGTATTTGCGGAGCCCCTTTGAAAGTGTGGTCGGCTTTTTCAAAATGCACATCACACATTCCCCCGGCTATTGCCGGAACTGGACTGATGACGGCAAAACCTGCCGGGGTATCTTTTTCAGCATAAAGTATTATGCCGGAAAGTTCAAGTTCCGGAGCAAAAAAATTCTCCATACACATTGCCATTGCCTGATTTTCTATATCAAGGAACCCTCCGTTGCCCTTTGCCGCATTGGCGGCAAAGGCAAAATCAAAGGCAATGCGTAAATTTCCCGGAGTTATTTTTTCGGTGTACCAATGAGGGAATTGTGTCTGAAACTGGCGGCAAAGATTGTGTTTTTTCCGCAGTTTTTCGCCGGTAAAATCTGCTATATTTCTGTTTAAGTACAGATAGTCAGCTTCGCCGGGATCGGAGCTCTCCTGAAAAATTTCCCCGCCGCAATAATCTTCCGGTACATCGTATATGGAATGTTCCGGACAAAGCAGCTGCAGTTCCTCCGGCGGCAGATACGTTCCAAGAGGGAACTGCCAAACCCCATCATTCTTCTGCCATATCAACAGATGCTCCTTTTCCACAGCGATCTGCACATCTGCGGCATCACGATAACAGAAGATATTGGCAAAACTCCTTTCGCAGGAGGGAAAAGGAGAGATTGCCGCCATTTTTTTGAAAACAGCGGCATCTTTCAATTCAGGTTTACGCATGTTACATGAACTTCGCCAGAAGTTCTTCCTTGCTCAAGGGCGAAAAATATGATGCCGGGATATCAAGAATCGTCATTGCTCCGGCACACCCCTCCCTGCCCAGACGTGCGGCGGCACGGGCATGAGCAACCAGCACATTGGCAGTGGCTTCGGGATTGCTGCCCCACTGGCAGTGATACTCTATACATGCCGGATTGCCGTTTCCGGTGGTTCCGGCGGCAATAACACTGCCGTCATGGGGGAACCCGGAACATTTTTCTTTCAGTTCCTCTGCAGAAACAAAGGTCACTGAAGTCTTATATGGTGCAAAATAACCGGGCATGGACTTGACAGCATCCTCGATTGCCTTTTTGTCAGCGTCAGGAGCGGCAACTATGAAACATTCTCTTGTATGCATATCGCCGGGAGTGAATTCAGGATTTTCGCCCCTGCGTACTTTATCCATTGCTTCCGGCACAGCATGGGTATACTGGCGGGCATCAATAACACCTGGGATGGTACGCAAAGCATCGGAGTGTCCCATGCTCAAACCGCCGGCAGATCCCAATCCGTAGAAACCGTATGCCCTGCTGCCGGGAATAAAAGCATTGGCAAGGGTACGTTCAAGAGAGAAAATACCGGGATCCCATCCGGTGGAAATAACAGAAACATGACCGCCTTCACTGGCGGCTTCATCCATCATTTTGAAATATTCAGGGATGCGGGAATGATTATCAAAACTGTCGACGGTATCGATCAGCTTTGCCAGCTGCGGGCCCTGTACCGGCAGATCGTTTTTTGAACCGCCGCAGAGGATGGCAACATCAGCATCAATGCATCCGGGGTTTGCCAGATAATCTTCAAAGCGTACGACCGGAACCGCCGGGATACCGGGAACAGCCTTTACCCGGTCGGGGGTACGGCTGACAATACCCGCCAATTCCATATCGGGATTGTTTTTTATTGAAGCAAGGACGCCGCGGGCGACATTGCCGAAACCGACGACCAGAATACGTGTTTTTGCAGTTTCCATGAAATTTCTCCTGTTATATTGAGGACTTTTGTAATTGCCTCTGTATTGCCTCTGTAAATAATATATCACGGAAAGTGTATTTTTACAACATATTCATTTGCAAAAAATCGATTTGTCAATTATATTTACCTGTACACTTGAACCTATGGATTTTGACAGATGAAATACGACAACCGCCCTATCGGGGTATTTGATTCCGGGCTGGGAGGCCTGACAGTGGCAGCGGCTCTGCTGAATATTCTGCCTGACGAAAATCTGGTTTATCTGGGCGATACAGCCAGAGTGCCGTACGGCGACAAGTCGCCGGATGCCATCAGAGATTTTGTGAGGCAGGATGTGGAATTTCTGCTGGGGAAAGGGGTGAAACTTATTGTTTTCGCCTGCAATACCGCCAGTGCCGTGGCTCTGGAATGTACCCGCAAACTTTATCCGGATATCCCGATGCTCGGGGTAATAGATGCGGGGATCAAAGCTGTTATGAAAGCCCGACCGACAGGCACAGTGGCAGTTATCGGCACCCGTGCCACAGTCAAGTCAGACAGTTACCGCAGGGGTATACACGCAGCAGATCCGACCCTGGTGGTAAAGAGTATAGCCTGTCCCCTGCTTGTACCGCTGGCGGAAGAGGGATTTGCTGATTCCATGGCAGCCCAGCTGGTGATCGAACATTATCTGGGTAAATTCAAAGCGGAGCCGCCGGAACTTCTGCTGTTGGGCTGTACCCATTATCCTCTGTTTAAGAAAGCACTGAAAAAATATCTGGGGCGCAAGGTCAGGATCATTGACAGTGCCACAGCCTGCGGCGAATATGTGGCAGAATATCTGCAAACATCCTCCATGGCAGCAGCACCGGGCAACGGCGGGAGCAGCAGATTTTACGTCACTGACCTTGATGAAAAGTTCCGCATGCTGGCAAAAAGATTTCTGCGCCGTATGCCTGAAAGTGTTGAGAAAGTACAATTACCGCAGTGATCCCGCACTTTGTTTTTTCAGCCGTATATTCCGGAGAATTTACACAGAACGGGCGAGAGAAATGATTTCGCCCATTACAATATAATGGAAATCTCCTGCCGGATAAAATTCACCGGCAAGTTGTTTATCACGGAAATCATTTGCGCCGGATGGAGTAACAAGCTGAACTCTGGCACCGATCACCAGCGAAGCCTGTTCAAAAGCCGGAGCATCGACACTGTCAAACTTCACCGGAGTAAGAGCAGTTCCGGAGAGTTTTTCAGGCACATCTCTGCCGGAAACTTTACCCAGGTAAGCAAGATCTTTACGGTATTCTTCCGGGAAAGCGCAGCAGGTAAATGTATCATATTTCTGCAGAAACTCAAATGTTTTCCGCTGGGGGCGCACAACGAGAGTGACACAGGGCTTGTTCCACATAGTACCGAGGAATCCCCAGCTGACAGTCATGCTGTTGAAATCCCCGGAGCGGAAATCTCCGGCAGTGAGCAGGAGCCACTGTTTGGAAAAGAAGTCAAATATTGCGGGCTCAAACTTCTGAATATCGATTTTTTCAAAGTGGGACATTTTAATTATTCCTCCGTTATTTTCACAGTTTCCACATCATTAAGATACTCTGCTATTGCAGGAATTGCAAATAAATTCCCGTAACTTTCGTGCAATAAAAAATTACCCATTTGAGAAGCAATAACTGTAGTGATCGCTATCATAGCTATTCTCGCCTCCATGCTTCTGCCCGCTTTGAGCAAAGCACGTGCCGCTGCCCAGAAGATCAAATGTGTCAGCAATCTCAAGCAGCTTGGTCTCGTTACCCACATGTACGCTGTTGACAACGATGACTATGTCACCGAATGGGGAACCAATTATATTTATCCCTATACCGACCTGGAAAATGGTAAATCTGCAGGTAAGGTTTGGAACGAAATCAAAGACTATGCCACTGTTCACGGTGTTTTCAACTGTCCTTCCAACCCCAGCTATGTCTTCAACGGCGGAACTGTTTTCGGTTACAACTTCTGGGGCGGCGATACCAATGACAAATGGTATTGGCGCACAATGTGTCAGACTTCCCGTGGTATGGCAGTAAGAGTCACTGATGATCCCCAATACATTCTGTGGAGTGATATCGTCAACCGCAGCACTCAGCCCCACGCCGGCGGCAACTACGGTAAACTTGACGGCTCTGTCCGTTCTTACGGCATCCAGGAAATCAAATACTGCCTGAAAAACGATGAAGGTCAAGCTGACGGGTTCTTCTGGGTTCCCGCAAATGCTTTCGGCAGAACTCCCTGGCAGCATCCCTGATCCTGAAATATTTTGTTGAGCATATAAAAAATCAGCCTCCATACTGTAAAATCTTCAGTATGGAGGTTTTCTTTTAAATTATAATAATGAAAGGATTACGGCAGCGTATTTTTTATGCCGCCGCCATAACCCTTTTTTGCCGGAGTATTCAACTGACCGGATCAGTATCCCCAGACTCTGCCGAATGCATTGCGGGGAACGCGCCA
>JAZSGI010000232.1:0-2569 GCA_045532655.1 Victivallaceae bacterium
CATACACATAAGGTTACAATGGATGTGATAGAGGACAGGGGCATAGATGCAGCGGAATTTTTCCGGTATCTGTATTTTGACCGCCCGCCGGTCACTTATTATGAAAGCCGCTGCAGCAATCCGGTGGATATGCTTGCTTCCGGAATATTTGCCGCTCACTTTATAAATACGGTGAGTCCCACTTTCCTGCAGGAAATGGTCAATTATCAGCACAGTTTCGTACCGGAGGAGGTACGGCGGGAAATAATTGCAAAAGTACATGCGTCATGCGCTTCAGGTATTCTTAATTCGCCTGATCCTGACAGTGATCCGGCAATAGATCCGGAACTGCCGGAGCATTATGATGAAAGCAATTTCCATTTTGTCAAGCGGAAATTGAAAGTGGAATTCCAGCAGAAAACCGGGTTGCGTATGAATCCTGATGCCCCTGTATTTTTCTGGCCCTCCCGCCTTGATCCGGTACAGAAAGGCTGCCAGCTGGTGACAGACATACTCTACCGTATGTTGGATAAATATCACAATGACGGCCTGCAGGTTGCTGTTGTGGCAAATGGTTCTTACCAGAAATATTTCCGCCAGATCAGGGAAATGCATCATCTTTATGACAATCTGACTGTGTGTGATTTTGACAGCGGACTCTCCAAACTCGGCTTTGCGGCAAGTGATTTTATGATGATGCCGTCGCTTTTTGAGCCTTGCGGTCTGCCTCAGATGGAGTGCCAGAAATATGGTTCATTGCCTGTTGTCAGAGACACCGGCGGTCTGCATGATACGGTGGAAATGCTGGATGTCGCAGGCAGCAACGGAAATGGTTTTGTCTTTGAAACCTTTGATTCCAACGGGCTTTTCTGGGCTGTTGACCGAGCCATGGATTTTTACAGATTACCGGTTGAGATCAAAAACCGTGAGATAGCGCGTATCATGAAAGAGGCAAAAGCCAGATTCACCCACGAAGTGACCGCCCGTCAGTATATGGATACTTATGAGTCCATGCTCCACAGGCCTCTGGTTAAGTAAAAATGCAGCAGTACGGTTCTTCAACTCCTGAGCCTTTCGGCAATGATCCATGGCTCGAACCTTACAAGGACGTTATCGCTGCCAGATTGCAGAAAATAGCGGCTAAATGCCGTGAATTGTGCGGAAGTTTTTCTGCTTCAGCTCTTGCAAAATGGGCGCAGGCTCATAAAAAAATGGGGCTGCACCGCACTGCTGACGGCTTCTGGAACTATTGTGATTGGGCTCCCAATGCCGTGAGGGCGTGGCTGATCGGGGATTTTTCCGGTTGGCAGCGGCTGCCGGAGTGGCAGCTGCTGCGTGGTGATGACGGTTTATGGTACGGCAGTTGGGAGTCCGGACAGCTCCATGCCGGGATGAATTATCTCATAAGTTTCGACTGGCCCGGAGGCAGCGGTACAAGGGTTCCTGCCTGGGCAGAGTATACAGTGCAGGATCCGGAAACATTGCTTTTCTGTGCCAGAATACCGGATGAAAAAAAGTTCAAATTCCGTTATGCTGCGCCGGAAATAAAAGAACCGGTGCTGATATACGAAGCTCATGTCGGTATGTCAGGCGAAGAGTGTCGTGTTGCCTCTTTTGCCGAATTTACCCGTGATGTTCTGCCGCGGATCGCCCGTGACGGTTACAATACAGTTCAGCTTATGGGGATAATCAACCATCCCTATTACGGGAGTTTCGGATATCATGTTGCCAACTTTTTTTCCATATCCAGCCGTTTCGGTACTCCGGAGGAGTTCAAGGAGCTTGTGGATACTGCCCATAAACTGGGGTTGCGTGTTATTATAGATCTTGTACACTCCCATGCTGTAAAAAATGAGGCAGAGGGGCTTGCACGGTACGATGGCAGCAGATACCAGTTTTTTCATGATGGAGCAAGGGGCGAACACGGAGCCTGGGACTCTCTCTGTTTTGATTACTCAAAAAATGAGGTGTTGCGTTTCCTGCTTTCCAACTGCCGTTGGTGGCTTGAAGAATACAATCTGGACGGGTTCCGTTTTGACGGTGTAACAAGTATGCTCTATACACATCATGGATTGGGCAGGTGTTTCACCGGTTATGAAGATTATTTCGGTAATGAAACAGACAGTGACAGTTATGTTTACCTTGCTTTAGCCAACATGGTGGTACACGGGTTCAGAAAAAATACCCTGACAGTGGCTGAAGATGTTTCAGGTATGCCCGGTCTTGCCGCTCCGGTCAAAAGCGGCGGTTGCGGTTTTGATTACCGTATGGCAATGGGGGTGACAGATGCATGGTTCAAACTTTTTGATCTGCGGGACGAAGATTGGTCAATGTGGTATTTGTGGCGGGAACTTACCAACCGCCGTCCTGATGAGCGTTCGATCAGTTATGTAGAGTGTCACGATCAGGCTATTGTGGGAGGACAGACGGCGTTTTTCCGTCTTGCCGGGCGTGCGGTTTATGACCGGATGCGCTTGATTGACAATGACCCGTCAATACAGAGAGCGGCAGCTTTGTGCTGTATAGCCAAAGTTCTGACTTTGTGTGCCTCCGGAAACGGTTATCTGAATTTTATGGGCAATGAATTCGG
>JAZSGI010000119.1:0-9801 GCA_045532655.1 Victivallaceae bacterium
TGTCGTCAGGCAGGAACGGGTTGCTGGCATGGTGATCCCATTCTTCGTTATCGTTATAATCCCATACTTTCTCCGGAGAAATGAATTTCTTTATACTGGATACGCCCGGACAGCCGTGATAACCGATTTCGCTGGAGAAAGATGCTTTTGTCTGGCTGTAAAATTCACTTTTGAAGTAATCCCTCGGCCCCCACAGGTGTTGTTCCGAAGCCATAAACATGGGGTCTGACATTCCACGTTCCGCAGCAGCCTTCACTGCTTCGGGGCTCATCCACGGAGAACTTGGCAGATACGGACGGAAGGGATCAAGACGGCGGCATATCTCCGGAAATATTTGCCGTGTTATCAAATTACGGTTGGGATCAAGCGGTACTCCCCAATAGGCTGTACAGTCACATTCATTGTCTCCCGCCCACAGTGCTATACATGGATGCTGCCGGAGCAGAGGAACTATTTTCTCTGCTTCAGTTTTCATTACTGCGAGAAATGCATCGTCGGTGGGATAATTTGCACATCCCAGCATGAAATCCTGCCAAACCATTATTCCTTCCCGGTCGCAGCGGTCATAAAAATATTTATCTTCATAAACGCCTCCCCCCCAGATACGGAGCATATTGCAGTTCAGTTCGCAAGCCATATCCAGTATTGCGGGCAAACGTTCACGGTCTTTGGAGTGCAGTGCATCTGCCGGAACATGGTTACAGCCGGAGATAATGACAGGAACATTGTTGACAATGAACTGAAAGTCCGGGGTTTTGCTTTCTGTCCATGTTGGTGCAGCCTGCAGTTTTATTGTGCGCAGTCCGGTTGTGAATTTGTGTTCTGCCAACACTTTGCCGGTTGATTTGCGTTTGAGCTGCACGGTAATATCGTAAAGATTGGCTTTGCCATAATTGCGTGGCCACCAGAAATTGATTTTTTCAAGATTTATCCAGATACGGCACTGTGCCGACCAAACGTTACTTTGCTTTGTCCAGGTGTCTTCACCGCAAGTTCCGGAAACAGAGAGTTCCAGATCATCAAAAGTATATTCAGGAGTTTGAATTTTGCAGGCATAAAGGAGGCGGCCGCCTTTGCCGGAAATGCTTTCCAGATTCAGCATGTCATCCACGATCCTGAATGGTGTATGTGCTTCCAGATAGATATTGCGGAATATACCTCCTATTGCCATTCTGGGAGTGATATCCCATCCCCAGGCATGTGCCGGTTTACGGATCCGGGTGCTTTCATAATTAAAAGGATATGCTGTTAATGTACTTATTTCAAATGGGCAGTCCCGGTAAGCATTGTTGGCGCTTGCGATGTGTATTGCAATAGTATTTTTGCCGTTTTGCAGCAGTTCTGCTACAGGGAAACGGTGCGGGATAAAAGCGTTGGCACACTCTCCGGCCTTTTTGCCGTTTATCCATATTGTGGCAATACAGTCTATACCTTCGCAAACAAGATCGATATTGTCAGAACCCGCATTATATTCAAATTCTCTTGAGTAAACCCATTCGTAGAATTCATATTTTCTCAGTTGTCTGGCGTTCAAATAAATATATGGATCATCCGTAAAGCCGTTTTGCCAAAGAGATTCTTCTATATTACCGGGGACTGTAGTGTTTACTGCAATCTGACCGTCGGTAAATATCTCCGGCTTTTTGCCTGATTCCTGTCTGCCGTTTAAAAACCAGCTGCCATTCAATGAAAACATAATTATGTTCACCTTTCTTTTTAAAGTATGTGTTTCTGATAATATACACTGTAACATCGGTTTTGAAAATGTATAAAAATTCCAAAATATATCTTAAAATCCCAAAAAAAGAATATCATAATATTTTTGCCCCATACAATTGATATGAAAAATTCTCATTTTTTAGATTGCAGCAAAAAGGTACTTTTTTGGCATATAAAGACATTTTTTGTTTGCAAAATATTTTATTTATGTTATTTTGTTATAATGAATTTGCCGGTTTGCAGCCAACGATTTTATGCCGGCTGTAAAAACTGGTCTGTTTTTCGTGCCGGGAGAGAGGATGGATGAGAGAAGAGAATCTGTTGAAAGTTCAATATTTGTGTGATTATAACAATCTCATTCTGAACAAAGCCGGGATGGATATCTGTTTTTTGGATTGCAATCATACAAAAGCACAGAAAGATGGAATATTTGCCCGACACATGCATTTGTCGCATGAACTTCTGTTTATCCGCAAAGGTATTTATCAATGCAGCGTGAATAATGAGAATTTTTGTCTTGCTGCAGGAGATATGATTATTATTCAGCCTGGGCAGTATCATGAGGATTTTTTCAGCAAAGGATGTGAGCTTTTCGGATTCCATTTCAATACATCATACGGGACATCTGTTTTTGCTGCCGGTACGTCTGTGAGTGAACAGATTTTACACTTGCAGGAAGACAGGTTTACAAAAAGCCTTTTATTTACGGTATTGAAATTCCTGCATAATATGGATGCTGCTGACAATAATAATTTCTCTGTGGGGAATTCGCTGTTTATGGCGTTGTTATGCCGTCTGATATCACTTTTTGCGGCTGCCAATAAAAATCTGGTGCCCAAGATAGCTTTGCAATCAAACATTACAGACAGGATCAACAGTGTATTCGGGCAAAATATATCACGATTTGTTTCCATTGATACCTTGTGCAGACAGTGTGGAATGAGCCGCAGTACTTTGCATCGTATTTGCCTGAAACATTATAATATGCCGCCGGTGAAAGCATTTGTTCATTATAAAATGCAGCAGGCGGTGGAGGTCATGCGCAGGAATCCGGGTATAAAAATCAAAGAACTCAGTGCTGAATTCGGCTTCAAAAATGCGTTTCATTTTTCCAGAGTGTTCAAGAGAGAACTTGGCAAAAGCCCGATGTATTATTTACGCGGATTTAATTGAATCCTTTGCCGGTTTGCCGCGACGTTGTTTTTGCAGCTGCCCCGGAGAAATTCCGTACCGGGAAGATACAAATGAATTCAGGTGCGTTACATTATGCATACCAACAGCAGCGGCGATTTCTTTCAACGAATATTTGTTTTCATCTATCAGGCGTAATATGGTATCCATTTTCAACCTCAACCTGTAATCTTCCGGGGAAAACTGGAACTTCCTGATAAAACATTTTCGCAAATAGTTTGGACTTCGTCCCTGCTGACGGTATAGCTTATACAGTGGTATCTCAAAGGTTTTGTCTTGCCGTATGGCTGTCATAAGCAACTCAATTTCTGGTGCTTCTGCTCCTTTTGCTGTCGGAAGCGTTAATGCAAAAAATTCTCCGAAAAGAGCACATGCAGCCGAGTCTGATGCCAATAAATCCGCAGGCAGTCCACTTTGACGCAAGGCGTAAATATTTTGAAAAATATTGCGGAAATGATTACAACGTTCCGACGGTATTTTTTTTAATAATGGGAATTGCAGGCAACCGTATTCACTGTCAACTTCAACTGTATTTTTTTCTGCGCAATAACGTATATTATGCATTTTACAAAACATCATCCAGTTTTCGCGTTTTTTGCCGAATGAAAAATCCAAAGTTGTTCCCCTTGGGATGATGGCAATAAATGGGGTATCAGTTGTTGTCGTGTGCAAAATACTTTTTGCGTCGGGAAAGCTTATATCCATAAATTCCAGACCGCTTACACAGAAAAGCATAGATTCATTTATCAGAGTTTGCACATATCTTTCGCTGCGCGTAAAACAATTTATATCCTGTATGGTGATTCTCATGCGTTTTTTTGTAATAATATTGTCTTTTTATGTAATAAATACAGAAATAATATAATTGTATTTTTGTATTTTACAAATATATTAAATCAAAACGCATGCGGTTTGTTGAACTGAAAACTGAAATCAGCAATATGGGTTTAGAAAAAATGGAAAAAAAATTAAAAATCGGTGTTTTGGGTGCCGGAAGAGGCATTTCTCTTGCTTGTGGCGCAAAGAGTAATGGCATGGTGATCAGTGCTGTGTGCGATCAGAATGAAATGTTATGCCGTAAGGCTGCAGGTGAACTGGAATGTCAGACATTTTGCGATTATACCAGAATGCTTGATTCTGATATTGACGCTGTTATCGTTGCTAATTATGCCACAGAGCATGTCTTGGCCGTAAAACAGGCTCTGGCTGCCGGAAAGCATGTTATGAGCGAATGTATGGCATGTTTTACCATGGCAGAAGCCGTGGAACTTGTTGAAGCCGTCGAAGCTGCTCCCGGTCTGGTATATTTCTTTGCCGAAAATTATCCGTTTATGGTTCAAAATCAAGAGATGAAACGCGTTTACGAGTCTGGCGAGCTTGGTGAGTTCCGTTACGGCGAGGGTGAATATATACATCCTATTTATCCTAATGAAATGGCTCAATTGACTTCAAGTCCGGATCATTGGCGTAATTGGCTTCCTGCCACATACTATTGTACTCACTCTATGGGACCGGTTATGCAGATTACCGGAACGCGACCCACTTCTGTCAATGCTATGGCGATTCCATATGAGGAATATGATCCGATCATGAGAGATAGTATGCGCCGTAATGACGGTACTGCGATACTTATGTGCAAAATGAGTAATGGTGCTGTTACCAAGATTATTCCATGGAGTCACTTGCGTGATCATGGACAACGTTACCGCATTTGCTGTAGCAAGGGTGTCATGGAGTGGAATCAAGGGGACTGTAATTTGAGAATTTGCCGTTGTCATGCTGATTACCCGGAAGGAACTGATAAGCCGGAATATTGCAAATATGCGCCAGCGTTCCCGCAGGAGCACAGGGAGGCGTTGAAACATGGTCATGGCGGCGGCGATTATTTTACCAACTATTGGTTCAAGCGGGCAATCGTTACCGGCGAAAAACCACTTATTGATGTTTATGACGCTTTGGATATGTCTGTAATCGGTATACAGGGATATCGTTCGGTTCTGGATAACTCTAATTCCTATGAAATTCCGGATTTCCGCGACAAATCCATGCGAGATAAGTATCGCAATGATAATTGGAACCCTGATCCGGCAAAGCCCTGTGAAAATAAACCTGCTTGCAGTGTGACCGGAAATATTGTGCCATCAGCAGAGGCAGAAAAAATCTTCCGGGAGGAGCGCAGCAAGTTTGAAGAGTCTGTCAAAAATGATATAAAATAATGAGGAACTGAAATGGCACAATTGCACATGGTAAGAGATTTTGAACGATTCCCTGCTCAAAATGCTGTTGTCCCGGCAGGATTTGTTCTTGAACATCACGGTCTGGAAGCTGTTACTGAATATATGGAGTTGAGAAATAAAACCGGTTGGGGAAATATGCCGGATGATTTTCTCTCTGAACAGGTGTTGCCGCAGGGACTCGTTTTCTGCCGCAACATAGAGAATGGCGAAGTTGCCGCAAGTGCAACTGCAGAAATAACGAGTTTCGGCAGTGAATATGCTCATCTCGGTTCATTGGGGCAGGTCATGTGCGTTGAGGCATACAAAGGTTTACATCTCGGATCTGCTGTCTGTGTGGAGGCTGCTTCTATTGTTGCTGCCAATGGATACAGATATATCGGCCTTCTGACTGACGATTTCCGGGTGCCTGCGTTGCGTATATATTTGAAGTACGGTTGGCGACCGTGGATGATTGACGACGAGATGCCTGAACGTTGGAGCAGGATATATGCCGACCTGGGAATAGATATCGATCCCGGTGATTGCTATTCGAAAACCTTTTTTGACAAATAAAAATATAAAATCACGGAGAAAATAAGGGCAGGGTGGAATATTGAATCCTCTCTGCCCTTGTGTGCCGGGTATTTATTTGGGGCGGCGCGGAACGGCACAGAAAAATTTGCCGAGTTTGCGGCTCATACGCATTGGATGATTGACTGCTGCATTTCCTGCTTCCAGAAAAGATCCGATATTGCGTTTATAAAGCTTGATAAGCGAAATTATAACAGCAGGACCGCCGAAAATAACGATCACACCGAGAATGATCAGCGGCAATGTCCATGGGGATGCTTCGTGTATTGTTTTGGTGAGCAGAGCAATGGAACTGCCGATGGCAGCAATTCCGATGCCGCCTCCCGCCAGCAACATTCCCAGTGAATTGTTTTGCTGCGGTTGGGCAGGAGCCGCAGGTGTGGTTTGGACAGATTTTGCCATGTCTGCCTCCATACTTTTTTGAATGTTCTGAGTATTGGTGGTCATGATCTTGTCTGCCTGTTTGCTGATAAATTTGCCCAGATTGATAAATGGTTGAAGCATTGCTTCGGTGATTGATACCGGCTGCTGGATAAAATCGATCACTTCGGCATCGGATACTTTGCCGGTTCGGGAGATAAAAATGCCCCGCTTGCCGATGAAAATACGGCGCATTGTTCCAGCTGTTACACCGGCGGCAATGAAGCCGGTAACAGAATCATCTACCTTCAGGTAAGCAGTGCAGATATTGGAATTGACAGCGATTTTTTTATGCGCAGCCACATTGTCAACGTTGACTGTCAGAGTGAATTTGCGGGCATCCATTACCAGTGTACCAGCCTGCAGTGCCGAGGGTTCCTGGGGAGTGAAAAAATCACTCAGGTTGGCAAAATTGTTTACAAAATGCAGCATATCCCGCTGGAAAAGCAGGAGTTTCCGCAGGTCGCTTTTTTGCTCTATTATTTTTGCTGCAGCAAGATCATGCACAAAGAGTTCCTGCAGGGTATCGTATTCGGGATTGTTTATCTCTGCTGCAAGTTCTTCATCACTCATGCCATCACCGGCCGCTTCAGGCGGGGTGTTGCGCCAGAGAATGTAACCGGGAAGAAGAGCTTTGAGTTTCTGCCATTCCTGCAGTTCCAACGGATCTTTTCTGTCACGTGCTGCAAAAAAGTTTTTCATACACTCCCTGTGCAGCGGGTTGAAGGGGGCATCAGGAGATAAAGATGTTCCGGTCACAGGTGCAACCGGGGCTTCTGCCAGAAAATCCATCATCGCTGTTGCACCTGCCGGTGCTGCCGGATCGGGAGAGGTGGGACAGAAAGCTATCAGGCCTGCTCTGACAAAGAAATCATCAATAATGGCTTCGGCTTTTTCTGCTGCATCAAGAAGTCTGGCTGTACTTCCGGTCTGTGCATTGGCATCCTGCCGGTGGGCAAGCTCTCTCTGGAGCATATTTTTATAGGCGGTTATACTATCCGCATTCACTCCCATTTTGCCGGAAAGATCTTTAACTCCGGGGACAACTTTCAGGATTCGCTCTATAAGCTGACGCTGTGCCGGTGTTTCTGCCGCCTCGGCAGGAATTACGCCATCACCGTTTTGTCTTGTTTGGGCAAGTATACCTGCATCATTATCTATTTCCCCAAGAGTGACAAAACGCTTATCAGGGGTGCCGAGATTGGAAACGACCAGATTGGCAGCCTCGTAAATGTCTTTGCCCATAGCTGTTGAAGTATCGATAGCATCAAGAAAGATTTTACTGCTGCGGGTGTCGATCCCTGAACGGTCCTTGAGCAGAGCAAGCAGCCAGGAGACGGAATTGCGGACTTCATCGGTTCTTATACGGCCGTTATTGTCGCTGTCAATGAGTTTGAGAAAGTCCTTATCCATGTCAAGGGCGGAAGCGGAAACACCGGTCATTGCCCAATGGGTTTCGTCCAGAGTCAGAAGAGCTTCCAGATGATGATGGTTTTCGCAAATAAGCTGTTTTATGCCGCCGATACGCTTGTATGTGAATTCCGGATAATAGCGTTTCATAAAGTATCCTGTATTGATTATCAGAATGTTATTGTAATATCATACTGTATGATCGCCCCTATGGAGGGATGATTTTTGATTGTAAGTTTATAGTTCCCGGAGGGATTGACAAGGGTGACCGGAAGCAGTTCAAAACGGTTTTCTCCGGCAATTACTTCCCCGCGGGCAGAGGGCACAAGTTCATGACCGTCAAGTTCAACCGAAAATATTTCCACTGCATTTCTTTGGGCGGAAGCACTGACTACCGGATAGATAAAGCAGATGTTTTTTTCGCCTTTGACAATTCTTGCTTCAAGGTTGTTTATGACAATATTACTCATGTTTTTTTGCCTCCTGCCACAAGGATTCCATTTGAGCGGTATCCGCATCAGAGAGGGAGATGCCCCCCTGCCGCAGATTTTCCTCCATATATTGAAAACGGCGTATGAATTTTCTGTTTGCCCGCCGCATGGTTTCCTCGGCTGAACCCTTGCCGCTGAATCTTATGAGATTGACAACCGCAAAGAGCAGATCACCAAGTTCTTCATCGCAGGCATCTTCATCACCGGAAGCCAGAGCTTCCTGTACTTCCTGCAATTCTTCTTCAACTTTTGCCAATACTGCACTTTTATCTTGCCAGTCAAAGCCGTATTTTGCTGCTTTTTTCTGGATTTTTTCTGCAGCAGCAAGGGCTGAAAGCGTTTTCGGTATTCCGGCCATGACTGAGGCCGGATGGGCGGATTTGCGTTCTTCTGCTTTCACCTGTTCCCACAATTCCCTGACCTGTTCGCTGTTTTCGCATTTGGCATCGCCGAAAATATGTTTGTGGCGGCGGATCATTTTTGCATTTATCCCGGCTGCTACATCTGCAAGAGTGAAATCACCTTTTTCTTCTGCAACAACGGCCTGAAAAACTACATTCATCAGCAGGTCACCCAATTCTTCTGCAATGTGTGCCGTATCTTTTTCATCAATAGCTTCCAGAAGTTCTGCTGTTTCCTCCGCCAGGGATCTGGAAAGGGTTTCCCTTGTTTGTTCCCTGTCCCACGGACACCCGTCCGGCGCACGGAGGCGTTTCAGGATAAGTTCGAGCGATGAAACATCATGCGGCAATGAATCCCAGTTTGTCATAAGAGGTCAAATCCTTCCCTGATAAGCCATGCCGCTGCAAGACACCAGAAAAGATATCCGGCTCCGAGCCATGGCGCAAAACGTATATTTGCACCGGCAAGCTTTTTGCGGTTTCTTATGCTTATTATTATCCCTGCAACGGCTCCGGTCAGACTGCCGGCAGCCAGAATTATCAATGCTCCCCAGCCATTGAGTGCAGCAACTGCTGCCATATATTTGATATCTCCGCCGCCAAGAGCATCCTGTTTGAATACTGCTTTGCCGACTTTGGCAAAAAGAGACAGCAAAATATATGTGCCAGCCATCCAGCATGCTGAATACATAAGAGCTGTTGCGCCTGAATCTGTATTCCAGTTTTCAGGAAAGACCGCGGCGATAAGCAAACCGGCCAAAGCGGTGGGGATTGTCAGTTTATTGGGGATTATACCGTGTTCCACGTCAATAAATGCCCCGGCTATCACCAGCGGCAGGGCTGCCAGAAGCATGAATGCAAATGCCGGGGTGCCGTTGGCAAACCGTGTGATAAGCATATATATTCCCCATGACAATACACCGGTCAGGAGTTCCACCAGCCAGTACCGTGGTGTTATACCTGATTTACAGTGGCGGCATTTGCCTCCGAGAAGTATGTAGCTGATAATGGGGATATTATCATAAAACTTTATATTATTGCCGCACTTGGGACAATGTGACGGCGCAAATACGACACTTTCGTTTCTCGGCATGCGCCAGATGCAGACGTTGAGGAAGCTGCCGACACAGCAGCCGATCACAGCAGCAGCGGCAGGGGCCGCCCAGGAAACTTCTTTGAAAAGATCATATAATTCTTTCATCAATATCTACCTCGCAATTTATACAATATAGCACAGTAAAATATCTTTTCAAATGAGGCAATTTCAAAACTCCTCAAATTTGTCAAAGCGCCCTCGCTTCGATCTGACAAAGGGAGCGTTTTTCCGCCTTCGCATAAAGCTACGGCGGGACAAGCGGCTGT
>JAZSGI010000233.1:0-2091 GCA_045532655.1 Victivallaceae bacterium
ATATTTGTAATTCTCCGGAAAAAATAAGGGAGAATACCCGTTTGCTTGGTGTCTTTTTTGATGCTGTCCGCCGGTTCCCGGAGAGCGGAAAAACAGAAAAATACCGTGAATTTATTATTGAGATCAGGAAGGCTGACCCCGGACGTTTTTCCTGGTATCTGGATGAGTTGTTCTTTACTTATCCTGAAAGTCATCGCGGATATTATACCAGTATACCCCGCCTGCGCGATAATGATACAGAAGAGATACTTGAAGCAGATAAAGCGTACAACCGGGAAAAATACCAAGATCTGGCAAAAAACCTTCCGGTAATGGAAAGAGAGTATAAAGACAAATGGATCAATGCGCAGGAAAATACGGAGAGCAACCGTGAATTGTACGATCTTATTCTTGCACAAATGTACGTTTGTCAGTGGATATATCACAGTCAGGGCTGGGGGGCAAGTCATGATGCAGATAATGACGGGGTGATCGCAAGGGAAAAAGCATTGGAAATCCTTAACAGGAAGGAGTATGCAGAAAATATTACTTTCCTTGAACTTCATAAATTCACTCTTGAGAGAATAATCAACAGCGGCATCGGTTTATTGGAAGCGTATTATTACTACGAGGGTAAGGAGTTGTATGATTCTGATCATGTGCTGAAAGATTTGAATGAAGTTAAAGGGAAACTGGAAAATATGAAAAAAACTGATTCAGAGGTGAAATAATGAATATCACAAAAAGATTGCCGTTTTTTGCAGCCGCCGACAGTACATCTGTCCGCGGGATATCAGGATTCGGGGATTGGAAGTTTTTTGCCGCTGCGTTGGCATATGCTGTTGCATTTCTCTTTTTTGTCTGCGACCCATTTTTTCATCTTTACGGAAAATTTACTTATCAGCAAGGGGTTGTGATACTCTTTTTTGCAGTTATTCTCGCCAGTACTTTTCATTGGGAATTGCTGCTCTTCGGAAAACCATCTGGCGCAAATATGCTGCTGCAAGCGATTTCCATGATTCCTGCTGCTTTCTTGCTCGCCAGAATATTCGGTGACTCAACCAAACCGGTGGAAAAAAGTTTTTGGACTGAATTGACAGAAAAAGCTGCTGATTTTACGAATGAAGTCATTGATATCAGCAAATTCAGTGTGCCTGAATGGATAACGGATATGCTGCGTAACTGGAAGATATCGTGTGTAATAATCATACTGCTGATGATTCTGTCGCTGAAAATAGAGAAGCGTTTCAAGGTTGCTGCCGTTTTTGTCGCTTTGCTTATACCTTTTCTTACGGCACTTGCCGGGGACGGGCCGCTGTTGTATTTGCTGGCGGGAAGTGTTTGTTTTGCTGTTGGATTGTGTCTGCAGTTCTGCCGTTATGACAAGGTGAACTTCTTTGAACAGGTGGATGCCTCACTGCAGCAGCAGACCTGTATCGATGCAGTGGCTCTGCGTACTGTTATAAGAATAATGACCCGTTTGCAAAGGGATGGTTCTGTTACTGAAAACTGTGTCAGGGAAATAGTTGCCGGGGAATATGCATCGCTGCGGGGCAGGGGATTTGAATACAATGATATGGAAATAAATCAGATAGCATCGGCCCTTACCAGAAAGATGGTTTATGATTTTGATCTCGTATATATCAACAACACCGGTAACGGTTCTCTGATGGTACCCAACAAACATCTCTTTGTCGGCAAATCCATACTTTGCAGTATCGCTCAATGGCCGAGGTTGCTGGTTATTGTTATTTTTGCAATAGTCTGGACTGTTATGCCGGTGGATATTCTGCCGGATCCCATCCCTTTCATCGGAGCCCTGGATGATGTTGCCATGAGTACTGTTGCCTGTATTTCCGCCGGGAGTTTTTTCAAGAAACAGTAGAGGCAATTTCAAAACTCCTCAAATTTGTCAAAGCTCCCTCGCTTCGATCTGAGAAAGGGAGCGTTTTCGGCTGTTACCTTACAGGTAGCAACCTCAAACTACCCTTTGCCGCTCTTTGCGAATGGCATCTTTGCCATTTTTTGAATGACTTTTGAAATTACCTCAATAGAGTTCACCATTCCATTTTTACAGAATAAACCTGACGCCAGTCTCCGCCGAAACTTGGC
>JAZSGI010000221.1:0-17971 GCA_045532655.1 Victivallaceae bacterium
AATTCCACGATTTCCTTGAGTTTTTCGATCAGGAGCATCTTGCCTGCGGCGTCAGCATCACTGGCACATGCATCAATGATCTGTTTGTAACCTTCGCCTTTAGCTTTAAGTATCTCAAAATTACCACGGGCCTCTGCAGAAAGTTTGGCGTAAATGGCATCGGCTTCACCGGCAGCTTCCCGGCGGAGTTTTTCGGCATCGGCCTCGGCCTGGATCTCAATTTCACGTTTGCGGATCTCTGCTGCCACAAGAACTTCGGCATACTGTTTCTCCCGCTCCATTTCGGCACGGGAAATCTGAACAGCTTTTTCTGCTTCAAACTGTGCCTGTTCGATCTGGGCCTCGGCAACACGGCGGGCGACTTCGCCCCGGCGGTGGGCCTCGGCTTCCTGTTCAGCACGGTCTGCATTTGATTTGGCGATTTCGATGGCAGCAACGTTTTCCCCCTGCGTTGCAAGGGAGTCGGCATGTTTGATCGCAATGCGGCGTTTCTGCTCGGCATCGGCTTCACCGGAGACGGCTTCGGCATCAGCTGCAGCAACAGCGATACGTTCCTGTTTCTGTGCCTCGGCTTCACCGGTCGAACCTTTGCGGGTTTCCTCTGCCACATCGATTTTGGCACGGTTGATAGCTTCGCTGGCGGCCCGTTTACCGATTGCTTCGATATAACCGGATTCATCGGTGATATCAGTGATATTCACGTTCAACAGTTCCAGACCGATTTTGTTAAGTTCTTCTGCAACATTTGTTTCCACCTGCCGGAGAAATGTTTCCCGATCGGCATTGATCTGCTCGATGGTCATGGAAGCAATAACAAGACGCAGCTGACCGAGAATGATATCACGGCTCAATTCTGCAATGGCATCCGGACTCTGACCGAAAAGACGCTCTGCGGCATTGCCCATGATTTCCGGTTTTGTACTTACCCCCACAGTAAAAACACTGGGGACGTTGATACGGATATTCTGTTTACACAAAGCGTTGCCCAGGTTCACATCCAGCTGCAGCGGACGCAGGGAAATATACCCGTAATCCTGAAAAATGGGTATAACGAATTTTGCACCGCCGTGAATACAGGTGGCGGCCTTGTTACCGGCAGTCTTACCGTAAATGACCATGATGCGGTCAGAGGGACATTTGCGGAACCGTGATGCCAGCATAAGAAAAAGCACCACAAGTACGACAACAGCAAGTACGATAAAGATTATGATTTCCTTGTCCATAAACGTTTTCCTTCCCTGTATTTATCTGTCTGACTTCAATTTTTTTCAACTTTATATGTATCGAATCCGGCAGAACTCACTACTTTGACAATGGTTCCTGCCACAATCGGCGAATCAGCAACAGCACGCACGGTGCGGGTACAATTTTCAAACTTTACAGTCACGGAACCGGCACCATCTGCCGGTATGGAAACATAAACTTTACCGTCCCTGCCGATAAAATCCTCTTCCGCAATATTGCCGGACTGCTGCATTTTGAAGAAGAACCACACCAGCATTGTGGTCAGCACCATCATCAGCAGACCGCAACCGAATGAAACAGCAAATCCAAGCCAGCCGCTGCCGCCCCAGAAAAATCCCGCCCAGCCGAAAAAAGTGACAAAAGCAAGCATACTGCGCAAGGAGAAGAAACTGACAAGAGAAATCCCGCTGCTGTCAGCCAGATCAATATCAGCTGCCTCAAAATCAGCCGCATCAGCATCGGCATCCACCGCACCGCCGAACAGCATCAGCAGGAGCTGTACCACAAACATCACACTCCCTGCCAAAGCAAGATAAAAGTAAAAATTTCTGCTTTCTGCCAGGAAATTCCCGATTGCATTTATTACATCCATTTTAACTCCTTTCAGCTGATTTTTCTGTTAATTCAGGACTCTTTGCGCCATTTTCTGATCGCCTCCAGCATACGGGGCAGAACAGTTGCCGCTTTTGCCGGTCCGATTCCCCTTATCTGCATTGCCTCCGCTGTGGACTGCGGTGCAACACTTGCCAGCAGTTTCAGCGTGGCATCGGATAATATTTGAAAGGCCGGTATGCCCTTTGACGCAGCCATTTCGCTCCTTATCCGGCGCAATTCTTCAAAAAGAAGCATCTGACGGTTATTGAGCGAATCATCGTCGGCAAAGACACCGCTTCTCCTGCTGCTGCGCTTTTCTGCGCCTCCGGCGGCGGCAAGAGGCGGGAAGTTCACTTTGATACTGCCGGGGCTCTGGAGCCATTTCCGTCCTGCGGCAGAGATATCCACACAGGGGAACTCTGTCTCTGTGACAGCTTCCAGCAGCCCCTGAGCCTCAAGAGATTGCAAAAACTGCATGATATCACGTGGTTTCAGCATATCCAATGCCCCGAACATGGGATGTTCCAGCAGACGGCTGCTTACCATTTCCAGCCTTTTTCCGCCGGAAAGCAGTAAACTGAGTTTATTCCTTCCTATACGGCCGCGGAACCCGGCTGCAGTTTCCAGAACCACTGCCGCTATCTCCATTTCCCGTCTGGTGGCATCGCGCCAGAGATCCTGACCGTGGCAATGGTCGCAGGAATCACACTGCCAATCCCCTGCGGTTTCGCCAAAATACTCAATAATATATTTCTGACGGCATCCGGCGGCACGGGTATATGTTATGACCTCGTCCAGACGGAACATTTCAAAATCCCTCTTGTCATTCAACGCTGTAAAATCAACGTCAAGCAGCTGCCTGTCATCGCCTTTGATTATCTTTGTCGCAACTCCGGAAAAAGGCGGATGCCACTGAATGATATCATTGACCAGCGCCCGCAGTACACGGCGCAACTGATCCCCATTCAATCCGGTGAGATTTTCAAGCTCGCTATAACCGACTTTGATACCGGCAAAGAGACTCTCGCCGTAAGCGGCAAAACACTTTTCAATAAAAATCGAACGCTGGGTGATACGGCTGCCGATATCATCCCTCGCCTCCTCAATGCTCTTTATAAATTTCAATGTACCGGGAGATTCCTCCGTCCTGTTTTCCCGTTCCACATATCCGGCCTTATCCAGCACACGCATCGCACTTGCGATCTGTGTCTCGTTTTTCGCTCCGGGAACAGCTTCCACAAGATCTTTTCCGCTCATTTCCACGACCCCGTCATCACTCCCGGCACTGCGGCGGAGCAGGACTGTCCAGAGATCTCTGACAAGTTCTTCCGGCGGATTGTTCATATCGATGAGGAATTCCTGCACAAAACGGTCGCTGTAACAGAAAAACATAATACATTCTGCCGCTTCCCCATCCCGTCCGGCACGTCCGGCCTCCTGATAATAAGCCTCCAGACTGCCGGTAAAAGTATAATGTATGACCCGGCGGACATCGCTGCGGTCGATCCCCATGCCAAAAGCATTGGTGGCAGCAAGAACCGGACAGCTTTCGCTCATAAACCGCTCCTGCGCCTTGTTTCGGGCGGCATCATCCAGACCGGCATGGTAGGCTATACACCCGAATTCGGCGGCAAGCTCATCAACCAGTTTGCGGGTGGAGGCATAAATAATAGTCGGTTTGCGGTCAGCAAGGATTTTTTTAAGCAGTTTTTTCTTGCTTTCCGCAGTAGGGGTATCTTCCACCCTGAATGAAAGATTGGGCCGTTTGAATCCGGCTACAGCAAACTTCATCTCCGGACGGCGCAGCTGTCTGGTGATATCCTCCCGCACCCTCGGTGTTGCCGTAGCAGTAAAGGCACACACCTGTGCAATGCCAAGTTCTGCAGCGATCTCGCCGAGAGTAAGATAACTGGGGCGGAAATCATGTCCCCACTGGCTTATACAATGCGCCTCATCAACAACCATTATATCCGGAGGACACTCACGCAGAAGATTGCGGAAACTTCCTGCCCGGAAACGTTCCGGAGCAACATAAAGCAATTTCACTTTGCCGGCTTTGACCCTGCCGAATATCTGTAATTGTTCAGCAAAATCCACAGTGGAATTGACAAGTTCTGCAGGAATATTTCTGGCAACGAGCGAATCCACCTGATCTTTCATAAGAGAAATAAGCGGAGAAACAACTATCCCGTATCCCGGACGCATCAATACAGGCAGTTGATAACATAAACTTTTTCCTGCTCCGGTGGGCATCACAACACACCAGTCACCACCGGAAAAAACATTATCCACAACCTGCTCCTGATTATCCAGGAAACAATCATATCCAAAATATTTTTTTAATCCTTCTCGTGTAGCCTGCATCGCCTGTTTATCCTATACTTGATTTTCCGCCTTTAAACTACACCAAAAATTTGATTTTTCAAGTGATATAAGCCAATAAATTACACCTTTTGCCTGCCGGTACCACTCCTTACGCTCAAAAAAACACATCAACCGGGTATTTTCTTTATGGTTTCAAGATATGCCGCAGTCACTTTCCGGCGGCTGAAATGCTTTTCAACAAATTTTCTGCCGCGCTCACCCATTCCAGCACGTTCAGCATGGCTGAGGGAGATGAATTTTTCTGCCGCAGCACAAAGCGCATCTGCAGATTTCGCCGGGAACAATATCCCGGAATCATTTCCGCAACATTCCCGGCACCCCGGAATATCACTGGCAAGTACCGGACGACCGCATGCCAGCGCCTCCAGAATAACATTGGAAAGCCCCTCATGATAACTTGGATGCACCAGAACATCAAGTCCGGCAAAATATTCAGGCATTTCCCCTGCCGCCATTGCCGGATGTATGATTACACTGCCGTTATCAACGTCTTTCAAAAGTTTGTGATCGTCAACAGGGCCGGCAAAGTGAAACTCCACTCTGCCCGGATGCGCCTTTTGCAGCATACCGGCGGCAGCAAAATACTCTGCCACTCCTTTTGAACGGCAGAAGCGGGCCGCCATCCCGAAACGCAAAGGCTCATGCGGTGGAGGATATGCCCTGTACTTATTGACATCAAGATCAACACCGCTGCCGGGAAGCAAAAGACATTTTTCAGGCGGCACGATTCCGGCGGCGGTAAAAGTATCCATATTGCTGCGATTCTGAAAGAAAACAGTTGCAGCACCGGCAAAAGAGGCCTGAAGCAGGCGGGAAGCAAAAAATTTTACTGCTCCTTTTTTCTGAAAAGCCTCTCCGACACCCGTCACATTAGGCAGAAAAGGTATACCGAGCATACGGCACACCAGCCCGGCATAACAGTTTGGTTTTACTGTATAAGTAAGTACGATATCAGGAGAATTCTCCCTGATGACTTTCAAATAACGTGCCAAAAGCCGGATTTCTGCAAAAGGATTCACTCCGTGCCGGGATAAGGGGAAACAGATCCTTTCGGCTCCGGCGGCAATCAATTCTTCCGTATAAGGTCCCTCCGGCGCAACCACGGTTACTTTGCAGCCGTTTTCCACAAGAGCGGCAACAAGCTGCCGCCGGAAAAGATAGATCACCTCATCCATATTGGCGATCATCATGACCTTTTTCATATTTTATGACTTTCTCCGGCATACCAGCGGCAGGTGCGTTTTATACCCTCGGCAAAAGTGATTTCCGGTTTATATCCAAGCACTTTCCCGGCAAGAGAGATATCAGCACAGGAAGCAGGGATATCCCCCACCCGCACGGAATCGTATTCCGGTTCAATATCTGCGGCGGCAGGAACATAACAGGAAATTTCACGTTTCATCGCCGTCAGCAGTTCATTGAGAGTCACAGACCCGCCGCAAGCTATATTGAAAGCCCTGCCGTTTGCCTGCGGTCCGGCAGCAATTGCGAGAATATTTGCCCGGACAACATTGCCTGCATATGTAAAGTCACGGGATATGGCATCACCGTTACCGTTGATAACGGGTCTTTTGCCTGCCAGCAGAGCTGCAGCAAAACGGGGAACCACGGCACTGTATGCTCCCGATGGATCCTGATGGGGACCGAAAACATTGAAATAACGCAAGCCCACTACCGCCATATCATAAGCCGCCGCAAAAGAGGACGCAAGGAGTTCGCAGCTGTGTTTGCCTGCAGCATAGGGGCTGAGCGGCACACCCAGATCAGGTTCTTTTTTCGGCAAAGATTGCGAATCACCATAAACAGAACTGCTGGAAGCATAAACCACCTTTTTCACTCCGGCAAGTCTGGCAGTATGCAGTACTGTAACAAACCCTGTCACATTCACAGATGTACTTTCCACGGGATCAGCCACAGATCTGGGCACAGAACCGAGAGCCGCCTGATGCAGAACATAATCGGCCCCGGCAAATGCTTCATTGCAATCATCCGGCACCCTGATATCCCCCTCTACAAGCCTGTAATTGCTGTTGCTGAAAAAAGGCTGGATATTTTTTCTGTGCCCGGTGGCAAAATTATCAAGGCAAACGACCTTTGCACCGTGTTCCAGAAGTTCACGGGTAATGTTTGTGCCGATAAACCCGGCTCCGCCGGTCACCGCAACACTCTTACCCTTCAAAAATTCAAATCCGTCTGCCATTCAATCAAGCTCCGGTCGGGCATTACGGTTCATAAGTTCCTCTATCGCCTGTTCCGGCGACTGGCCCTCATACAATATCCTGTACATCTGCTGGATTATAGGGGTTTCCACTCCGGCACGTACAGACAATTCATAAGCCCCGCGGCATGTCCGTACACCCTCGGCAACCACCATCCCCATACCGGCAGTGATATCTTCGATCTTACGCCCCTTGCCAAGTTCTTCGCCAACGAATCTGTTGCGGCTGTGGCGGCTGGTACAGGTCACGATCAGGTCACCTATACCGGAAAGTCCTGCAAAGGTTTCCGCCTTTCCTCCGAGAGCAGCACCGAGCCTGCCCATTTCAGCGATCCCGCGGGTCATCAGAGCGGCTTTCGGGTTATCACCAAGCTGCATACCGTCAATGATGCCTGCGGCAATAGCCATTACATTTTTCAGGGCTCCGCCCAGTTCAAGTCCGACTACATCATCTGATGTATATACCCGGAAAGTACTGTTCATAAACAAATCTCTGACAGTTTCACAGGCAGAAGTACTTTTGGATGCCACCACCACAGCTGTCGGCATTGAACGTGACACCTCTTCGGCATGGCTGGGACCGGACAAAGTCACATAATTGGCAACTTCGCCCCACTCATCTGCAACCATCTCCCCGATACGCAGCCAGGTACCGTCTTCAATACCTTTGGCAATATCCACAACGATCCTGCCTGAGTCAAGGGCAAAAATATTTTTGAATTTCTGCAAAACCGGGCGCAAAAATTGTGTGGGAGTCGCCAACACCCACACTCCGGCAGAGGCAGTATCAGCGGCATCGGCAGTGAATGTAACGCCGTCAGGGTATTCCACTCCAGGAAGGAAGCGGGAGTTCACCCGTTCTTTCTGTAATTTTTCTATATAATCAGGGAAAGCCCCCCAAACGATAACCTCATGTCCATTGCGGGCAAGGTTCATGGCAAGGGCACTGCCCCATGCGCCGTCACCGAGAACTGCAATCTTCATCATTCATTCTCCTTTTCGTTCTTGCGGCCTCTGCGCTCGAAACGGTTTTCCGTCCCTGCGAGCAGACGTTTGATATTTGATTTGTGCTTCAGAATGGCAAGCAGAGCCACTGCACAGAGAAAAATCACTGCTGCACGGGGAAGCGGCTGTACGATCCGGCAGCTGCCGCATTTACCGGCAATAAAATTATTTGCAACGGCCAAAAGCGGCAGGGATGCGGCGGCAATGATGCTGCCCAGCGATACATAGCGTGAAATTTTGAAAACAATTATCCAGATCATCAGTGCGGCAAGAAGCGGAACGGGTGCTATAGCAAAAACACCACCGGCAGCTGTGGCAATACCCTTGCCGCCTTTGAATTTAAGGAAACATGTAAACATGTGTCCTGCAACAACACCGGCCAGTACCAGCAAAGGCAGGATGTCCCATTTATCTTCAATGATTCCGGCAGAAATCAGCACTCTGGCGGCGACTACAGGCATAAACCCTTTCAGGAAGTCAAGCAGGAAACACGTTCTTCCCCAGAAAGGTCCGATCACCCGCAAAACATTGGTCGCACCGATATTCCCCGACCCGAATTGCCGAATATCCATACCATGACACCTGCCGATAATGTACCCGAAAGGTACCGAACCGATGACATAGCCGACGGCAATACAGAGGATATATACGCCCCAAAGAGTGTTGTTCATAATATTTCCTGCTCCTTTCTCGCAGTTTTCATTGGAAATTTTTGTAATTTGATATAAATTAACTCCGGAATGATGATTTTTCAAGCCGCAAGAGAGAGCAATATCATGAAAACAGCAGATTTAATAGTCGCAGCCAGCGAAAACTGTGCAGATATATGGTATCTGTCGGGATTCAAAGCTCCAGACGATTTTATTTATTACCGCATAGGCCGGGAAAAACATATCGTCCTTTCGCCATTGGAATATGACAGGGCAAAAGCGGAAGCCTGCTGCGGGGTAACGGTTCATGATTTCCGGGAGTTTACCGGGAAAAATTCTGCCGGTCTTTTCACGCTGCTCAACGCCATTGGCAGACGGGAAGGTATAACCTGCTGGAACGTACCGGCGTATTTCCCTGTTGCCACTGCGGATTTCCTGCGTAAAGAGGGATTCCGCCTGAAAGTACAGAAAGGAGCTTTCGCTCCGGAACGGGCTGTCAAAAGCGAAGAGGAAATAAAAGCTGTCGAAAAGGCAAATATGACCGCCCAAAAAGCAATGCGGGCAGCCTTCAACGCCTTGCGGGAAACGGTACAGGACGAACAGAAAAGACTTTTTCTCGGCGGAGAACCTTTTACCAGCGAAATTTTGCGCAGTATAATTGACAGCGAATGTGCCCGTAACGGCGCATCGGCTTCCGGTACTATTGCCGCCGGCGGCAGAGATTCATCCCAGCCTCACAATTCCGGTTCGGGTCAGCTTTATGCCGATACCCCCATTGTTATTGACATATTTCCGCGGGATTGCACAAGCGGCTATTGGGGCGACCTGACACGCACCGTTGTCAGGGGCAAAGCTCCGGAAATCGTCCGCAAAGCATTTGAAGCAGTGAAAAAAGCCCGTGATACAGCAATGTCATGTACAGCCCCCGGCATGACAGGAGCCGAACTGCACAATAATGCGGCAGATTTCCTTGCCGGGGCAGGTTTTCCGACAGGTGTGGACTCCCGGGGACGTGCCGTGGGCTTTTTTCACGGCCTCGGCCATGGAGTCGGGCTGGAAATACACGAAATGCCACGCCTCTCCCCAAATGCAGATACACCCCTCCAGGCAGGTAATATTGTAACTGTTGAGCCCGGAGTATATGATGCAGAATGGGGCGGCGTGAGATTGGAAGATCTGGCAGCGGTGACCGCTGACGGCGCAAAAAACCTTACTACAATCGAAACTGAACTTGAAATCAACTTTTAATGGAGGATAAAAATGAGTGAATGCAGCGGCAACTGTTCAAGTTGCTCATCAAAAGAAAAAAGTGAAGCATGTGAATTGGCGGCAAAACTCGGCAGGATCAAACACAAAATCGTGGTAATGTCCGGCAAAGGCGGTGTCGGCAAAAGTACTGTATCAGTAAATCTTGCCAGATACCTTGCTTCGGTCGGGAAAAAAGTGGGTTTGCTGGATGTTGACCTGCACGGTCCCAGTGTGCCGGAAATGCTGGGGGCGGCAGACGTTGTACCGGACTCCGACGGTTCAGGGATATTCCCGGTGGAAGCGTGCGGTATTATGATCATGTCTGTGGGCCTGTTGCTTGACCGTACCGATGCTCCGGTGGTCTGGCGCGGACCCATGAAAATATCGGTCATCAAGCAGCTCCTCAACGATGTAAGCTGGGGGGATCTTGATTATCTGGTAGTCGATTGTCCTCCCGGCACCGGGGACGAACCGCTTTCAGTGTGCCAGATGATAACAGATGCCGACGGGGCCGTAATTGTGACTACGCCGCAGAACGTAGCTGCAAGTGATGTGGCAAGATCCATCAATTTCTGCCGCCAGCTGAACTATAATATCCTTGGTATCGTTGAAAACATGTCAGGATTTGTCTGCCCCGACTGCGGCAAAGTAACAAATATATTCTCTTCCGGAGCAGGAGAAAGACTTGCCAAAGATTATTCCGTGGAACTCCTCGGCAAACTGCCGCTGGATCCCCGTGTCTGCGCCGGTGGGGATTCCGGTAATCCATTTGCTGTTAGCGAAGAAGCCAGTCCGGTCAAAGATGCCTTCGCGCAAGTTGGCAACAGGATAATCGCACTGACTGAAAAATAAAATCTCTCTTTAAATCACAGAGGGCGGCCCGAAAAACGGACTGCCCTCTTTTTTTATAGATTTTTACAGATTTTCTTTACTGGGTACTGCTGCGGTTGTCAATATCAGCCTGAGCAACAGCTTGCGCCTGCAGATCACGACGGATTTTTTGTCCATACCAGTTTCTGGTCGCAACAGGAGGCGGCAAACCATCTGCCGGCAAACGTGACAGCATAATATGAGATGCAGCAAATCCGACACTCCCGGCAATAATGTCTGCCACCAGACGGGCAACAAACAGCCACACCCAGTGATCAAAAAGCAGCGCTATGAAGGAAAATGGCACCATAAGTCCCATGATACGCAATGCATTGAGCCATGCCGCAGCGGCAGGTCTGCCGCAGCCGGTATAGAAAAATCCGGAAAAACGGTGTATTTCTGTCATAGCAAATCCCCATGGGATTATACGCATACATACGATCATAACATCCCTGATTTCTTCATCTTTCGCAAAAATACCGACCAATTCGGGAGCAAAAATAAAATATACAACTGCCAGTAAATTGAGAAATATAAAAGCAAAGCCCATGGAAAATTTCCGGCATTCCCGTATTCTTGAATAAAGTTTTGCGCCGAAATTCTGTCCGATCATCGGCAAAAGTGTCATTCCGATAGACATGGGAAAAACAAATGCCACCATTTCCAATCTGCCGCTTGCCGCTGTAGCTCCCATTACTGCATCTCCGAAGTTGGCAGTTATTCCCGTAATAATAAAGCTGCCGGCAGGCATCATCAGCATACCGATAGTGGAAGGTATGGCAAAAAACACTTCCTTTTTCCACACAATTTTCAATTCCCGCCACGGAATGATCTCAAAGCGCAGCAGTTTATGCCGCAAATTCAGTATCAGCATAATAACTATCGCACTGAATGCCTGAGAAATAACAGTGGCAAGAGCTGCACCTTTTATGCCCATGGCAGGAACACCTGCTCCACCGAAAATAAACCATGGGTCAAGCGCGACGTTCACCAACATACCTGCAATCATCATGCCACTGGCGAATTTTGAATCTCCAACAGCAATAAGAATACTGTTACCCCCCATGGATAAAGCAGCTGTCACGCAACCGAAAAACCATATATTCATGTAGCCGGTAACCATTTCCAGCGTTTCACCGGTGGCTCCGTATACATTGAAAAACCATTCCGATGTAGCCATGCCCAAAACTGCAAGCACAAGGGAAGTAAGCACCATAAGTACAACACCGCCGGAAACAAGACGTATGGCCCTCTTCCGCTTTTCCGCACCGAGGGCCTGTGCCGCAGGAGTTACCACTCCGATCCCTATGCCGTGAAACAAACACCCGACAAGCATAATAATGGGAAAAGTAAATCCCATTGCGGCAAGTGGCGATTGCCCTTCCATGCGTCCGACAAAATAGGTGTCGGCAATATTGTACCCGGACATGGCAAGCGTCCCTGCGAGCATGGCGCAGGAATTCTTGAGCATGGTTATCGGGATCGGTCCTGTTGTGTAGGCTGCAGTTCTTTTTTTCATGATCACATGGCTGCAGGAACACCTATGGTAAGAGCGGCAAGACCATCAACAAGGACATCGCGTACACTGGAAATCAGAGCAAGGCGGGCTTGTTTCAATGCCGCATCTCCGGCGTTGAGTACCGGGCACTCCCGATAAAAACGGTTGAAAGACTTGGCAAGTTCCAGCAAATACGCAACCAACACCGAACAATCAAGTTTACGGGCAGCATCGGCTATAGTCTGCGCATAAAATCCCAATTCGATACCCAGCCTTTTTTCTGCAGGGGAAGCAAGCAGGCTCCAATCTGCCTCTCCGGGAACAACCTCTCCGGCACGACCGAGGATCGACTTGATACGGGCGGCAGCGTATTGAACATAGGCACCGGTATCACCGTCAAAACGGATGGAGGCAGCAGGATCGAACATTATTGTAGTCTTGCTGTTGAATTTAAGCAGCATGAATTTCAGTGCCCCGAGACCGATGATTTCTGCACGATTACGAAGTTCAGTTTCATCAACAGCAGAATCTTCACTCAAACGTTCCCGGCAGGCCTGATACGCAAGATCACTCATTTCATCAAAAAGATCATCCGCATCCACGACTGTACCTTCACGGCTCTTCATCCTGCCGGAAGGCAGATTTACCATACCGTACGAAAGGTGATGCAAATCTTTTGCCCATTCATTGCCGAGACGGCCGAGAATATCAAAGAGAAGTTTAAAGTGCAGATTCTGCTCATCGCCTACCACCCACATCTGCATTTCAGGATTCCAATCCTGGAACTTTTTCACAGTAGTACCGATATCCTGTGTGATATACACGCTTGTTCCGTCAGAACGGAGGACGACTTTTGTTCCGAGCTTGCCGCAATCTGCACATACTGCACCATCTTCACGCTTGAAAAAGACTCCGCGGGCAAGGCCGTCAGCAATGAGGTCTTTGCCCAGCAGATAAGTTTCGCTTTCAAGATAAGTATGGGCAAATTCCACTCCATAACGCTTATAGGTTGCTGCAAAGCCTTCAAAAACCCATGAATTCATAAGTTTCCAGAGTTTACGCACCTCTTCGTCACCGGCTTCCCATTTACGGAGCATTTCCTGGGCGGCGGCACCAAGTTCTGTATCAAGAAAAAGTTCATCAGAGTCCTTGTCCGCAAGTTCGGGACGGGCTTTTTTCAAAGCGGCTACCTCATCGGCAAAATGCTTTGCAAATTCCACATAGTATTTCCCCACAAGATGATCCCCTTTTATACCGGAAGATTCAGGGGTTTCGCCATTCCCCCAATGCTGGTAAGCAAGCATCGATTTGCAAATATGTATACCGCGGTCATTGACAAGGTTGATGGGAATGACTGTATGACCTGCACGTTTGAGCAGGGAACTCATTGCCATTCCTATAGTATTGTTTCGGACATGACCGAGATGCTGGGGTTTATTTGTATTGGGGGCTGAATACTCTATAAGTATACGTTTGCGTTCAGTCTCCGGCAGGACACCGGCCGCCGGGTCAAGGGGAGAACCGGCAACATCACGGAAAAGCGCAGCAGGAGTCAGGGTGAGATTGAGAAATGCCTTGACGACCTGAGCCTTCTCTACATCGCAATGCGCCTCTGCCATTTCCTGTATACGGGAAGCAAGTTCAGCCGGATTAGCTCCGAAATTACGGGCAAAGCGGAACACATTCACCACAAGTTCCCCTTCCATCCCTTCCGGACAGCGTTCAGGAACGATCTCCCAGTTGGCAGGAAGTGATGCCTGCGGATATTCACTTTTGAGCCATGATTCAATATCTCTGATTATCTGAAAAGCCATGAAAAAAACCTGTTTTTATACCTTACAAAGATGATTTGATAACTTTTGCCACCTTACCGGAGACAGATTCAACAATATATTCACCGTAATTGGCAGGGATCATAACTGTACGCCCCACCTCCACAGTAACTTTTTCGTTGTTGAAAGGACGGTAAATATTGATCGCTTCGCTCACCGGAGTAAGCAAGTGAAAACTTTCGTTAGCTGTATTGAATTGCCAGGGAGAAACAATATGCAGATCATCCACGGCAAAGAAACGGCACTGGGAAACAAGCGGCAGTTTCCGGTTATGAGAAACAACTCCACTGACTCCGGGAACACGGGGATTGGAACGGTTGCGGAAGTCTATGGAAGCAAGTGCCTTGTCAAGATGAAGCTCTCTTGGCTTGCCGGAGGCATCGACCCTGCCCCAGTCACTGGCACGGTAAGTGGTGTCTGAATTCTGCTGTATTTCAAGTATGAGATTTCCTGCACCTATGGCATGGAGGGTGCCGGAGGGAATGAAATAGGCATCGCCGGGAATGGACACATTTACCTGCAGAAGTTTTTCAACATCGCATGAATCGATTTTTTCAATAAGCTGCTGTCTGGTGGCACGGGGGCTCAAGCCGGCCATGATCGTACCATCGCTGCGGGAGGAAATGATATACCACATTTCGGTCTTGGGTTCTGCTCCGCCGCCAAGTTCGGCGCAGGCACTTTCGTCAGGGTGTACCTGCAAACTCAGGCGGTCACCGGCGTCAATAAGTTTGACCAACAGCGGGAAACGGCCACCGTTATACTTTTTGCCCAGCAAAAGCTGCTGATAATATTTTACAAGTTCACCGAGTGTAAAACCGGCAAGGGGACCGTTTTCAACAACACTGGCTGCATCGTCACGATCAGACAATTCCCATGACTCCCCGATGGGTGTACCAGTATCAGGCACATTCCTGCCGAGGGTTTCTGACATAAGGGTCCCACCCCACATACGTTCGACATAAATGGGCTTGAAGAGCAAGGGATAAAGCTCGCCGGAAGAAATGAAATTTTTATTCATCACCGTCTCCTTTGTAGAGTTCGCTGATTCTTTTTATACTTTCGGGCAAACGCACTGGTTTGCGGTTGCGGTCAACACATGCCAGAGTTACAGTTCCGCGCACAAGCAGTTCGTCACCCCGGAAAACGCAGGTGGTAATTTCAAGCCGCACTCCCCGGGCAGCAGAAACACAGCTTTTCAAAGTGAGCAGATCATCGTAACATGCACTGGCAAAATATTTGATCTGAACTTCTGAAACCGGAAAAAAGATGCCTTCTGATTCAAGCTGCCGGTAAGGCAGACCTGCGGAACGGAGAAGTTCCGTACGGGAACGCTCGAAAAACTCAAGATAATTGGCGTAATAGACCACACCCATGCAATCTGTATCGCCATAAGAAACTCTGTATTCTGATTCATGCCACGACATGGGGATCTATCCTTTCGACAACATATCTTACTGCTGTTTCTATATCCATATCAGAAGTATCAACAACGATCGCACCATCTGCTATTTTAAGAGGTGCAGCGGCTCGTCTGGAGTCAAAATCATCTCTGGCAGCAATCTCAGCAGCCACGCTTTCCAAAGTGGCTCCGTCAGCGTTTTCACCCGCCTGGGCAAGTCTGCGTCTGGCACGTTCAAGAGGAGAGGCAAAAACGTAAAACTTGTATTTGGCATCAGGGAAAACAGCACTGCCAATATCTCTGCCTTCCATAACCAGCCATCCGTCTGCTGCTATTTTATGTTCAATATCAAGCACAAATGCCCGGACAGCAGGTACAGCAGCTATACGACTGGCCCCGGCAGCAGTCTCAGGCGCCCGCAGTTCAGAAGAAAGAACACGGCCGTCAACAGCAAAAAGGAATTCACCGACACGGCGTTCCCAGGAAATACGGGGAGCAAGTGCGGCAAGAAATTCTGCAATATTCTCTTCTGTCACCGGAAACTCATTCCGGGAAGCTTCATAAGCGATCAGGCGGAAAATGCTGCCGGTATTCAAAACCGGTATCCCGAAAACAGCGGCGACCCGACTTGCCACCGTGCTTTTGCCGGAGGCCGCCGGGCCATCTATTGCTATTACAGCAGAACTCATAACACAGCTCACCGGCTGCGTCCCTGAAGTCTGCCGCTCTTCAGGAATCCATCATAGTTACGCATTGTCAGGTGCGATTCCATCTGACGCATGGTATCAAGAGTAACCCCCACCATGATCAGCAGACTTGTTCCGCCGAAGAACTGATCAATAAGCGGAGGAACATTGAAAATCTGTCCCAGCAGCATGGGGAATATAGCAAGAGCAGTAAGGAAAATTGCCCCGCCGAAGGTCACTCTGGTCATGGAACCATCAAGGAAATCCGCAGTAGGTTCTCCGGGACGGATACCGGGGATATAAGCACCTTCACGTTTGAGGTTTTCAGATATCTGGATCGGATTGAACTGGGTGGATACCCAGAAGAAGGAAAATCCGATAATAAGCAAAGCATAGAGAACAAAATAGCCTGCCTGACCGTAGTTGAACATGCTGGCAAGAGTTGTCCAGCCGGTCCAGGCAAAACGCTGGGCGCACCAGTTGAAAAGAACATTCGGTACGATCATCAATGCGCCGGCAAAAATAATGGGCATAACGTTGGCAAAGTTTACTTTGAGAGGCAGATAAGTACTGCCGCCCTGAAGCTGACCGCCAACTGTTTTACGGGCTATCTGGATGGGTATGCGGCGATATCCCAGAGTAAGCATAACTGTCGCAGCGGTGACAGCAAGGAAAATAACCACAAGCAAAAGCACCTTCACAAGGTTCAAACTGGCCTCTGACTTGTCAAAAATGCTCTGGATAAGCTGAATGATCGCATCAGGCATACGGGCAATGATATTGATGGTGATAATAATACTTGCACCGTTACCGATACCGCGTTCAGTGATCTGTTCGCCCAACCACATAATCATCATGGTAACAGCCACAAGAACGATCACATTGACAAAAATAAATGATTTCTGACCACCTACAAAAAGAGAATCAAGACCGAAGGACTGGGGCGAACTCAAACCGATACGGGAAGGATCAACCATGGTAAGAACAGCAGCCATACCCTGAAAAATACAGACAGCTATTGTCAGATAACGGGTATACTGATTGATCTTGGCACGTCCGGACTCGCCTTCACGCTGGATTTTTTCCAGAGAAGGAACAACCGGTACAAGCAGCTGCATAATAATAGATGCAGTGATATACGGCATAATACCGAGAGTACCGATGGCAAACTTTTCCAGAGCTCCGCCGGAAAACATATTAAAAAAGCTCATCACTGTCCCGCTGGCATCACTGGCCGCACTTAATTGGGCGAGATATTGCTGAAGTGCTTCCGGATTGACTCCGGGACAGGGAATTGCAGCCGCAATACGGACCAGCACGATGATCCCGGCGGTAAACAGCACCCGGTCACGCAATTCTTTTACTTTAAAGACATTGATGAACGCCTTTAACATGGTTCATTACCCTTTCTTTTTGTAGGAAACATACGTTTCCGACAGTTGCTTGCACAGCTGCCGGAAACGCATTATCGGTTATTTAGCCGATCACCTCGCATTTGCCGCCGGCAGCTTCAATTTTAGCTTGTGCTGCAGCGGAAAATTTTTCTGCTTTGACGGTGAGCGGTTTGGTGATTTCACCATTTGCAAGAACTTTGAGCATCAACTCTTTCTTGCCGAAAAGACCTTTGGCACGGAGTGCTTCAGTATCGACAACATCGTTAGCTTCAAAGTTTTCTTCCAGAACGGAGAGGTTCACCAACTGATAGACGATATGATCCGGACTGTTAAAACCGCGCTTGGGCAAGCGGCGGAAATAAGGAGTCTGACCGCCTTCAAAGAAGGGGCGGATCACAGCACCGGTACGGGACTTCTGTCCCTTTTCACCACGGCCTGCGGTTTTACCGAGGCCAGAGGAATCACCACGGCCAACCCGCTTGCGGGTTTTTTTGGAGCCGGGAGTGGGTCCGATTTCGTGAAGTTTCATGATTTATCCCCTTAGAGTTTTTCAATACCGCGCTTGGCAAGGATCTGATCCTTGGCAGAGAGCGCAGTAATAGCCTTGAAGGTGGCCTTGGCAACGTTACCGGCATTGGAAGAACCCAGTGACTTTGCAAGGACGTCTTTGATACCGGCAAGTTCAAGGATCGACCGCATAGCGCCGCCGGCAATCAAACCGGTACCGGCACTGGCAGGACGGATGAGAACCTTGGCCCCGCCGAATTTGACTTCGATCTGGTGAGGAATGGTGTTTCCAACCATCGGCACGTCGAAAAGATTGCGGCGGGCCGCTTCACCACCCTTGCGGATAGCATCAAAAACTTCGTTGACTTTGCCATAACCGTAACCGATACGGCCATTGCGGTTGCCAACAACCACCAGAAAGTCGGAGGCCAAGCGGT
>JAZSGI010000053.1:0-3163 GCA_045532655.1 Victivallaceae bacterium
AGGTCATCTGTGATAACGCAAACCTTACCCTTAACATCACCGACAAGATGACTGCTGGCAACTGTTGTAGCATTGATACGACGCTTGGCAATAACAGCAAATCCGCCCTGAAGCAGATCGCAGTAATACATGGCCATTTTAGCAGAACCGGAATCCGGAGCAACAACTACCGGAGCTTCACCGGTAAGCTCACGGATGACCGGAACAAGAACAGGACGAGCATAAAGATGATCCACAGGAATATCAAAAAAACCCTGGATCTGCTGAGCATGGAGATCCATAGTAAGAACCCTGTCAACACCAGCATGAGTAAGCAGATTTGCCACAAGCTTTGCAGTGATCGGCACTCTGGGACGATCCATGCGATGCTGACGGGCATAACCATAATAGGGCAAAACCGCAGTAATCCTGGCGGCACTTGCACGCTTGGCAGCATCCACCATGATCATCAGCTCCATAAGATGCTCATTAACAGGCACACAGGTCGGTTGAATGATGAACACATCAGCGCGGCGCACATTTTCCTCAAATTGCACACAAATTTCACCATCAGGGAAATGCATGATATTGACCTTACCGAGGGTAAGACCGAGATATTCTGCGATTGACTTTGACAATTCGGGATGAGCACTGCCCGCATAGACACGAATGTTTTTTGCCGTTTCCATCTTTCGTTCCTGTTTTAGCACAACTGCAAAGAAAGCCGAAAGACAACCGGTACCGGAGTACCGCAAGGGAAACAGCCTCAAATGTTCCCGGAAATTCTTCCTGAATCCCCAAGGTAAGACAGGATTTTCGCTCCCATCCCAACAGAAGTGGCAATTTCCGGAACCTTCCGGCAGCCGTGCAAAAAACGAACTGTTATCAAGCCGCTTCCGCCACGACCGATCCGCAATACGGATCAAGGTTCACAGATATGCAATTCAAATTACTGCATATAATATAACCCCGAAAATCATTTTTTCAAGTAAAAAGTGCAAGTATTTACAACATTTTTCACTCAAAAACGGAAAAACGGCGCAACCGTTCCGCCTTTCAGAGAGATTTCAAAAGCAGACACTTCAAAGAAGACAGCGGCATATCACAAACGAGAGAACCATCTCCGGAGACAGTCAATACTGTTTCCTTCCATTCACCGTCAGCACTGAGCACGGCAGTTTTTCCGGCAGGGAATCCGGGGGCGAAAAACCTGACACTGTCATAATCATCCTGGGTAGTATTGATAAAGGCGCACCACTCTTTGTGACGGAAAACCTGCATAGGATCATCACATCCGAGAACAACGTCTTTCATTACAAATTTATCCAGCAGGATCCTGTGCCACAATATACGGCGGAAATTATTGAAATACCCCATATTGAACTGCGCTGTCTCAAGAGGATAAGCCAACGACAGCACCCTGCCGCCAAGTTTATTCACAAAAAATACAGCACCGGGGCAGAGCTCCTCTTTTGTATAACGGTTTATACGGGTAAGTTTTTCTGCACCGGGCAGCATCTCCATGGCATATACAGCTGCGGCGCAGCGGGAGGCAGACATGCGTGCATTATCCACACCGTAGACCTCTTTCCTGCCGCCAATAACATCTTCATAGGCAAAACCCTTTTCATTAAGCGTCTGCCATTCTCCAGAGGCAATACCGATATATTCCCCCAGTCCCATTTCAAGAAGAACTTCAACCGAAACCGCATCAAGTATCAAGCCATTACGGAGAAGCTCCATAATCTCCTCACGGGAAAAAGCCCGCAAAGTATCATTACTGACCGCAAACACCCCCTCCCCGGAAATCTTGCGGGTAAGAGAGTGCGATATTCCGAGTTTTGAGAAAATATGTCCCCATGCGGCAGAATTATTCTGGCAGAGCCCACTCATGGAATTGTTGTTTTTACAGCGTATAACCCGTGAAACATCCGGAGAAAACAACACCTTCACCCCCATGGCGCAACTGTCATCAACCTCAAGACCGGCAATTTCATCAAGTTGTTTTTTGGCAGCCTTGAGATATTTGCCAAAGTTGTAATCAAGCGCAATGCCGTTCCCCATCATATCATAGTGATTGATTGTTATGCCCCGTGCACCGCAGAGAGCAGCCTGAACACACTGATAAACGCTGAATTTACCGCTTTTGGAATATTTTCCGCAACGGGGTGAATTTTCCAATTCCGGATATATTTCAAGCTCACCTGGCTCAAACTCGGCCGCAGTCATCCTGCAGGTTGAAGCATCGATATCAAAGGCATACCATTCGGTATACGGCTGCATATGGGGCCGTATACACAGCGGGTCATCCGGAGAAAAGGCTTTTTTAAGCCCCCGCCAATCCCTGCCCTCCGATGAATGTGTGTCAGGCTGTGAACTCATCAATCCCAAACGCACTGCGGGATTGACACTGTGAACCGCATTAAAAAGCTCACGGGCAGGTTCGATCATTGTTTCCCGGCAGATATCCAGCCAAATGTTCCGCCACGGATGGGGCTCACCGGGCGCAAGGATTTTTTCCAGCAATTCCTCACGGGAAACTTCAACGCCGCTTTTTTCTGCAAAAATACGCAGATGTTCGTCACAGAAACAGCCGCCGTATGCCATTTCAGGATCATGATTATGCAGACGCCAGTCATCCTCAACCCATATAACCGTGGGAGCTATTTCTGCAGCTATCCTCGCCCAGAACCGGCAAAGGCGCTCCTGCCAGTTCCTATCAAGAGGACACGCTGAAATATATGCAGTAAATCCGGTTTCCCCCACCATTGGTCTGATATTTTTTTCGTTTTCACCGAACCTGCGCCCTCTGCCCAGATGGACAGTGGTAACCCACGGGTTTATGCTCATATCAATGGAAGCGGCATCAAGAGCGGACTTGAGCTTGCGGGCAAGAGCAAACCACTTATTTTCATCTTCAGCACTCTGATACCCCCTGAAAAGCTCTTCGGCATTGTAAAAAAACATCACTTCCCCGATATCGCTTTTCCGGCAGAAATCAACCAGTTCAACAATACGCTCGTCTTCAGCAAACTCCGGATCGATATAATAACGCAGGATATAGCGGTAATCTTTCATAAAAAACTCCTTGTATGTCGGCTCTTTCTGCAATTCAAAAACATAATAAAATATATCGTATTCCACAAAAAAACAAATATTCTTGAAGTTTTTTTACAAAAAAACA
>JAZSGI010000204.1:0-21277 GCA_045532655.1 Victivallaceae bacterium
GGCTGTTACCTTACAGGTAGCAACCTCAAACTACCCTTTGCAGCTCTTTGCGAATGGCATCTTTGCCATTTTTTGAATGACTTTTGAAATTACCTCAACAGGTACAATTTTTTTGTATTCTCTATAAGATAGACCACTTTAGACGGAAAGTCCAATAAAAATCGGCAGAATATCAAAATTTTTTCAAAAAAAAACGTTATGCCGGTAAACAAAGAAGTATTTTTGCAGAGGAAACAGCAAACTGGGCAGGTGTTTTGCAGTTTGCAAATGGAGCGTAAAATGCTTAATTTACCCCGTAAAATTTGCAAAAAATAAAATAAGGTGTAAATTAAAGGTTGGTTTTGCAAAATTTATATGGAGAGTAAATATGGCAGCTAAAATCGCATTATTGGCAATTCAACTTGGTATTATTATCATTATGTCCCGCTTTTGCGGGCGGCTGGCGGAAAAGGTCAAAATCCCAAGTGTTCTCGGAGAATTGCTCAGCGGAATCATTATAGGACCTTATGTTATTGGCGGCATCCATCTGCCCGTTGAATTTTTGCAAAACGGTCTTTTCCCGCTGCAGGAAGGTTCTGCCATACCGGTGTCGGAATCTCTTTACTCCATAGCTACTCTCGGCAGTATCGTGCTGCTTTTCATGTCCGGTCTGGAAACTGATCTCAAGATGTTTTTCCGTTATTCAGTGGCAGGAACTCTGGTCGGTCTCGGCGGGGTGGTATTCTCTTTCGGGCTTGGGGATATGCTGGGTATGATACTTATTGACGGCAACAGCGGTTTCATGGATCCCCGCTGCCTCTTTCTCGGTATCCTTTCCACAGCCACAAGTGTAGGTATTACCGCCCGTATACTTTCCGAAAAAAAGACGATAGATTCTCCGGAAGGTACGACGATCCTTGCGGCGGCAGTTATTGACGATGTCCTCGGTATCATCTGTCTGGCTGTAGTGATGGGACTTGTGGTCTCTTCCGGCAGCAGTGAAGGAACTGAGTGGGCAAAGATCGGAATGATTGCTGCCAAGTGTATATTTATCTGGCTCGGATTTACTGCTCTCGGAATTATTTTTTCCCATCAGATCGCCAAATTTCTCAAATGTTTCCGTCCGGCAGCCACATTTTCCATGCTGGCATTTGCATTTGCTTTGATCCTTGCCGGGGTTTTTGAACAGTTCGGTCTTGCCATGATCGTTGGAGCCTATGTCATGGGGCTGGCACTTTCCGGAACAGATATTGCGTTTTCCATTCAGCGTGCATTGCATGGAGTATATGATTTTATAGTCCCGGTGTTCTTCGTTGTCATGGGTATGCTTGTGGATGTGAAGGTGTTTGCTGAACCTGATGTCCTGTGGTTCGGCATCCTCTATTCTGCAATAGCCATTGCCGCCAAGATCATCGGCTGTGCTCTGCCTGCTCTCTTCATGAACTTCAATATGCTCGGTGCCTGCCGTATCGGTATGGGTATGATCCCCCGCGGCGAGGTTGCCCTGATCATTGCCGGTATCGGTGCTACGACCATGATGACAGTCAATGGCAGTGCCGTGCCGGTCATCAACAATGATCTCTTTGGGGTGGCTGTTATTATGACACTGCTGACCACTCTTGTGGCTCCGCCTGCGCTTTCGGCGGTGTTGAGCATAAAGAAGCGCGGTGTACGGCATGAGGTAGCTGTTGCTGATACGGTCAGGACAGTTTTCCCCATACCTCCGGTCATGGTCAGGGAATTTGTGATACGCAATATTATCGACAACTTCCGCATAGAGGGGTTCCGTCATTCCAGTCTTGACCGTGAATTGTCCCTTACGACTTTCCGGCGCAACAAATCCACCTTTTCACTTGCTGTTTCCGGCAAAGAAATGTGCTTTGAATCATCTCAGGCCGAGGTCGTGCTCATCAAGACGATCGTTTACGAAACCATGGTCGAACTCAACCGCCTGCTGGGAGATTTGAAAAGCTATGCCATCCCAACAGCAATGGATGAACTTATCAAGGATCATGAAGCCTCTGCCTCCGGCAAAGTTACCGTACCTCTTTCCCGCATTATTGCCCCTGATTGTGTGATTACCAATCTCAAGGCCCGTACCACAGAGGAAGCTATCAAGGAACTGCTGCATTCCCTTGACGGGGCTCACAGACTTGTTGACCGTGAAGAGTGCGAGGCAGATGTCCTTTCCCGTGAAGCCTCCTTCTCCACTGCTATGGAAAATGGAGTTGCACTGCCACATGCAAGAACTGCCGGTGTAACTGAACTTGTTGCTGCCGTTGGGATAAGTATCGACGGCTGTGATGGTTCCCATATATTTGTGTTGAGCCTGTGTCCCAAGCGTGCAGAACGGCCTTATCTGCAATTTATTGCCCGCATTGCCACTATTGTTGCCGCTGAAGAGAACCGTCAGGCGATAATGAATTCCAACAGCCCTGCTGAATTACGGGAAATCTTCCTCGGCCGCAAGGGGTAACAGGGAAAATCCGGGAGAATAGAACCAGGGGATGGTATATTCGTTACGGTCATCCAGCAGTCCCATGCTTCTGACATCATCCCCGGCATTGTCCCATGGGATGATTTCTGCATTGATCACGCTTCCCGCCACCGGGAGTTCCGGGAACATGGAATCCCGGCGGCATGGCATTACCAGAACCACCGGACCGCTTTCCGGAGATGCCGGCTGCAGTAAGAGTGTACAGTTCCAGTCAGGATAATTTGAATTGCGGCACGAAGCTGAAACCAGAGATACAGCAGTGACAGTTCCCCGCAGAAAATTTCTTTCCTGTGCGGCATGGACATTATTGTACTCTCCGAAGACTCTGCTGATTTGTGCGGCGGTGCATAAACCCTCAAATCTTTTGATTTCCCCGCCCGAAGTGTCTTCTATGATAACAGTGGGATAACGGGAAATTTTTTTTGCTTCAAAAATATCCCGGTTACTGTTGTTGACAGTAAGGATGATGACTTCCACGTCTTCCGGAATCAGTTTATGCTGCTGCATGTCTGCAATGGTTGTCTTCTGGTTTTCGCAGGGAATACAATCAGTTTTGCAATAGCAGTACAGGGTTGCCGGTGCCGGAGAAACGGCACCGGTACAGAAAGAAATCAGAAGCCGCAGAATCGTTTCAAGCATCGAAAATACCGCTGGAAAGATATCTTTCGCCGGTATCCGGCAGGAGAACCACTATGCGTTTACCTTTATTTTCTGCTTTTTCAGCTGTTTTCAATGCCGCATAAAGAGCCGCCCCGGAGGAAATACCGGCCAATATGCCCTCCTGCCTTGCCAGAGCGACCGTACAGGAGATGGCATCTCCGGCACTGACAGGGAAGATTTCATCAAGCAGGGAAGTATCCAGTACTCCGGGAACAAAACCGGCACCGATCCCCTGAAGTTTATGCGGGCCGGGAGCTTTGCCGGAGAGTACGGCACTTGTATCCGGTTCCACTGCAATGATTTTTATTGCAGGATTTTTTGCTTTCAGTACCTTTGCCACTCCGGTTATTGTACCACCGGTACCGGCACCAGCAACAAAAATATCCACTTTGCCGCCGCAATCCTGCCATATTTCCAGAGCCGTGGAGTGTTCATGGGCGGCGGGATTTGCCGGGTTCTCGAATTGCTGCGGCATGAAAGATCCCGGAGTTGCGGCAAGGAGCTCCTTTGCTTTGGCAATCGCCCCGGTCATTCCTTCCGCCCCCGGAGTCAGAACCAGTTTTGCGCCGTAAGCTGCCAGAAGCTGCCGTCTTTCCAGACTCATTGTCTCCGGCATGGTCAGAATAAGTTTATATCCTTTGACTGCACATGTCAACGCAAGCCCGACACCGGTATTGCCGGAGGTTGGTTCTATAACTGTACCGCCGGGAGCAAGAATACCATCGGCTTCCGCCCGGGCGATCATGGCGGCTCCCACCCGGTCTTTGGCAGAACCGCCGGGGTTGAATGATTCTATTTTGGCAATGACTTCTGCCGCTCCGGTATTGATTTTTGCGAGACGTACCAGCGGGGTGCTGCCTATTGTTTCGAGGATATTACCGGCGATCTTTTCCATGATTTACTCCGTTTCCGATTTAACTTTTTCTTCAAGTTCTTCCAACTGCAGAGCCGCTTCCTCCCATTTTGCAGTGGCATCTGCTATATCTACTTCCAGTTCTGCAATGCGGCAGTTGACACTGCGGAAATCGGTGACACGTCCGCAGTTTAGTTCCTCCAGCAGTGAGTCACGCTCTGCGGAGAATTTTTCCAATTTTTTCTCCATAGTTTCCGCCTGCTGCTGCAATTTTTTTCTGGCGGCGGCATATTTCTGCCTGATTTCCGCTCTTTCCCGTCTTCTGTCTTTGCCGACGGCAGGGGTATCAGAAGTGGCTTTGGCAGATGGTTTCTGGCGGGTATCCTGTGCTGCCGGAGTTTCCTCTGCCAATTTCTCCAGATAATAGTCGTAATTGCCGAAATATTTTTTAATTTTTCCCGGCGTCAGGGCAATAATGGTAGTTGCCACGTTGCGGATGAATTCAATATCGTGACTGACGAGGCAGACCGTACCTTTGTATTCCCGGATGACCTTCTGCAAGGCTTCCCGTGCGGCAATATCCAGGTGGGTCGTCGGTTCGTCAAGCAACAGAAGGTTGGGGGGATTGACGAAGATCCGGGCAAAACAGAGACGTATCTTTTCGCCGCCGGAAAGTACGCCGACAGCCTTTTGCATTGCCTCTGCGCTGAATCCGAAACTTCCAAGCACATTGGGAATATTGTTGGGCGGGAAATCCCGTGAACATGCCGCCCGTACCACATCGTACACACTCTCCTCCGGACAGAGTATTTCCCCGAAATCCTGTGCCTGATATCCTGTAATTATTTTATGCCCCAGAGTAACTTTGCCGGAAGAGGGGGCAAGGCGTTTTGCCATGAGTTTGAGCAGAGTGGTTTTGCCCATGCCGTTATACCCGATAAAGGCTATTTTTTCTCCGGCAGTTACTGCCAGTTCCACGTTGGCAAGGAGTTGATGTCCCATACCGGGATAGGCAAAGGAAACTTTTTCCAGCCGCAGGGCCTCCGCTCCGGAATCCGGCGGTGCGGGCAACCGCAGAGAACCTTTGAAATCCAGTTCACCGGGGACGATGATCTCCTCCATTTTGTCAAGGGTTTTCTGCCAGCTTTTTGCCTGTGCTGCTTTGGTGCTTTTGGCTTTGAATCTTTCAATGTTCCGTTCCAGAGTCTGCCGTTCCTTTTCCTGATTGCGTTTGGCGGCGGAGAGACTTTTGAAACGTTCTTCACGTTCCCGCATATAAAAATCATAGTTTCCGGCAAAACGTGTCACAAGGCCGGAATTGACCTCAAGGGTAACATTGGTCAGCATATTAAGCAGGTAACGGTCGTGGCTGATAAGCAGGAGCGTGCCGGAAAAATTCTTCAAAAAACGGCAAAGCCATTCAACAGCCGGTATGTCCAGGTAGTTCGACGGTTCGTCCAGCATCAGCAGTTCCGGGTCGGAAATAAGAATATGTGCCAGTGCCGCCCGCATCTTCCAGCCTCCGGAAAATTCCGCCAGGGGTTTGTTGAAATCCTCTTTGGCAAAACCCAGACCGCTCATGGCAATACTTGCTGCTGTACGGCGGCGGTATCCTCCGGCAGCCTCAAATTCACTTTGCAGTTCCCCATGTCTTGCCAGAAGCCGCTGGGCTTTTTCCCCCTCTGCGGACAGGAGTTCCTCCTCTATATGCGTAAGCTCTTTATGAAAATCTGCCAGATGGTTATCGTATCCGGCGGCGTAATCAAGGATGCCGAGCCGTGAATCCTCCGGCATTATTTCCTGATGCAGATATCCTATACGCAGTTGTTTGGGGAAACTTATCGTACCGCAGTCCTTGCTTTCCTCCCCGGCAAGCAAACGGAATATGGTACTTTTGCCGGCACCATTGGGCCCGACAATGCCGACCCGGTCACCGGCATTTATTCTGAATGTGACCTGACGCAAAAGGTCACGGCCGCCGAAACTTTTTCCAACTCCAGTAAAATCGATCATATTTTCTCCGTTCTGCCAAAGTATGCAGAATTATTCCCCGGCTTCCACGGCATATCTGAAGCCAACATCTGTTTCCCCGCCGGATGCATTGGCAGTACGTTCCGGCTGTCTGTATTCGTATGGTGCCAGCCAGCTGCCTCCGCAAGTGATTGTAAATCCCGGCCGGTTGAGTTGTGAATTGACAAGTTCACGCACATTGCCCGCCATGTCCCGCACGCCGTATGGCGAAATATCACTGCTGTTTGTTGATACTGCAGAAAGTATTCTGCTGTTGCTGCTGACAGCGTCTGTTTCTTCGGGAACAGAAGTTCGCTGGGCAAAAAATTCCGGTGCGCCCCATGCTGCCAAACGCCATTCATTCAATGACGGCAAGCGGACATTTCTGCCGGTTTTTTCGCTTAAATAAGCACAGAAACCTTCGGCCTGTTCACGGCTGACTCCACGTACCGGCATAGCTCCCGGCTCCATAATTACTTTGTCGGCATATCGTGCTCTGACTGCCTCGTTTTTTATATTTTTGAGGAAATCGGCATATTCACTGCCGGAAACTTCGCTCTGGCTGATGTAGAAATAGTTTTCAGGATGCAATGGCGGTATGACAGGTACGCAGCCGTCAACAGGACGGGGGATGCTGGAGAAAGCAAAATTTTCTTTCATACCCAGATAGAGATGGAAGGGGATATTTACTGAATTTGTACCGCTTGTTATTTGCAGTACATAATCCCCTTGTGGCATTACTGCCGGTTCACCGGAGATTAGTTGGCGTGCCGGGGATTTATTGTTCGTACCTGGCATCACTGTTACAGAAAGCGTTGCCGGGAAGGTGACTGTCACGGTTCCTTCCTTATTTGCAGTCATCTTCAAATCCTCCTGCAGTTCCGGATCTTCTGCAAATACTGCGGAAAAAGCAGCGTTTTTCCGCTGGTCGAGCATATCGCTGAAACGTTCAAGAAAAACCGTCTGTCTGGTAGTACGGGCAAAATGTATCTGCTGTTTGGCAAGGCGCAGCAGGAGAAACTGCTGCTCCCGGTCGAGAGAGCCCATGTTTGCTATTCCGGAAAGCTGTTCAATGAGCCTTGTATAAAAATAATCGAATTCCGCTCCCAGACTCAGCATGTCTGCAGTTTTCTTGTAAGCGTCGTAATCTTTGTCCCCTGCGGCATAAAGAGCCCTTGAATAAATAAAGTCGCCGTTACGGACGATATCTGTTATCATATAATTTGTATCTGCGTGGTACAGCTGCAGTTTGTGTTTCCACCAGGTATAGGCAAATGCCGCAACGATCAGTGCCGTAATAAGTGTCACGGGGATGAACGGATGCCGGATACATACTTTGAAAAGCCTTGCGGCAATATTCGGCGGCCGGGCCATCACCGGCCGGGAGTCAAGGAAATTACGCACATCTTTAAGCATGTCAACCACACTGCTGTATCTTTTTGTCGGATCCATATCCATGGCTTTCAGGCAGATAGCTTCCAGTTCACGGGGGATATTCAGGTGTTTTGCCCTTTTGCGGGGCCGGACAATGGCACCCCGTGCGGCTATGCCCATCAGGTGTTCCACACTCAATCCGTCAGGAAACGGGGAATTGGAATTGGTAAGTATGCAGTACAGGATACAGCCGAGGGCGTATTGATCGGTTTCCGGTGACGGGTCTGCTTTGGCAGTGAACATTTCCGGTGCCATAAATGCCGGTGTGCCGCCGAGAGCAGAAGTGTTGTTTCTGACCGGCCGTTGTGCCAGCCCGTCTTCCGGCAGCGATCCTACAAGATCGAGCTTCTGACTTTCCGGTGCGCCGTTGGCAAAATGACGTACAAGACCCCAGTCCATGACCAGAACTTCGCCATATTCCCCAAGCATGATATTGCCGGGTTTGAGGTCACAATGCACGACGCCCCTGCTGTGAGCATAGGCGACAGCCTGTCCTGCAGCAATAAAGATTTCAAGCAAATGATGCAGAGAGTATGATTTCAATGCTTCCGGATCTTTATTGTTGATCCGTTCAATAAGGTTGCGCAGGGTTTCGCCGGAGACTTTTTTCATGGTAAAATACAAACCGGCATCGTCAAAAACACCCATTTCATGAACCGGTATTATATTGGGGTGGGCGATCTGTGCCGTTGCCCTTGCCTCCCGCACGAAACCTTCTACAAGAGCCAGCTGACTGCGGCTTGCCGGGCGCAGCACCTTGATAGCCACTTCCCTGTTGAGCATACGGTCTTTGCCGGAAAAAACTTCACTGACTCCGCCTATGCCCAGCAGGCGCAGGTCGCTGAAACGGGAAATGGATTCCTGTCTGTCTGCGTTGAGTCTTTTTTTCAACTCTTCCAGGGATACCACATCCTGCGGTTCACTGTCGAGGTTGACAGTGTGATCGCCTGCTCTCATTGCTCGACCCCGGAGTCAAATATTTTCCAGTTGTTCTGCATGGCAGACATGGTGGAAGCAAATTTGCTGTAAAATTCTCCGGTTTTTGTTACGGGGATATTCAGTGCCCCGTCAAGGGCATCGCCGGATGGAAAGACGAAGATCAGGGCTTCGTCATCGCCGGAGGCATCCCTGCCGGTCAGCCCCACTGCCATACCGACAAAATATCCCTCTCTGGCAAGGATGAAATCGCCGGGTTCAACGGCGTAAGCTGCTGCATCACGCCCGCGTCTGCGGTTGCGGACACGCAGGACGGAACTTTGTGAGCTCAAGTCAAGTATACCCCGGTCACCCAGAAGGAACGATTCACCGTTGCTTCGGGCTTTGAATACATAAAGATCGTTAAGCCCTCTTTTCTGCAGTTCCTCCCTTGTAATGGGACGCAGGGGAGTCTTCCCGGAATCTGCCACTTCCAGCAGAGCAACACGTCTGTCGGCTGCCGGAGCGGAAACAGAAATAACAGGAGTTCCGGGAGTACCTGTTGGTGCGGCAGTTATGGCAAGTTCGGTTATCTGTTCCGAATATATGTTGCTGTCATATCCTGTAAGGGCACGGAGGTCGCCGATGACGAAGCGGCGGCCGTCAAGTATGATCTCCGGCCAGAAGAATTCCCGTTTTTCCTGATAATCCACCAGAAGCCGTTTTTCCCGCAGGGCAAAGCTGACTGTATTGACAGTTTCCTTGTATCTGGGCTGGACGATATTCAGATTTTTGGCTTCCGCTTCTTTGATCTGTTCAGTCAGAACTTTGTTCTGATTGGCTGTTTCCCTGACCGCATTAACGGCGGTATCCATGGCATCTTTATAGTTGTCACGCTGCCGCTGGGCGTTGTCACGTTCACTTTTCATTTTGCTCAATTCAGCAACAGTCTGGGTATAATCCCGTTGGATAACAGCGATATTGCGCTGGAGTTCAGCTTCACGGCGCATGGCTTCTTCTGCTTCAGCTCTGGCCCGGCGTTTTTCTGCCTCCAATTGTGAACGGGCTTCCGCAAGAAGGATGCGGGTTGCTTCATTTTCGCTGATACTTGCCTCCAGCTGTCCTTTTGCATATTCAAGCTGTGCGCTGCTGACTGCCAGTTTCTCCTTCTGTTCAGTGAGTTCACCGGTTACATCGGCAAGCTGCTCTGCCACTCTTGCGGCCTCGTTTTTTACAGTTCCCATATCTGTTGCGAGTTCTTCATACCGGCGGCGTTCTGTATTGAGTTCCTCTTCTCTGGAGCGGAGTGTGGAATCCCGTTCTACGATAATGGCATCTTTTTCGGCGATGGCTTTGTTCCTGGCAGCAATATCCTCTTCCTGCTGACGGTTGCGGGCAGATAATTCATCGATTCTTTTGCCGGCGGCAATATTTTTCTCTTTTTCCACAGCAAGCGATTCGGCAGTCTGCCGCAATTCTGCGCCCTGTTCTCTGGTATTGGTGCGGAGGAACTGCACCTCACTGGAGATGGTTTCGTAACGTATCTGCGCCAATTCTCTGCTTTTTGCCTCGTCTTCCCAGAGTTTCCGCAAGGCTTCGGTACTTAATTCGCCTATTTCCTCCGGAGTAAGGGCAAGACGCTGTGTCAGGTATTTGATCTGTGCCCTTGAGGCGGCTAGTTCAGTCGACAGTGTTTCAAGTTTCAGCTGATCTTCTTCTCTGCCTTTTATGGCATCGTCAACAGCCTGCATGAATTCTTCCTCGATTCTGGCCTGCCGGAGCTTCAATTCTTCAAGCAGTGTCCGGCTGAGAGAGGCGTCAAGTATGGCGTGATTTGCACCGTCTGCGCCAAGAGGGGAGTTCAGGTTGGCATGGGTGGCAAAATCACTCATCGACATCATGGAAAGTACCATGAAGTCACATATAACTACCAGTAGTGCCCGGTTCATTCAGGTATTCTCCTTTTCTGCGGTCAGTTGCTCTCTTTTGCTGAATCCAGTTCTTCTGCGGCAATGATGTGGTTTTGTGCCGGATAGAGAACGAGTACCCGCAGTACCATACTGGCAATAATGCCGACGAGCGTACTTGAATAAGCGATAAGTTTACCGGAACTGGGACTGTAGGTGATCACAAGAAAACTTGAAACAGTTCCGAAAAGGCCGATATACAGTGGAAGATCCATAAAAGTTCCGGCATTCTGGAGCTTTTTCAATTTGATCGCTGCACTTGAGAGCGATGAATCGATCTTCTTTATGACCCGGAAACCGATATAGAAACAGCAGCATTGCAGTGCCAGGATGGAACTGCAGATGACCATGGCGATACGACCTGCCAGCTGTACCCGGTCAGCTAAAGTTTCTGTTGCTCCCTGATCGGCAGAACCGAGGACGGCGGTGGAGTTTTCGCCGGTGAAGAGGGTGCGGAAATAATCATTATTTTCATAAGCGGCATACATACCGCCGAGGACGGCGCAAACTATGAGGGCTGGAACGATGATATTGAAAAATATTTTAGCGAAAGTTTTCATATTTGTGTTTCTCCTTTTATCTTGTGTAATATAGCCTGCAAGTGACGGAATTTCCAGTTGTTGCAGAAAAAAAAACGCAAAAAAACAGAAAAGGGCACCTGTATTCAAATCTGACAGAATACAGGTGCCATACTGCGGCAGGTGAAAAAGTTTATTTCCATCCGGGTCTGTCCGGTCTTGCCTCCAGTCTGCGGGGACGGTCGGCATTCAATTCATCATAACCGGTGATTTCCCCATGGATCATTTTCAAATCACTGAGAGTGTTGATATTTCGTAAATATTAATAAAATTGCAGGATTTCTTTGAATTTTTTCACCAGTTTTACCGTTTCCTGTAAATTTGAGGAGAAACCGAAGCTGATGCGTAAACCGGAATAAGCATCGTTTTTTTTGAATCCTGATTCCGTCATTGCCCGTTCCGGCTTATCTGTTTCGGCCTGACATGCGGAACCGGCGGAAACACAGAAGCCATCCCCGGCAAGCATACGCAGCAAAACCGCACTCTGATAACCGGGACAATACAGGTGCAGAATCCAGGGCGAGGCATTTTCTGCTTTTACTGTTGCCTTGATGATTTTACCGTTGGGGGCGCGCCAACCATCCAATTCTTTGCGTACAAAAGTGTTCAGCATGCTTACTGAACGGCGGTCATCTTCCCTGTTCCTGTACTGTTCCTCTGCAGCCAGAGTCATCAGCTGCGCCTGAAACGGCTCTGCTTTGCCGGAGAGATAATATTTACTGCGGATATCCCGGAAAAGGGGCAGGAGTTTTCTGCTTCTTTCCGACACTGCTATCCATGCCGCCCCGCCTGCGGGGGAACCGAGTTTGGCGGCAGAAACACTGTAAAAGTCCCCGCCGGGAGGCAGATCATATTTTGCCGCAGATTGTATTGTATCCACAAAAATGACGGCTTGCGGGGAATTTTTGCGTATCCCGGCGATTATTTCTGTCACAGGGAATATTGTTCCCAGTACACTTTGCACATGACTTACAAGGATAAATCCGGTATTGTTGCCGCAATTCTGCGCCAATTCATCCGGTTTGCAAAAGGTACAGCCGCCCGGATGATTCTGCCATGCTGCCAGTGCCGCCGGATGTTCAAATACTGTGGCTGCTGCAGTGGTACGGGGAGCTGAAATGGTTGCCGCCGCCGCTGCAAGACGGAAAAGTTCTGAACCGCTTGCCGCCCATATCACAGGGGCTTCACTTCCTGTTACTGCTGCCGAGAGCCGTGCCGCACAATCTTGCAGAAGAGCTGCAGCATCCCTGCCTGCAGGATGGACGGCTTCGGGATTCAAACATATTTCCGGAAGAGCATCTCTCAGGGCTGCGGCAACAGAGGGACGCACTGCCGAACCTGCAGCCCAGTCAAAATAGATCCTGCCGTCAGTCGTGGTCATTTATTTTTCCCGGCAGCAGACATGAGCATCAAATCTGCCAGCACTATGGCAGCCATTGCTTCCACCACAGGGACAATTCTGGGGCAGAGGCAGGGATCGTGTCTGCCGTGGATGATGCTGCTGACAGTTGTGCCGTCGGTTTTGCGCATGAGCTGTTCCCGGGCAATGGAAGGTGTCGGTTTGATGGCGATCCTTCCGGTAATGGGTTCCCCGGTAGTGATGCCGCCGGAACAGCCGGAACCGTCAGGCGAAGCATTGTTTTCGCTGCCCTTGAGCAAACCGGCGGCAAAACCCCTGCCGAATTCAACGCCGCGCACGGCACCTATGGAAAAAAAGGCATGGGCGAGAAGGGCATTGGCACGGTCAAAGACCGGTTCTCCCCAGCCGGCAGGAACGCCTGTGATTTGAAATGCAATAACTCCGCCCAGACTGTCGCCTGTTGCAGCAGCTTTGCGTACAGCCGCCTCCATTTCCACCGCCGCTGCGGGATCGGGGGAACGGACGGGGTTGTCGTCGATAATTGCCGTATCAACGGTTTCCGCTTTTATTGAACCGATACTTTCGGTCCATGCTTTGATGGAGATCCCGAACTTTTGCAGCATGGCTGATGCCACTGCACCGGCGGCGACTCTGGCCGCAGTTTCCCTGCCGGAAGATCTGCCGCCGCCGCGGTGATCACGTCTGCCGTATTTCTGCATATATGCCCAGTCGGCATGTCCCGGACGGCAGAGGTCACGGATATTGTCGTAATCTTTGCTGCGCTGGTCGGAATTGGCAATAAAAACAGCAACAGGAGTACCGGTAGTAAGGTTTTCAAATACTCCGGAAAGTATCTGACAGGTATCTGATTCACGCCGTTGGGTCGTTACGGCTGATTGTCCGGGACGGCGGCGGGCAAGGGCTTTGTTCACCATTTCTTCATCCAGCGGGATCCCCGGCAGGACCCCGTCAACGACAACGCCGATACCTTTGCCGTGGGATTCGCCGAAAGTTGATATTGTAAAGAGTTTACCGAAATTTGAACCCATTTTTTTACCTGTTTTCTGTTATTGCTTTTGCCAGAGCTGCGGCATTTTCTGACGGGGAAGCTGACGGGGAAGCTGCAAAAATCAGCTCTGCCCATTGGATACACACGTTGCGGCGGGTGGCGAACCATTGCGGAAAAGCTGTGTTGAAGCTGTCGATACTGCCGCCGAGAAAGGGAGGTATCCCTGATGCAAGGATCCGTTCCCGTATCACCTCTTCCGGAGCATCTGCCATTACCCGCAATACAGTGAGCTGCTGCCACGGTATAAATCGATTGGCAACAGCCCCGCCGCCAAGTGCAGCGACCCATTTCCCGGTGGCAGAGGCAGCGAAACCCATAATGGCATCGGCCTCCAGACGGCGGAAATTTTCTTCACCGAGCTGCCGGAATATTTCACGGCATGAGGCTTTTTCGCCGCTTTGCTCAAAATAAAGTTTTTCCAGCAGAGTATCTGTATCGGCAAAGGATGCGCCCAGCAATTCTGCCAGCAGCTTTCCCAATGTCGATTTGCCGCAATGCTTGACTCCGCCAAGCATAATGATACGTTTCTTCTGCAAAAGACACCTGTTCTTACTTTACAGTACCGAGTCCGGACGGACTATCTGTGTTCCGATACCGCTGTCGGTAAAAAGTTCCAGCAGAAGTGAGTGCCGCAGGCGGCCGTCGATCATGTGGACTTTGTTTATGCCGCTTGCAAGGGCATGTTCACAGCTTGCCATTTTGGGAAGCATACCGCCGGAGAGTACGCCGTCAGCAATAAGTCCGGGGATGTCTTCTGTACAGATGGAGGGAATGACACTTGCCGGGTCGGAAGGGTCACGCATGACTCCGGGAACGTCGGAGAGAAAAACAAGTTTGCGTGCGTGGACTGCTTCGGCAATACGGCATGCCGCTGTATCGGCATTGATATTGTAGACTTTGCCGTCTGTACCGGTGCCGAGGGGAGTGACAATGGGAATACAGTTGTCATTGAGGGCGTTGAGAACAGCGATCGGGTTTACTTTTTCCACATCACCCACGTTGCCGAGGTCAAGCTGTTCCCCGGTGGCGGCATCTGTGGAATAGATCCTTTTGGCAGTTATCAGTGATTTGCCGGAGATGCCCCTGACTTTAGCTCCTGCCGCTTCTGCCAGACGTACAAGGTTGGCATTCACAGTATTATGCAGCACATCGTCAACGACTTCAATAGCGGCATCATCTGTGTAACGGAGACCGTTGACAAAGCGGACGGGAATGTCTCTGCGTTTGAGTTCTGCGCTGATGGCTTTGCCACCGCCGTGTACAACAATGGGTTTCAGCCCGATACATTCCATCATGACCACGTCCCTGATGGTGCTTTCCACAAGAGCGGGGTCCTCCATGGCACTGCCGCCGAATTTAACAACAACAACGGCACCTCTGAAACGCTGGATATAAGGCATGGCTTCACAGAGGACGTCAGCTTTGGCAATAGTTTGCTCGTACATATTTGATAAACTCCTGTTACAGTTTTTTTATTTGATTAATATACCATCAGAACCGCTTAAAGGCAAATGGATCCCTGCTTCTATTGTGCCGGAAAATCCGGGTTCGCCGGCTTCCGGGATCCCAAACGGCCTTTCGGGATCTCCGGAAAAGATAAAATTGAGGGGGGCTGCCGGGCGGACAGTTATATCTGTATCCACTCCGCCGCTTCCGGCAGAATATTCCACATGGATACTGCTGATAAAGCAGTCACGGAGGAGGGCCTTGAAGAAATCGCTTGAGGCATCCTCTATGATATTACCCGTTACCGCAGGTACGGATGTCCTGACTTCAGCGGCATCATCTGCAGGGAGGCCGGAGAGTGAAAAACTTTCCCAGCGGCGGCTGCGGTGGTCATAAACCCCGCTGCCGGAGAAAAAGAAATCATCCCATCCTGCACCGTTATCAGAGCCGAAAAATCCCTCTGCCAGCATTTTGCCGGACAATCCGGAAAAGTTCATGAGCCACATTCCATCCATAATACCGATGAATTCCCCTCTGCCGCCTGATAATTCAAGTTCAAGTGCCGTCGGATTCCACAAACCATCTGCCAGAGTGCCGCTGAATGTACCTGCGCCGCCGCCGGGGATGTTTACACCGGTGAAACTGACTGTGAAAAGATCGTTACCGCCCGGTTTGACGGGGGTGGCAAGCTGCCATTTGCCACGGGCATTTTCAAACTCCATTCCTCCGGCAGAGCATCCGGCGTTCAGCATGGAGATACATGTTCCGGAGGCACTGTCGTATTCAAATGCCCCTATCCCGTAAATATCTATCCCCGACCAGCCCGGAAAGATTGAGGCAGGGAAATCACCGGCGGCATTTCCCGGCAGCGGGATTATCCACCCGCAGCTTTCCCGGTTATAGAGTACTATGCCGGAAAGTCCGCCGGCGGTAAGAAAATCGCATCTCCCCCGCCACTGTCCTGCCTCCGGAAAATATTCAGCTTCAATATTGGCAAGACGGCCGTGGATGTCGTGGACTGTACCGGTAATGCGGCAGAAAACACCAGCGGAGTCTTCATTGTTTGAAAATGCAAACTCAATATTGCCGTTCCGCAGGGAATATTCAGGAAAACGGGACGATGTGACAGTACATTGCCCTGCCCGTCCGCTGACGTTTCCGGAAAGATCAACAGAAAAACTGCCGCCGGAAGAAACAAGTACGAAATCCCCGGTTTGAATATGGGCATCACTGAAAGATATTCTGCGTACAGGCATACCGTTTTCCTCCGTGACCGCAAGCGTACCTCTGGAAGTGACCATGCTGCCGCCCGGAAAAGAAAATGACATTTCATTGAAAGTGCCGCTGCTGCCGGAAGGGGAAATTGTAAAAGTCAGCCATGAAACATTTTTGCCGGAACCGGAACTTCCTGTCAGTGACGTTACAATATCACCATGCTGTTCCCAGGAGAGATCTTCCAGTGCAAAAACCTGACCGGTACTGCGGAAATGAGCTTCGGCAGGGGCAGACGCTTTGCCGTAAACAATGCCTTCAGGGTGGATGTCAAGTACGGCGCAGGGAATTTTGACAGTTACATCTTTCATTCCCGTAATGAGTTCCACGTTTTCCGCTTTTATTGTCCCTGACAGGGAATCGCCGGAACCTTCAAGGGAACATTCTGCTATTTGCATTTTCAAATTTCCCCATCTTACTCTTTCTTCACCTCTGCCGGAGGTCATGCGCCAGTTGGCTGGACTGTCTGCTGTACCTGTGGCAGAAAAGGCACAGGCGATACCGTTGCCGGCAACGGCGTGCAGGAGCGTTTCCGGCTTATGTACCGGATTTTTGCTTATCCAGCCGGCACTCCACCGCAACTCGGAAGATCCTGCTGTGCCTGCTATTGACATACGGTCAAAATTTATTCCCGGTATTTCGGCAATATCTCCGGCAAGACTGCGGGTCATCAGCCAATCGCCTGAAGCGTTGATGAATAATTCCCAGTCTCTGGAGCGGAGTTCAGTTTTTTGCAGGAGCATATCCGGCAGGGAATAACTCTGTACAACTGTTGCTCCTCCAGGCGCATAGGGAAAATCACCGGTGTATCCCGGCAGTGAAATCATATCAACTGTGTCGAAAGTTTCCTGTTTCTGCAGAAAATCAGCGGTAAATTCAACAGAAATGCTTTTGCTGTTCAGCTGCCATTTGCCGTTCCCTGCAGTAAAATCACCTCTTTCTCCACGGCTGTTTATCCAGCTGCCGCTGATGGATTTTACATGTTTCTGTTCTGTGATGCTGCTGCTCCAGCGGACGAGTCCGGGCAGGTCGTTCCAGCCGGGACGCATATCCGTGACAAACAGAGTATCATCCTGCCTTGCAGCTGCTTCGGCTGTGAACCACGGTGAAGCCGGAGACCCTGCCTGAAAATCCCGGCAGCTTACCCCGGCAGCATCACTGGAGAATATTCCCGTACAATCAGGTATGCCGGGAAATGTGCCGGTATATTCCACCACCGGCAGTTTGATTTCTGCATCATCTTTTGTTCCGCTGCCGCCGTTGCCGCAGTACAGGACAATAAGTACGGCGGCAGAGAGCAGAAGGGTACAACACAGGAGCAGTACAACTCTTTTTATGTTACTTTTTTTGTTCATATTATATACTATACGGTAAAAACTGCTGAAAAACAACCTTTAAAAGTGGCAAATATCAAAAAAGTGAGTTATATTTTTTAAAATACAACAGAAAAAGGATCTTGACAATGAAAATAAAAGCATTTTTTTCTCTTTTGCTGCCGTTCCTTGTGATTTCATGCGTTCACTCCAACAAATGGTATGTTGATGCCGCTGTCAGGGAAGCACGGGAGTTCGTTCTGGAAGCAGAGTCACCGGTGCTGACTACTGAACAGAAAGAGTTCATACGTTTTGCCGCTCCTGCTGTCCTTACCAGTCCTGTCATAGACGGTGTACCCTACGGTACGGCGCAGAGCTGTATAACATGGGTCGTGCCGGATTATCCTTATGCAGTGATGGTTTGCGGGTACGGTGATGATAATTTTTCCAACTGGACACCAAACCGCATCCTGCTGCGGGATCTGACCCTTCCCAACCCGGCTCTTGATAATGCTGTTGCTGCTGCCAGAAACCAGGTCATGGCAGATTTGTTTGATACGATGTCGGCGGCGCAGTATAACCGTGTGCGTTTTTCAAGGCCCGAAATTTACAGAACAGATTTTGATCTGTTGAAAAACATTGCCGGAATCTCCGATCCGGCTGCTTTTACCGCTTCTGCGGAAGGCGGGACACAGTATTCTGTCGTATGGCGGTTTGACCGGGAGGCTGATGGAACAGCGTCCTGCGCCGTGGCTTGCGGTACTGCCGGTGAGAGTATCGAGGGATGGCAGTTGAATTTCTGCGCATTCATGGATATTGAAGAATTTGAAAGTGCCAGAATTACCGGAGGGATGTGATATTATGCGGAGCATGACAGGTTTTGGAAGGGGCGAAAGCAGTGATGGTGCTTTTGCTGCCGAAATTTCCGGTGTGAACCGGAAACAGTTGGAAATACGGGTGAGTATGCCCGCTGAATTGCAGTGTTTTGAAGCTGTTCTGCGCAGCCGTCTTTCTGCCCGGGTCAGCCGGGGAAGTATCAACGTCAGGATCACGGCAGGCGGAAAAAAGGCTCATGGCAAGGTTCTTGATGTGGCGGCATTGACTCAGATCGTGACAGAAGCCAGAGCTGCCGCGGAAAAATTGAATATTTCTCCTGAAATACGTATTGGTGAACTTTTGCAGCTGCCGTCTGTTTTTTCCGATGTTTCCAGTGAAGCATGTGCAGAGTGTCCGCCGGAATTGCTGGAGGCATTCGATAAAGCATTGGATGCCTTTGACCGCATGCGTCTTGCCGAAGGTGACAATCTTGCAAGTGATTTTGCCGCAAGGATCGCTGCGGTGGAGGCCATGACCCTTGATTTGTACAAATACAGCGACGGATTGACTATCCGTATCCGGGACAGACTTCTTGATGTTTTGAAAGATTCCGGTCTCAACGTGGATCTGAATGATGAGCGGATGTTGAAAGAGGTGGTCTTTTTCGCTGATAAAGCCGATGTGACAGAGGAACTTACACGGCTTGCAAGTCATTGCACGCAATTCCGGGAATTTATGCGGAGCGAAGAGGCTGTAGGCAGAAGTCTTGATTTCCTGATGCAGGAAATGTTCCGTGAAATCACCACTTACGGTAACAAAGCCTCCGGTACAGGAGCATCAAAACTGGTGGTGGATTTCAAGACTGCGTTGGAAAAACTCCGGGAACAGATACAGAACGTTGAGTAACCGGAACTCCGGAGGTGGCAAGGTCTTCTTTCCGGATAAAGTTGACCGGTAAAAAGGATTATGCTGGTAAAAAAAGTTGCAAAAATACTTTTCCTGTGCTATATTAATCTAATGAGGCAATTACAAAAGTCCTCAAAAATCTGAAAGCGCATCTGCTTTGATCTGCAAAGGGAGCATTTTCGGCTGTTACCGCTGCGGGTAGCAGCCTCAAATTACCCTTTACACCTCTTTGCAGCTGCATCTTTGATCTTTTTTGAATGACTTTTGCAATCACCTCAATAACATGGATAATATAACACTGTAAAACAGAGAAACAACTTTTATAGTTTGTTTGGAGCCCTTTTTTGTGAAATTTTTTCCACAGCCATGTCTTTAATAATAAAAAGCGGGAACCCTTTGCGCAGGGTTCCCGCAGGACGTTATGTTTTTTTACTTATCTTTTTCCACTTCTTCAACATGGGCTGCGTCTACAATTGATACCTGACCGGCAACACGGCCGTCATCCAGAGGATTGTCTATGCGGGCCTCCAGATCTTTGAAGAGACGTATGGAGTCACGGGTACAGCCCCAGGCAAACCAAACTGTGGTTATTATCCCTATGATTGCCGGAGTGAGAAGTGAGGCGAAAAAGAAGTAATGGCTCCACCATTCCTCGGGCCACGGCTGGAAACCGTTCCAAACGACAACTACCACAAAGAGTGCACCGAAACTCCAGATAAATGAGTAACAGAATACACTCCAGGTAATGATCTTGTCGCCACGGGTGTAAGCATCATCAATTCCCAGGAGTTTGATGAAAAGATTTATGATGCTCCATTTGGATTCCTTAACGTAATCATCGGAATCCACAGCATATTTGCCTCTGTGAAGCATACGGTCAAGATTGTAAGGTCCGCGCCATGTCACAGCTGAACCGATGATATACGCAAGGTAGCCGAAGAGCATGGCAAGGAAGAATACTTCGTAACTGTTGATGGGGAACTTGTCAGGAGTCATTTTCCATTCGACCCAGGGGTGGAATGGGGACGTGATGGTCTGCAGGAAATTATCCAGATTTTCCACCCAGCCTTTGCCCAGCAACCATGGATATATTTTGTTGCTCCAGTAATTCTGCAGCAGAATTGCTGCAACAGAAATTCCGGAACCGGTGAAGATCGCAGCAAATGCCCCGGTGGTATTGCCGAACCGGCTGTAAAGTCCGAAAAGCAGTACCGGTGAAGCTCCTCCAAGCCAGATGGAACACATGATTATCATGAACATGTTCAGATAATCCAGCTGGACAAAGAAAATACTGAAAAGCACGAAAAAGAGTGCCACGCCTACAGAGCAGAGACGCAGGGCAAGAAGATGTTGTCCGGGGGTGAATGCTTTTTTTCTGAACGGCAGAATGACATCCTGCATGATCGTGCTGGAGGCGTTGAAAATACGGGAATCATCAGTGGAAAGCACCAGCATGATCGCCAGCAGTGCAAAAAGTCCGATCAATCCTGTCGGCAGTATCTTGCGGAGTGTAACTGCCATCATCTGCTGGTTGTACATGGTACGGAATTCCTGCAGATTGCGGTTGCCTTCGCCGTCATTACCGACAGTTTGTGAAAATGTGTTGAAAACTGTTGTGTCCAGATTGTCCGCCTGGGACAGGGGCTGATCAGTGCCGATTTGCTGGACCTGTTCAGGAATAGCCTGAATATTGGCGATTGCCTTTTCCTTCATTTCCGGAGTCATCCCTGACATCTGTTCAATAATGGAAGCAGACATGGTGTCCCGGATATCTTTTGCTTCAGCAGCATAATTTCTGTGATTCATGACCGTGATCACCAGAGTCGCAATAACTGTAAACATGAGCATGCTGAATCCATTGCGCCATGCACCGAGGATCCCTGCCATTTTCTGTTCGTGGGGGGTACGTCCGCAATTTGTTACGTCGTTACCGAACCAGCTGGCACGGTTTAGGATTATTGCCGAAAGGTTGTTGACAACAAGGGCAAAAATGTTGAAATCACGCAGCCCTTCTATATCAAACGGATTGAGAAAACTTTCATCAGCGACTCTGTCTGCCATAACCGGAGCGATTTCGCTGCCCCAGGAAAAGTGGTATATGATATAGAATGTTATAATAACAAAAACCGGATACATGAGTAATCCCTGCAGGCAGTCGGTGATTATCAGCGATACTCTGCCGCCGGGCCAGATACATATCAT
>JAZSGI010000095.1:0-9200 GCA_045532655.1 Victivallaceae bacterium
TGCCAATTCATCCGCTTCGGCGGCGGCTTCTATAAGTTTCTTAAGTTCTTCGGGGTCGTTGGAATTATAAACTTCCACCGGACCGTAAGTTTCTGTTCTGACGCTGTCGGCTTCGGCTATATTGACACTGATAGTTCCGGCGGCGTGGACAGGGACACGCAAACGATCGTCGATTTCTGCAATAACAATTCTGTCAAACTTGCCCTTTGCTGCTCCGGCAACAAAAATACCGGTCTGAATGGGGCCCATTCCAATTCCGAGAAAAGTTCTCATTTTTTTACCTTATCGCTGATTTTTCATTTGTCTGCGGAGTTCTTCTTCTTCCGCTTCACGCAATTCTTTTATCTTCAATCTAACTGCTTCCGGATCCTGAGACATGTTGATGCACTCTTCGTATGAAATAAGTCCTCTCATGTGCAGATCTACAAGATGGGTATCAAGGGTAAACATACCATATTTGGCACCGGTTTGCAGTTCCGAGGTAATACGGAAGGTTTTGTTGTCACGGATAAGTGCCTGAATGGAGGGTGTCTTTACCATGATTTCAAATGCTGCTACACGTCCGGGCTTGTCGCAGCGGGGCAGAAGCACCTGTGAAATAACTGCTTCAAGTGAAGCTGCCAGCTGGGTTCGCACCATTTCCTGCTGATTGGTGGGAAATGCATCTACGATACGGTCAACAGTTCGTGCTGCTCCTGTGGTATGCAAAGTACCGAAAACAAGGTGTCCGGTTTCGGCGGCTGTAACAGCGGCTTCGATAGTTTCAAGGTCGCGCATTTCCCCTACCAGAATGATATCCGGGTCCTGACGCAGGGCACGGCGCAGAGCATCCTGGAAGCTTACCGTATCAGAACCGACTTCGCGCTGCATTACCATACAGCGTTTGTGGGTATGATAAAATTCTATGGGATCTTCAACGGTAATAATGTGGCAGGGACGTTCTTCGTTGATAATATTAAGCATACTTGCCAGAGTCGTGGATTTACCGGAACCGGTGGGGCCGGTAACGAGAATAAGGCCGCGGGGTTTATAAAGCAGATCTTTGACTGTTGGCGGAAGACCTATCTGTTCAAAGGTAAGCAGCTTGTTCGGGATCTGACGGAGAACGATACCATAATGACCTTTTTGCTTGAATGCGCTGACACGGAACCGGGCCTTGTCTGCGTAACCGAATCCGAAGTCAGCAGTACCGACTTCCTGAATTTGCTGTATATGCCCCTCTGAAGCAATGGATTTTACCAGTCGCTCTGTATCATTGGGGGTCAACGGATCAACATCAAGCGGGGTCATGTCACCGTGAATACGAACCATCGGAGGAGCTCCCACCTCGATATGCAAGTCACTGCAGCCTTCTTCAACAACCAACTGCAACAGTTCTGCCATTTCTACAGACATAATATTTCTCCTTATATATCAGATGTGCCGGAACTTAAAAACTTCCGGCACAAATTATTAGAACTTAACGTGTATAACGCAATACTTCATCAACGGTTGTTTCGCCCTTGAGAATTGCCATCAGACCATCCTCGCGGATCGTCCGCATGCCCAGTTCCCTGGCTCTTTCACGAATTGCCGCTGTCGGCGCATTCTGATAAATCAGCTCCTTGATATCAGGAGTTACTTCCAACAGTTCGGTAATTGCTTTCCGGGATTTATACCCGGTATTGTTGCATATTGCACAACCTTTGCCGTAATAGAACTTTGCATCACCGATATCATATCTGTCGATACCGAGGCTCTGGAGTTCTTCATCTGTCGGTGTGTATGCAGTTTTGCAGTTCCAGCAGACGCGGCGGATAAGGCGCTGGCTGAGAACTCCAACAAGGCTGGAACAGATAAGGAATGGTTCGATACCCATATCTACCAGTCGGGTGATGGTACTGGCAGAGTCATTTGTATGCAGGGTACTGAATACAAAGTGTCCCGTAAGCGATGCTTCCACCGCGATCTGTGCAGTTTCAAAGTCTCGGATTTCCCCCACCATTATGCGGTCAGGATCCTGTCGCAAAAACGCACGGAGTGCTTTCCCGAAGGTCATATTCACCGCTGAATTGATTGGTACCTGAACGATGCCATCGATTTCGTATTCTACAGGGTCCTCGGCGGTAAGCAGTTTGTCTTCAACTGTATTGATTTCACGCAAGCAGGAATACAAAGTGGTGGTTTTTCCTGAACCGGTAGGTCCGGTAACCAGCAGAATACCGTTGGGCAGGTGGATCATTTCCCGCAGTTTGCTGATGATATCTTCGCCGATACCGAGAGATTCAAGCTCAAGGTTCACCACTGTACGGTCAAGTACACGAAGCACTACTGATTCGCCGTAGGTGGTAGGCAGACAGCTTACACGCAAGTCCACATGACGACCCTGTACACGCAGCTGGATTCTGCCGTCCTGGGGAACACGGCGTTCTGAAATATTCAGACCGCTCATGATTTTGATACGGCTGGTAATCGGCTGGGCGAGAGATTTCGGCGGAGCTGGCATTTCGTAGAGAGCGCCGTCTACACGGTATCTGATACGGTAATCATTTTCAAAAGGTTCAAAATGGATATCAGAAGCCTTGTCTTTTACGCCTTGAGCGATAATAAGTTCAACGTATTTGACGATGGGCGCCTCGTTGGCGGCTTCGGTATCATCGCCTACATTGATGATCATGCTTTCTTTATCACGGAGGTCAGAGATAATATCGTGGATATTTTCTTCCACTTTGGGATAATATTTCTCCAGTTCCAGCTCTACTTCTTCCGGATCCGCAACAAGGGGAATAATATCTCTGCCGAGTACGAAACGCAGGTCATCTGCGATTTGATAGGAAAGGGGATTGCGCATGGCTACCTTGATCGCCGAGCCTTCCAGCGAAACCGGAATGACACCGTACCCATTTGCTGTTTCCGGAGAAATCAGCCCTATGATAGTCGGATCGATATCCATTGTACGGAGAATGACAACTTCTGTGCCGAGGTTTTCTGCCACAAGTTCCAGCAGCCGGCGGTTGTCTACAACTCCGCAGTTGATGACCACTTCCCAGAAAGGTTTACCTGTGCGGTCGTGTTCTTCCTCTGCTTCGGTTATCAGCTCCCTGGAACAGGAGGGGTCGGCAAGCAGAATATCCTTCAAAATTTGTGATTCATTATCAAGCATGGTATTACTCCTGATCCATCATTGTTACGCGGATAACTTCGGAAAGTGTGGAAACACCGGCTTCTGCTTTCCGCATGGCATCATCACGCAATGAGCGCATACCGTTACGGCGGGCTGCATCGCGCAAAACGCCGGTCGGGGCGTTTTTGAAGATAAGGCTTGTGATATCTTCAGAAACATCAAGGATTTCATAGATACCGATACGGCCTTTGTAGCCTGTGCCGCGGCAGAGTTTACAGCCTTTGCCGTGATAAAACTTGTGGTTGGCAAGATATTCATCGGAAAGACCGAGAAGTTTGATCTCATGAATGGATGGAGTATATTCCTCGATACACTCCTTGCATACACGGCGGAGAAGACGCTGTGCCATAACCGCACGCAAAGTACTTGCGACCATAAACGGTTTGACACCCATATCCACCAGTCGGGCGATTGCACTTGGGGCGTCATTGGTATGCAGAGTACTGAAAACCAAGTGACCTGTAAGGGATGCTTCAATAGCGATTTCCGCAGTTTCAAGGTCTCGGATTTCACCGATCATGATGATGTTCGGTGCCTGACGCAGCATAGAACGCAGAGCTGCGGCGAATGTCAGATTTACTTCGCGCAGAACCTGCACCTGGTTGATACCTTCAAGCTGGTATTCCACCGGGTCTTCAACAGTGATGATTTTGCGTGCAACGGTGTTGATGGTGTTGAGGAAGGCGTAAAGACTTGTGGTTTTACCTGAACCGGTAGGTCCGGTCACAAGGAAAATACCATCCGGAAGAGAAATTATCTTTGTCACCAGTTCCAGGTCATCGGCATAGAAACCGAGGCGGGGGACGTCAAGCATAATGGAAGCTTTGTCCAGAATACGCATGACAATACTTTCGCCGTGTACTGTGGGGACTGAAGATACACGCAAGTCGATATCCACCCCGTCCATACGCATCTGGATACGTCCGTCCTGAGGAATACGTTTTTCGGAAATATCAAGCCTTGCCATGATTTTCAAACGGCTTGTGATACTGGGCTGCATGTATTTCGGCGGGGATTCGACCTCCTGCAACGCACCGTCGATGCGGTATCTGATCCGGTAGTATTTTTCCATCGGTTCCATGTGAATATCGCTCGCCCGCATTTTGTAGGCATTGGCAATAAGCATGGTAACCAACTTAATCACAGGAGCATCATCATCATTGATCCCGGTAACATCTTCTTCGTTTGTTGTCGGCAATGAGGAAAAATTCAAGCTTGTGTCGCTGCCCATTTCACCTAACAGGCGTTCCACATGTTCCGTAAGGGTTCTGTAGTGCTGGTCAAGAATGTTTTCGATTTGTGCCGCAGGAGCGATCACTGCTTCCACGTCGCAGCCCAGAAGGTACCGCAGAGAGTCGAGCTTGCCCATATCGGTGGGATCACTCATTGCAATAGTAATGGAGTCGTTATGTTTCATAACAGGCACAACGCCATAGTTTACTGCAACTTCCGGCGGGATGGCATCAACGACCTCGTGCGGGAGTACATATGCACTGAGATCCATGATTTCCAAGCCGTATTCCTGGGCGAGAATACTTTGCAGGTCTTCCTCTGAAATATATTTCAATGCTTTTATAGCATCAACCATATCGACCTTACGGCCGGCATCTATGACGAATTGCTTCGCTGTCTTGATCTGCTCATCAGTCAGAAAACCGTTCTCGCTGAGCAGATATATGATGTAATCACTATCCCTGGCCAAAATCACACTCCTTATTTTTACAGCTTTATGCTACTTGATTAACAACAGTAATTTAGCGTGATAATCAGTAAATGTCAAGCGAAATTCGAAAAAATTTCTTCAGAAGTACTGATAACCTTATCTATTTCCTCTTCTGTACCTACTGTAATACGGCACCATGCCCCTGTAATCTCTCCGGGAAAGTATCTGACAATAACTGCACGTTCCCGCAATTCCCTGAACCATCTGCCGCCGTCACCGCCGGGAGGAGAAGCAAAAAGAAAGTTAGCATCGGATTTTATTACTCTGCAGCCCAGATCTTTCAATGCTGCAGCCAAACGTTCCCTGCCTGCGATTATTTTTCTTACATTGTTCTGCAGATACTCTGTATCGGCAAAAGCGGCCTGAGCGATCAGCTGGGTAAGCATGTCAACATTGTAAGAATCTTTAAGTTTCATAAGACCGTAGATCACTTCTGCCGGGGCAAGTGCGAATCCGATACGGCCGGCTGCAAGAGAGTAACTTTTTGAAAATGTACGTGATACGATACAATTATCAAATTCCCGCACCAGTTCTATTGCATTGTCCGGCGCAAAATCTGCATATGCTTCGTCTATCAGCAGTATACCTTCAAATCCCGCAGCAACTTCACGCAGTGTTGCCAGCGGACAACTGTTGCCGGTGGGGGCATTGGGCCTTGTGATGATAAGCAGAGATGCTCCTGCTGCTCCCGCCAGGATAGTTGCCGCATCGGGCATGGCAAAATCATTTGCTGTATCAAGGGGAATTTTCTGTACCGGAGCTTCCTGCATTGCCGCAAGAACCTGATAAAGAGAATAAGTGGGATCAAGAACCGCAAGCGGGTGTTCCCGGTCACAGAATGCCCGGAAAACAATGGTCAGCAGGTCGTCAGAGCCATTTACAGCAATCACATTATCTCTGGAGAAACCGAAACGCTCTGCCACCATATCCCGCAAACCGTCTGCACAGGGGTCGGGATAACGGCGCAGTTTATCGATATCGGCCTCCCGCAGTACCCTGGCAACTCCGGGGGCAGGCGGGTAGGGATTTTCATTGGTGTTCAGTTTTATTAAATCCTGCATTTTGGGCTGTTCGCCTGGGGTATACCCGGCGATGGCATCGATTGCAGGTCTGAAATAACTCTTTGCCATGAAGTGACCTCAATACATTTTCCGCAGTGCTTCACGGCGGATTTTGCCGGAGGTCGTTTTGGGCATTTCAGTAAGGAACTCAACTTTACGGGGATATTTGTAAGGCGCAGTATGGTGCTTGACATATTCCTGGATTTCGGTAACAAGTTCCTGTGACGGCTGGGTGTTCTTTGTCAGCACGACAAAGGCTTTTACCAGCTGTCCGCGGATGGGATCGGGAACGCCTACGACGGCACATTCAAGAATGTACGGAAGTTCCATCATAACGCTTTCCACTTCAAACGGTCCGATGCGGTAACCGGATGATTTGATCAGATCATCAACTCTGCCCACATACCAGTAATAGCCGTCTTCATCTCTGTAAGCGGTATCGCCTGTATGACAGTAACCGTCTTTCCATGTGGAATTTGTTGATTCTTCGTCATGGAAATAGTTGAAGAAAAGACCGCAAATGGCATGTTTTTCGGTTTTTATACAGATTTCACCGACTTCACCGGTTTTTACCGGCTGGCCCTGATTGTCCAGCAGCTCGACCTTGTATTGCGGAGAGGGTTTACCCATGGAACCGGGACGGGGTGTGGTTCCCGCCATGTTTCCGAGGATAAGGGTACTTTCGCTCTGTCCGAAACCTTCCATGATGGAAAGTCCGGTATGTTTTTTGAAGATGTTGAATACTTCCGGATTCAATGCTTCGCCGGCTGTTGCCGCATGCTTGATGGAGGAAAGATCATATTTGCTCAAATCTTCCCGGATAAAGAAACGGTACATGGTAGGCGGCGCACAGAATGTGGTTACCTGATACTTGTTGATCAGGGTCATGATGTCATCCGCATGGAAACGTTCAAAGTCATAGACAAAGAGACATGTTTCACAGAGCCATTGACCGTAGATTTTGCCCCAGAACGCCTTCGCCCAGCCGGTATCGGAAATTGTCAGGTGCAAGCCGTCCGGACGGACAGCCTGCCACCACCGGGCGGTAACGATATGACCGAGGGGGTATGTGAAGGTGTGTTCGATCATCTTCGGATAGCCGGTGGTACCGCTGCTGAAGAACATTATCGAGGTGTCTGTCGCTTTCTGTTCCGGATCACGGGGGCAGACATCGCTGAATTTCTCGTATTCAGCATTGAAGTCGTGTTCACCGTAATCGGTTCTGCCTACAGAAACCCGGATGGTCATATCGGGGCAGGATTTGCATGCTTCATCGATATATTCCGGAATATTGTCGTCAGATGTATGGATGATCGCCTTGATTTCGCCTTTCTGGAAACGGTAAACAAGGTCTTTTACCTGCAACTGGTTTGATGCCGGTACGGCAATGGCGCCGATACGGTTGAGGGCAGGGAGGATGATCCAGAACTGATAGTGTCTTTTCAGGATCAGCATAACACGGTCACCGCGCTTTATACCGAGGCTTTTCAGGTAATTTGCTGCCTGACAGGATTTTTTGCTGATATCGCTGAAGGTGAAATTACGTTCTGTTTTGTCTGCGGAAATATGCAGCAATGCCCGTTTGTCGGGATTTTTTGCTGCCAGTTTGTCCAGCCCGTCATAAGCAAAGTTGAAGTTGTCCGGATAATGGAACTTGACATCTTTGAGCATGCCTGACTCGTCAAGTATCTCTGTCATGTATTCCTTGTAAAGCAGGGAATCCTGCTGTTTTGGCAGCTCATCCTTGACTTCTGCAGCTTCACCTGCCATCGGTTCTGCTCCTTCATCCGGAATGACAATGGCAATAAAATCACAAGGTTCATCGCCATAGGCTGCCATTCCGTGGGGACGGGATGAGTCATACAGGATGCTGTCGCCGGGATTGAGTATCTCCTCTTTATCATCAAGGACGACTTTCAGCTTGCCTTTAAGAATAAAATCAAATTCCTGGCCGGGGTGAGTGGAAAGCGATATGGGCGTATCTTTGTCCTGTACGGGAGCGACGACACGCAGCGGTTCCACCTTGCGCTTTTTGAGCATGGGGGCAAGATGCTGGTAACTGAATTCTTCACGGCGTTTGATGGGCATACCGGTTTCACTGCGGGTGAGGTTGTAATATGCCAGAGTCGGCTCTGCACCGGCAACAAGATCGGCAATGTCCACATCAAAACGTTTGCTGCAGCTGTAGAGAAAGGTGATACTGAAATCTACACTGCCGTTTTCGTGTGCAAGATAAGCCTCCTCGTCAAGGCCTGTTACCTGCGCCATTTCCGCTACCGAAATATCAAGTACAGTACGGAGTTCACGCAAACGCTTACCCATGGATTTCAACGAAAACTTAGTGTCCATTTCTATATTATCTCCTGTTTAGACTCTGAAAGATGATTCAGAGCTGCTGCTGCATTTTTTCCTGTCCGAGTTTATATGCCCGGATGTTCATTTCTATTATTTTTGTTTTTCCTGCGAAGCACTCTGCAATGGCGCCTGCTGCCACATCGTCAACAATTGCGCAATCTGCTTCTGTGAACTGGGTGGCCTTCAGAATTGCGGTGATTGCGCCGAGCATAATGGCGTTGGCGCATTTGAGGTTGCCGAATTCTTCAGCGATATCTGCTGCGCTGAATGCATATACTTTCTGCCCATCTTTGACCACCGGAGCTTCTTTGATGGTGGATGAGTCGTAGAGAAGTATGCCTTCCGGAGCAAGTTCATTGATGTATTTTTCCATGGAGGGCTGATTAAGCACCACAAGGAGGTCGCAGTTGCTGTCGACAATAGGCGAACCGATGGCCTGTTTGTTGAAAATGACGGCGCAATTTGCTGTACCGCCGCGCATTTCCGGACCGTAACTGGGGAGCCAGGAAACATTGAGTCCGGCGCCTTTCCCCATTGCCGCAGTAATAAGACCCAGGCTGAGTACGCCCTGACCGCCGAAACCACCGATTTTCATGCGCAATTCACGGTCAAAGAGCGGTGAATCGCATTTTGGGGCTTCTGCTGCAGAAGTTTCCTCGACGCTGCGGTAAAGCACGCTTTTGACTGTTTCTGCATCATATTTCGGTTCCGGACGGGTCTGTGTGGTTCTGGAAGCAGACTCATCTTTGTATACGCCGAGAGGATAGTAGGGTATCATCTTTTCAGCGACCCACTGAAGTGCTTTAGCGGGTGTCATTCGCCAGTTTGTGGGGCAGGTGGATACCACCTCAATGAGCGAAAATCCCTTTCCCTCGACCTGATTGCGGAACGCCTTTTC
>JAZSGI010000202.1:0-6802 GCA_045532655.1 Victivallaceae bacterium
GTCTACCAGTTTGTCGCAGGTAAGGAAAGTGTTGTCACTGCCGATGAAGATTTGACCATAACTCTGGCACTGGACAACCAGCTTTGCGATCTCTTTTACGTTGCACCCGATACTGCACAATGGCAGGAAAAGCTGGAAGAAATCAAAGCCAAACGTGATGTCGTCCGTACCAATGTCGGCGATATCTGATAATTTCAATGGAGGATAAACTATGAAAAAAACTCTTTTACTTGCAGCAACGGCGATACTGACTGCCTTTACAGCCAATGCCGTTGACTACTGGCAATGGACTGCAGATTCCGGGGCTGCTCTCGGAACATTGCAAGTCCAGTCGCCGGACGGGAAAGCTGCTGTTTACAAGCCGCAGATAGTATCTTCAAGCAACTATGTTGATGTTGCCAGCGTTCCGGTAAGCAGTGACAACATTCTGACTTACAGCTGCGAATACAAGATCCCTGCAGACATGAAAGAGGGAAATTTCATGTTGAGTATCGTTTTCTTTGATGAACGCGGCGTACCAATGCGTGGTATTTCCTCCAAAATCACCCCTAAAGCTGAAGGCTGGCAGGAATTGCAGAAGGTGTTCCGCCCGGAAAAAAATGCCAAAAGCATGCTGCTGCGTGTGATCAATACCGGCACTGATCCCGTGTGGATCAAAAAAGCCGTCCTGCGGGATGCAACGGTCTATGAACAGGAAAAAGTCCCAACTTTCGCCGGAACTTTTGAAGAAAAACTCATTCTGCACAGTCATATCATCAATGCCGGTGAAGATTCATACGCCGTGTGCGACTATAATAATCCCGCCCCCGGCGACCCTTACAGTATCAAATTTTACTGGGACAACACCGGTAATACACGGGGCATCTTTGACGTCGGGTCCGCAATGGAAGTCCTCCCCGACCCCAACAGACGTCTGGAAAAGATGGAGTTCATGATCCGTGTCACCCGTAACTCCGGTTCGCTGGATATGCTCCCCTGTGTCACCGTCGGCGATATCAACCATTGCGCCGACAATGTAACATATCCGGCATTCCACTTTACCACCGAATGTCCCCCTGACGGCCAGTGGAAAAAATTTGAATATGTGATCCCTGAAAACAAAAATATCTCCGACGGCAGTTTCCTGCTGCGTATTTACGGTACGGGCGAAACCGCTTTCAACCTCGGCCTGCCGAAATTCTATTACTCCGACGGCACAACAGCCACCGGATTCAGAGTATGGGATGACCCCCTGTGGAAGTTCCCTGACTGGTCGGCAAAACCATTCTTCAGCGCATGCGATGATACCGAAGGCATGATCATGTGCGATACCGGGCAGGCAACTCAGGCAGGCGCAAGAGGCAAAAACGCCCTGCTTGAACTTAAACGCATGTTCCCCAACCTTGCCAACGATCTTATCTATGCGATCGGTCAGGCCCTTGATGCCAGAGAATGGTACGAAGAAAACGGTATTCCCATCGTTTACCAGAATATTCCCAACGAACTCTGGCAGCTGGGCATGGAAATAGATCCCAATATCCTCTGTTTTGATCCTGATTCATACCGGGGAACCAACGAACATCTGCATAAGTTCAATGCCGCCCATCCCGCATGGCGCACTATTTACGGTGCATGGGCCGACAGAATGAAAGATTACGGTATTCCGGAAGTCATGAGTATCGACTGCATCTTCCAATTCGGCGGCGATGACAGCCAGTATGAACCCTGGTACAGGGAGTTCCTCTACGGCAATGATGAGGGATTCGGTCTTAAAGACAGGGAAGAACGGCAGTTCTTTGCTGATTACTTCTACAACTACGCCGGATTCTACCCCACTCCGGAATTCTTCGGCTGGAACAGCTGGGATGAATACTCCACCACTCCGGTCGGAGCCCTCTGGAACGGCGGACTGGCTGATGAAACCCGCCGCAGAGGATGGCTGGATGTACTGCTCCGCCATTATGCATTCATGATGTACAATACACGCCTCGGTGAAGAACTGGGCAAGCGCGGCATCAATTACTTCCTTATGAACAACGGCGACAACTGGCAGAACGGAAACGACTGGCAGATGAATGCCAAAGCATGGGGCATCCCCGGATTCGTTGAAGAAACTTTCTTCTACCATCCCAAATGCGTTTTCCACTCTGTTACCGATGCCATGGCATTCAGGGAATTTTACAGTTATTACGGCAGCAAACACCGTCTGATCCAGGAGGACGGTCAGGGCGGTCACAACAATCCCTACTGGGATGTGTTCAACACCTTTGCCATGGTTTCCGCCATGTGTGCCGCAACACCTTACCATTCACTGCAGGTCGACTGGCCCTTTGAAAGCTGTATGGTGACTCTCTCTGACGGCCCGCATCCATACCACCTGCCCCGTTACAATACCTTTGTTTCCATGGCTTCGGCATACAACAGCCAGCGGGAAATCGGCACCGGGGCGATCCGGGAATCCACCCGCAGAACGATCGCTCTGCACGAAAATCAGGCAAATATCGCCGCATTCCAGCACCACCTCCATCAGTTGAGCAACTGCCTCACATACGGGCCGTGGTTCGCCTCCAATGCCAGTTTCAATCTCTGGGATCTGCCCTATGTGCAGGATGCCAAAGTACTCTTCAATGATTACTATGCCCTGCCCGCTTACGGTGCCGAAAAACTCCTGCAGTGGCTTGCCGATGCACCCGACAGATCTCTTGTCCTTACCGGATGCACCGCCGGCAAAACTATTGACGGAACTTACTGGGCTCCTGCCATGGGCTGGGATGTTTCCAGACTCAATGCTCCCGATCAGTTTGAAAATGTCATCGGTACGATTTCGCAGGAAGGCAACAGATACTATGCCAGCGTTTATCCTGATGAAGTAGTTATCGCCGACAATAACGGCAACCCGCTCCTTGGCATCTATCACTTTGACGGCAACCGCAAAATCTATTTTTACAGCGGTGTCCCCGGCGAAGATCCTGCCATGGACAAAAAAGTTGTGGATACCATCCTCACTGCTGAATTCGGCGAACCTACATACCGTGACATCAAAGGTGACACCAAAACCTATATCTATGATTACGATGACGGCAGCACACTTTTCTGCCTCTTCAGCAATGAAGCCATGGAAAGGTTCCAGATGAACGATCCCCGTGTCCTTGCTGCCGGCCGGTATGAATTCAAGGATGATCTGGTGGACAATCTTGTGGAATCAGATGCCTATCCCGGCAGCTATATCCTTTACAGTTTCATGAACGGTACCGAAACTCCGGTCACTGTTGCAGAAGACTGCAAGATAAATCTGCCACTTACCGGACAGGCGACTGAACTCTATTACCTGATCCCGGCAGAAAATACTGAAAAACTTGAAATGCTTAAATCCCTCAGAGCTTCATGGCAGGAGAAATTGAAATGAAAATCAAACATTTTTTGTACGGCTCACTCCTTCTGGGCGCATTTGCGGCAAATGCAGAAATCAAGCTGGCAGATCCTTTTTCTGATCACATGGTGCTGCAGCGCAACCGTCCCATCCCCGTATGGGGCAAAGGAACCCCGGGCGAACATGTAACTGTGACCCTCAACGGTGAATCTGTGTCTGCAGTGACCGATGAAAACGGCAAATGGCGGGCTGATCTCCCGGCAATGAGCCACGGCGGGCCTTATACCCTGACAGCAACAGCATCAAATGAAGAAACCATTTCCGACGTTCTTATCGGTGATGTCTGGCTGATCTCCGGTCAGAGCAATGCAGATATGACTGTCAAGGCCTCCGGCGGCGGCGAAGCAGAACTTGCCTCAGCAAACAATCCCATGCTCCGCCTTCACGAAGTATACCGCACCAAAGCGGGATCTCCCCTGACCGATATGGTGTTCCGCACATGCTGGGGCACTGTTACTCCCGGGACATTCCCCAATTTCAGTGCCGTCGGCTACTATTTCGGCAAAAAAATGCAGGAAGTTACCGGTATTCCCATCGGTATCATCGGCTCCCACCTCGGCGGCAGTTCCATTGAAATGTGGCTGGAAGAAACTCCCGGCGAAACACTTTATAATGCCATGATCTGCCCCTTTGCCCCAAATCAGCTTGCCGGTATCATCTGGTATCAGGGCGAAGCCAACATGCTGGGCGGCTGGGCATACGCCCCCAAGCTCCGTTCGCTGGCTTCCACATGGCGCAGGATCTTTGAAAATCCGGAAATGCCCTTTGTGGTCATTGAACTTGCCCCCTATAACTATCCTCTGGAACACCCCACCATGCTGCCGGAATTCTGGGAAGTGCAGCGTGCCGTTGCCGCAGAAGATGACAACATGATCACAGTTCCCATCAACGACCTCGGCGATCCCGCCGATATCCACCCCGCCCGCAAGAGAGAGGTGGGTGAACGTGCCGCTCTGATGGTTCTCGGCGAAATTACCGTCCCGCAGCTGGAAGATATTTCCCAGGACGGCAGTACCCTGCTTCTCACTTTCAGCAACGGCGACGGTCTCAACGGTCCTGACAGCGGTTTTGAAGTTGCCGGACTGGACAATGTCTATCACAAAGCCAACGCCGCCGCCATTGGCAACGGCCAGATAGTTGTTTCCGCTCCTGAAGTTGCCTTCCCCGTTGCCGTCCGCTATGACTGGACACAGTCTGCAACCGGTGAATGGCACAACAGCGACGGTGTACCGCTGCCCTCTTTCAGCCGTTCGGCAGGGCTCACCATGACCGAAATAAGCATGGAACTGGTACCGGAAGCAGGGGAATTTGAAACTCTTTACGAACTGGATCTGCTGGATCTCAACCTTGCCGAAAACATGCAGGATGCAGTGTATGCAGTTGACAATTCCGCACTCTTTGACGGCAAAACTCCCGTGCGTACAGCCTATTTCCTTTACTTTGTCACAGTTACCGGCGAAGTACAGTGGGTCTGGGCATCTGTTGATCCGCTGAGCACAGATGTTAAAAAACTCGGTCTGCCCACTGCCGCTTCCGGTGTTGAATTTCAGGGCAGGCTCTCCAATCTTTTTACCGCCTCCAATATGCCCAATGTGGAAACCGGATCATTCCCCTCGGCGATACTGGAATTCCACCCGTGGGATGTGGCTCCCGCTGCAACCGGAACAGTTCATGGCGCATCAAGCGATCTCTTTGATGCAGATGATACTGTTGTGAACAGAGGAAATCCCGGTTACGGTGTCATGCAGCTTTTCAACGGTATCAGCGGCAAAGTGGTCTTTGCCTACAACCATTTCCGCCTCCACCAGCCCGGAGTTACCATTTCATGCGATCTGGGTATCGGTACTGCCCCCGCCGGATGGCAGCCTGACTGGAGCCAGTGTAAAAACTGGAAGCAGTTCCAGTCGGCAAAAATGCTGATCATGGCAAAATTCTGACAAAAAAGTACTGAAAAAAAATTCAAGTGCTGCAGCAAACCATTTCAGGTTTGCTGCAGCACTTCTTTTTCAACCGGGATCCCCGCTTCAGCGGAGAGCAAAAGTATCGATAACAGTGCCGTCAGGCGCAAGAGTTTCAACACTCAGCCCGTCCGGGGAACGATTCACCCAGATAATCGTGCCATCCCGTTCACCGCCGGGGCCGTCATTTATCACCACCGGGAACGGAAGTTTCATGGGGCCGCCTTGGGATTTGAATGTTTCACCGGCTGTAATGATCTCCCCGTCCGGCATAATACGGCTGTAGACATGTGTATGTCCGGAAATCATAAGATGTATCCGCTCATCCTCTTCTGTGCTGTCAAGAATATCTTTTATAAGATACTCCATTGAGCATCCGGCAACAGAAGCCATATCCCAGGGAGGGAAATGGGCAAGTATCACTCTGTAAGAAGCATTTTTGAATAAATCGCTTCCGGCAAGTTCCCGGAGCCAGCTGCGTTCATCGGCGAGAAAGTTGTCGTGATCAAAACACCCGAACGGGTCATTAACGCCGATATCGCTGAACCCGTCAAGGACTATAAACAATACATCTCCGTGCCGGAAAGCGTAATAACTGCTGCCTGCAGGATTGTTGAAGTAATCATAGTAGAGCGCACTGCCCTCGCCCCGCAGTTCATGATTGCCCCTGCCCCAGACAATGGGAGTGCCGGAAGCAAAAAGATCCACCTGAGTATCAAGGAAACCGTCGTAAAAAATCGCACTGCCGTTCATGGCAGAAGACATATCGCCGAGGTTGACACAGAAATCAGCTTTGCGTGGAAAAGAGTTTTTCCACATCTGCCGCAGCACCCACTCCTGATCATGAATATCGGTAAACAGGGCAAAGGAAAACTCTTTTTTATCCCTGTCAAGTGTGGTGAAAGTCCAGCCGTCGGCATAACAGGTTCCACCACCGGCAAGGATGCTTTTGATACGGTATTCGTATTTTTGACCCGCTTCAAGCTCTGCAAGCACAGCATTATGGAAGCGACAGGAGGTTATGACACCGTACTTGAGGTTTGCCGGGACACTCTGCCAATTTTCTGCTCCGGACTTCCTGTATTCCAGTATACCGGAGGTGTTGCCGTAAGTTTCCCAACTGACAGTAATACTCTTTTCTGTGGGGTAAGAGAGCCACGGGCCGTGGAGAATATCCGCCGGGGCGGGAATCAACTCCTGCACAGCTTTTTCGTACTCACTGCGGGAAATTTCCTCTTCCTTCTCCACACCGTAACGCATGGCAAGAGTGTCTTTGTAACTCATAAGCAGTAATTCGCCGAAGGCTTCCACTTCGTGATAGGAATTTTGTACCGGCGACCAGCAGACAAATTCCCCGGCATTGACACGCTGACGGCAGATATTGAATCCGACGCCGCCGTTATCCATCCGTATCATCTTTGCCGGGATCATGACC
>JAZSGI010000046.1:0-10222 GCA_045532655.1 Victivallaceae bacterium
GTACGATCCCAGATGTTTCTGGGAGGCAGGATATCATTGTTGTCATTCACATACATGAACATTGCAAGCCCCTGTTGCTTGAGGTTGCTGGTGCATTTGATGACCTGCGCCGCATAACGAGCCTTGCTCAGAGCGGGCAAAAGCATGGAGGCAAGAATAGCTATGATAGCGATAACTACCAGCAGTTCTATAAGAGTAAAATTCTTCTTCATTTTCTTTTCCTTTCCTGTTTGAAGATTGATTAAAAAGTTAAAGACCATCCAATTTCAGCACCTGCGTGATTTCAGCAAGCAGATCATACTATCCTTATCCAGTTACACCTCCCTTGTTTTTTGTATTTTCAGCTTGTTTGCCAGTATGTTGACTGGTAAACAGCTAACCTGACAACACAGTATCAAAAAACAATCAAATTGATTTGACAACAATTAAATATAGCATAGAAAATTTTCTTTGTCAAGTTTTTTCGGGCAAAAAAAATGTCAGCTGAAGAGTTTTCCGGTATTTTTATCATATTTTACTATTACAGTCACCCCTGTAGTTATCATTATTACAGCCATTCTGCGATAGCGTCCGGAAACTGCCCGCATATATTTGAATCACCCGCTGCAGCGCATAGCCGCAAAAGCATACCTCAACAGCCCCCTTGGCTCAAGTGCAGGAAATAATGCCTGTTACTCTGCCGGTGCAAAAACGGTTGGCATATTATAAAGTATCATACGAATTGGATTACCTATGCAGGAAATATTTCCCTTTTTATTAAAATTTTTGATTTCCTAATTTGACAAAAACGAATTTATGATTTATATTACATTGATATCAAATCAAATCGTTTTGATATCTTGAGATTCAGCACTCCAATTGCAACCACAAAAAAGAAAGGTAAAGAAAATGAAGAAGAAGTTCACACTCATTGAATTGCTCGTTGTAATCGCCATCATCGCAATTCTCGCCTCCATGCTTCTGCCTGCTTTGAGCAGAGCCCGTGCTGCAGCCCAGCAGATCAAATGCGTCAACAACCTCAAGCAGATCGGTCTCGGCGGTATAATGTATGCTAATGACAATGATGACAAGATGACCATTGCTTTTCTTGCCTGGCCCGAAAACGGTGCCGGTCTTGATTATTACTTCTGGAAAGACGGCGTTGCCCCTTATATCGGCGACAGCGATCCGGACGCATGGCAGCGTGCCATGAGTGATGCCGGTATTTTCTTCTGCCCAGCCAAAGATCCCTCTACCGACGTCAACCGCAGCAGCTATGCAGAAAATGCTTACATCTCCAACGGCGGCGCACAAACTACAGCTATCTCTGCTGTGACACGTCCCACCAAAGCAATGTTCTATGCAGAAAACCAGAACAACGAGTGGCGTGTCACTCCCCCAAACTGGAACACCACCGGTCAGCTCCGTTACGCCCATGTGGACAAAGCCAACATCGTTTTCTGCGACGGCCATGTTGAATCCCTGACCGAAACTGCCTACCGTGCCGAAACAAACAACGGTGAAGGCTGGATGTATATTACAGATTAATCAGTGGTGCTGTCAATGAAATTAATCATTTGTTTTATAATTTCGTTGATAACCACCCTCTGGGGAAGTTCACTTTGGGCTTCCCCTCAATGGTCCGTTTACGGCACCGAAGGGGTGATCAGCGATGAATTTTCCGATGCCGCTGTGCAGCGGATAAGTTTTGATCCATCAAAGACCGCCCCCGGAAATTACTGGTGCGGAGCCAGATTGACCTTTGATGCCCCCACCGCGGCACGCAAGGTGTCCTTTGGCGTCTGCGCCGACAAATCCTCCCAACTGCATATCAAAGTTGTATCAGGTTCCGGCAGGGAGTCCTACCGTATAATCGACGTCTATCCAATGTGGGATGATGTTGTTCTTGACTACACGGAAGAGCTTGATAACATTTCCACTTTTGAAATAATTTTCTTCGGCCAATGGGAAGCGATCAACGTGGAAATAAAAGATATCTCCTTTATTGAAAAGAAACCGGCAAAGGAACATGCAAGATTCTGGATGCCGGAAACTGTTCCCTCCCCTGCCCCAGGATACCGGATCGAAACCACGATCCATTCCTGCTGGCGCAACGGTAAAAACACCTTTTCCGGTATCGGCACTGCGGCAGGCAGAGCAATGGCATTGGATATTGTAAAGAAACTCAAAGCAGAATTCGGCGACATTTCCACAGCTTTCGTCTTTGCCATTCCGCCGGAAGAATCCCCGGACAATGTTAAAAATTTTGTAAGAGAATTGCAGGATATGGGTGTAGTCGTTCTATCCGAAGGACACGACAACCCGGCGCAGGAAGATGTTGAAAAATACGATATCTACGCCCGCAATATCCATGGAGAAACTTATCCCGACACATTCCATAACGGCGATAAAACCAATCCGGAAATGCTTCGTTTGCTGCACGAAAGGCTTGCCCCGGCAGCATCATTCGGTGTGGATGTTTACCGTTCGGTGGATTACATATGGCAGCATCACGGCGGCCCTGTCTGGGGATATTCCGAAGCAGCATGCAAACGCTGGGTGGAAGATTTGACAGGCAAAGATATTCTGCTGGAAATCGTAGATGCAAACGGCACCCGCAGCAAAGTCGGGTTCCATGATTATTTCAACTCCTATTTCGGCTATACCATGACTCCTGCCGATTGCGGTCTCAGCAGCTGGGAAGAGTATCTGCCCCCGGCTGCTGATGAAGCAGACTCCCCTGCCCGCCGCAACAAGCATACTCTCTTTGTGGCGCTTTATCACTACGAATGGGTGAAGTTCCTTAACGAAAGTGTCCGTCCTTACGAGGCTCAGGGCATGAGAGCGCAGCCGACACTCAACCCGGAAAGTCAGTATAACGGTACCGATCTTTACTGGATGCTCAAATCATCTCTCACCCGCGGCTGGTGTACAGAATGGTGGTATTCCCCCCATGTTATCATCCCTGTATATTATCACTCCAAATATTATGGCAACCTTGCCGCAAAATTCAACAAAGAAGTTATCCATCTCGGCGAAACCGGTGCCGCCGGGAACGGTTTCGGTACGCTCCCGAATTACTGGGACAATATGGCAAACTATCTGGTGACTTATGTCAAGGCCGCCGCATGCGATGCCGCCGTTATGAACGATCAGTACTGGGGTGCATCGTATGAAGATATGACAAATCCGGAAAATCCTGAACTCTATGACATGTATACCGGATTCCGTTCCGCATGGAGCGGCTTTGTACAGAGCAAACACGACAAAGCAATCAAACCCTCAAGCGGTGTACTGGTTGTACAGAACCGTGGGGTCATGCACAATATTGCCAACTTTGACAATTCAGCGGGCAATGGTCCATTCAGTATAGCGCAGGATCTTATAGCAAACAACTATACCTACGATGGTGCAGCCTTCCCCATTGATGATGCTTATGATCTGGAAGATTATAATGTTATCGTGTACACAGCAATGGAACCGGCAGCAGGATTCGGCAAAAAAATTGCCCATTGGCTGCAGAACGCTCCCGGCAGAGTCCTTGTAGTCCACAGCGACATAACTAACAGGGAAGCCGCTCCGGTGAAGGATATCGCAGCAGCAGATGCACCTTTCAAAACAGGAAGGGTTTTTCCGCTGCTGCCGGAGATACGTCAGAGCGGAATCACTTCAGGAGTCATCAACACCTCATTCGATGAGCTGGCATGGGCTCTTGATATCTGGAACGGCAGTGAATTTACATTCCCGCAGCCGCTGGCAGAGGTTTCCGGCGGCAATGTGCTTGTTTCTCTTGGCAACGCCCCGCTTATCAGCGAATTTATTGTGGGCGAAAGCCGTATAATCTACCTGCACAACGTTCATATGCAGGGTGGTTCAGCAGGCAAAAAATTGCAGCAGGCTCTGGTACGTGCCGCCATGACTGCCGCCGGAGTTTATCCGGCAGGCTTCACGCCATCCAGCCACAGACTTCTGGTCTTTGACCGGGAAAATGCTGCAGGCAAGGTTGTGTTTATCATTAACAACGAAGCCGAAACTGTCATGGAAAGAGATGGCGTAAATCACCGTGTTTATCAAGCACTCAACCCGGATGCCGATGGTGAATTTGTTCTGTGTGGACTTGCCTCCGGGAGCCGATACACCTGCCGCAATATGATTACAGGTGAAGTTATTGAAATAACCACGGATGCAAATGGCACTGCAGCAATCCCGTATACTGGGTGGGATCTTGCAGGATTCTATGTAGATCCGGTTGAATAACCACCACATAAAAAGTACATCCGCTGCAGATATTGAGCAGGTTACGGATGTACTTTTTTTATTGTTCTGCAGCTCAACCGACTGTTATGGGGTTTGCCCAGGCATATCTGCCGTTGGAATCAATGATCTGCAAACGGATATAGCCCTGTACACCTGCTTCACGGCATCCCTGTACAAATCCCGTAAAATCAAAGGTTGCTTCGCTTATCGGTGTATTATTGCCTACGGTCGGCGGTAAGGCGGCACATTGACCGGAATAACGGTTTGCAACAGCAATAACAGATACGGCCGGAGAAAAAGAAGCGGAGAGTTTGCCGTCAGTAAACTCTATTCCGGTAAATTCCGGTCCCTGGGTTGCGTAATAACTGCCGTTACGCAATGCCGCCATAACAGATTCCTCTGTACACTCTTCACAGCAAACAACTGTCCAGCCGCCGAAAAATTCCCTTTCTGTATGGATGTCGTCAACAGCCAGAGCATTACAAATCATACCGCTGTCACACAGTTCATCCCATATTTCCATATTATATTCTTTGCCCACGGGACGGCATGAAGTGTTGTAAACTTCGATCCCGGCAAGTCCACGCAGCTGCAGCAGATCATCATATTTATAACCGCACCAGTACGGGTGCGCAAGAAAACAGAGACCTCCGGCGGCATTGACTGCATCGATAACCCGCTGGGGGCCGTTGGTATCATTCCGGTCTTCCCGTCCGACAGAAACATCAAAATCCTGCGGTACTCCAATACAAAGCAGGTGTGTCAGGTCTTGCAGACGGCAATCCCACGGATGCATTTCCACGCCGCAAATGACCAGCACCCCCTTATGGTCAAATGAATCCATTCTGTTTACTTTTCTGTGATCGCTGGTACAAATGATATCGTAACCGGCAGCGGCATATCTGGCAACAACCTCCCCGACAGGAAACAAACCGTCGCTGGTGGTGGAATGTGTATGCAGAATTGCCCGGTAAGTATTGAGATTTTTCCCAAAAAAATTAATCATTTAAATTACCTTCTCAGTTGATGATTTTTTAACTGGTTATACTATAACACATGAAATATTTTTTGCAAGTCAATGAATATACGGGACAGGATTGAAGTGTGATGTTTTAAGATTTTTGCTTTGATTTTTATTTTTTGCAATGTATATTAAAAGAATCTGCACAAAAGGATTTCATATGAAAAATTCATCACCATCAAGGTCATTGATCTTTGCTCTTATACTGGTCGGGTCATTGTTATACTTTTTTGCCAATTTCCAGAGATCCGCAATCCCCGGAGCAGTCTTTAACGAAATACAAAATCACTGGCATCTGGGCGCCGCACAGGTAACATCTCTCGGTACGACATTCATGTATATTTATGCAATAATGCAACTTGCGGTTGGTATATTTATCAGTAAATTTGGAGGTATACGGGTCATTCTTGCCGGAGGGATAATCTTTTCGCTGGGCAACATTCTTTTTTTGAGTGTATCCAATTATTATCTGCTTTGTACCGCCCGCTTTATGGGCGGACTTGGCAGCGGATGTATTTATCTGGGCGTAATAGCAGTTATACTGCGTTTTTTTGAAAAAAATTACGCATTGATGATTTCAATGCTGATAATGATAGGTTACGCAGGCGGAGTCATTGCCAACGCCCCGTTCACCATTGCTGTATCCGGCCTGGGGCTTATAAAAACGCTCTGGATTGCCGCGCTTGCCGGCTGTGCAGTATATCTGCTGTTTGTGCTGTTCAGCCTTTTTATAAGCAAACCGGCAGTCAAAAAGATCAAATCCCCCTTGGGTTCAATCTGGCGGCCATTGACCGGAAGGCACAATCTTTATGTATTCGGTCTATCTGCATTCAACTGGGGACTTTACTATTCCCTGCAAACGGTGATCGGCAAAAAATATCTGGAAGATTTCTGCGGCATATCGCAATCAACGGCTTCGGTCGTACTATCCTGTACCGGGATAATATCCGCTGTCGCCGGATTTCTGTATGCCTGGGGCAGCCAGCGTATCGGTTTCCGCCGCCAACCCTTCTGCCGCCTTACATCAATAACCACACCGGTGATTTTTGTTTTATTCAATTTGCTTCTGCTGGCAGATATCCGTAATATCATACCGGCGATACTGCTTTTGTGCCTTGCGGCAGTATCAAGTTTATCCAGCACCCTGATCCCGGTATTGAAAGAAACCAACAGGGAAGAAAACGCCGGACAGGCTATAGCCATGCTGAATTTCCTCGCCTATTTCTCCGTTGCAGTTATCGGCAACATTATTGGATGGTGTCTGGAGCTCTTTCCGGCAGAACATTCCGGTGACAGAATAATTTATTCCAAAGCCTCCTATCAGCTTACATTTCTGATAATGGGTGTAATCTCCCTGGCGGCGATGTATTGTGGTACACATATAAGGGAGACCAACGGAAAGTATCTTGAGGTCAACTGAGATTGCGGCAGTTTTCCACCATACCGGCAACAATTGAGCATCGTTTACAGGCATCTGCAAGGAAGTTGCGTAAAGCATCTTCATCACCGGCATCAAGACCGTCTTTCATAAAGGGCGTACAGCGTACAGCAAGCTCAAAACTTACCGGACGATCAGAATACGACGATGATGCTATCATTTTTGCCGTTTTTTCCCAGTCAACTGTTCCGTAAAACGGCGGTTGATGCTGATCACCGCTGCCGTTATTATCATTAAGGTGCAGTGCCTGCAGACGGTGTTTCCACTTTTCCATAAAATCAGCACCCCGTGCCGAATTGATATTGCCGTGGCCGGAATCATAGGTTATCCCGATATATTCTGCCGGATATTCATTCATAAGAAGAGCAATGGTTTCAAAGGAATCATCAAACATATTTTCCACAGCTATCATGACATTGTATTTCTCTAGAGACGGCAACAGCTCATCAATAGAACGCTTTAATGCTTCAAAATGAGTTTTTTCGACCGCCGGTATCTCCTGACCTATTTTAAAACAGGGAATATGCATCATGACTGTCCCCTCGCCTTCCAACTCGCAAAACATTCTTATACGGTTCAAAACCAGTTCCACCCCTGCCCTGCGGCAATAATCCACTTCTGACCACCAGCATTTTTCAATTCCGGAGGAACCGTGGATATCAAGGAGTTTAATACCATATTTGCGAAGCATTTCTCTGTATGCGGCAATTTCCGGGGCTGTATAAATAAAATCAGTGTTCCACTGGTGACACCAATGCAAATGGGTGAACCCTGCTTCAGCAATAAGCCGCAGAAAAGGCTCCGGTGACCCGGAACTACACAAAAAATCACTATTTATGGCTATATTCATAAAATCATCCCTTACAAACTATCTCAGACGGCACATCATCCGGTATCCGCTATAATATAATCTGCAATCAGGAGAAATCAAATCTTCAGCCAACCGATTCCCCATCCGTCGATTTCCGGAATAGTGACAAAAGCACTGTTCTGTTTGCGAATGACAGGAATTTTGATTTTTTCTTCTGCCGGCACACACCATTCTACTGACTCTACGCTGTCAGAGAGATTGCGAAGTTCCAATGTAAATGGTTTCTGCTTACCGATAACACAATTCAGTACAGTCACGCTGCGGAGTATATTATCTTTTGTCACTCTGGGAACGATCATGCATTGCAGTGGTTCACATGCCATTACCGGCAAATTCCCTCCTGATATCCAGTCGGCAATACGGTTCAGCAAAACGACCCGCGCAGATGCAGCAAATTGCAGGAAAAATCCATCATTACCAAGCATTGCAACTTTTGTACCGTCTGCTCTCTCCAACAGAACGACAGCGGCATCGTTTTCTCCGGCAACAGGCTTGTAACGGGAAAGCACACGGGATCTGCAGTCTGCCGGGACACCAAAAGAGTATCTGTTGCCGGAAAATGAGAATGCAACGTGTACTCCTGAATCAAGATCTTTGACTAAATCATCTTTTGTATAGACTTCCGAAAGTAATTCCGTATGAACTTCGGGGATGATTCCATCAAAAAATCCGGAAAAACCGCGTTTGCAGATTTCAGCAGCAGCAGCACCGTCTATAATCAGATTCCCGGCCAGCACTTTTTGCAACGACTCATCAGACAGAGATCTTACCAAAGGTGCATTGAGCAAAGTACCGTAGGAGGCCGGAGAAAATCCGCCGACAGGCACACCAATCAAAGGCAAGCCGAGTTCCCGCACTTCGATATATTCCAAATGACCGGCAAGACCGATTCCAGACGGAACGGTATCTGCGTTGTATTCAGCAAATTCGTGATAACAGGCAGCTTCTTTTGCAAGCGGCTCCAAAAGATTTTCACCATACCATTCAGGAGTTTCTATATCCGGGCTCATAATAAAATACGAAAGACTGTCCATTCCCATCGCCAGATGCAGCAGAGACTCGACTCTATGCCCATGAGAAGTTTTACAGCAAAATCCTCTGGGACAGCTTTCTATTTCAGCACAGACGGCCCCTATAACATCATACCCCTGCTGCTCGAACATCTGCATTTGCAGCAAAAAACTTTTATCAGGAATGGCATACGGCACATGGTCACTGTAAGCTCCGCCGCCGGGACGTGAAGAAACACGTTTGCCGGAAACTTTCTGCAAGGCCTCCATTACATCCATACGATGCAATTCATGGCAATGCTGAAGCCCGAACCTCGTTTCCGGTGAAATTTTAAGAAATGCTTTGGCAATAACTTCAGCAACTCCGCCCAAAGATTCTGTTGCAAATTTTCTCCAGCGTTTCTCCAATCCACTATCAGCTCTGTATGCTTCAACAAGTTCTTCCCGTGTGTATTCACACCCCTCCTGTTTAGAAAATGCGGCAATACAATCAGGACAGTGACATCCGTACGGCTCCCATGCCGGCTCGTGATTTCCCGGACGCAGATCATCGTCGATCCAGACACTTGCAGGGTGCCACTGAGCATGCAATTCGCTACTTGCGCGCAACACTTCAAGAAATTCCGGAGCCCGAGGGCATGATACGTAATGGCACTTTTCTCCGTTTACCCCGACCCAAGTCTGCCATTTGAGTTCCTCGTAACCGCAGGAGCGGGAAAACATATCTCCATGCCCCAAAGTCACCTGTATTTGCAACGAAGGGATAATACCCGCCTTACGTAGATCTTCCGCATATTCCGTATATTCTGCCGCCTGCTTGGCATATTCGCCGACAGACAGTATATTCCCCCCTGTGGAGAACCAGACTTCATCACATGCGGCCTTGTTCTTCTCCAACTGCGCCAAAAGCTTTTGCCAGCATTTACGATCATAATCGGAACTGAGTCTGATCATCATAACCGGACGTGACGGATCGGGAAGATAAGTGGACATAACAGAAATCCTTTCAATAAATAAACGGTGTTATTGAGCTTTGCAATTAGATTCTCTTTTACCATAAGCTTGTATTGCACAATGTCAAATCATTTTCCTGACGATTCACTATTTTTTATCAAAAACAGTATATAGCAAAATGTTTCATTTCCCGGGAAATAAAAAAAGGAACGGGAGAGTTATCCCGTTCCCTGTCGTTTAAGAGCAAACTGTAAATCAGGAAAATTTTACCGGTACTTTCACCCGTTCCTGGATCCGTAACCTGAAACTTTCCAGATCTTTCTTTTCGGCAAATTCGCCGGTAAAAAGCGGATCTTTGCCAAGGTGTTCTGATTTTGATTCACCCAGCGGATGATACGGCATCAAATTCACCTCCAGCAGATTTGCAAGGCTGTTGGCGATTACAGCAGTTCCATCCGCATGACTGTCCCGCACATTAAGTCCGGGGATAAGCGGACACCGCAATATCATTTTTGCCCCGGCAGAATCAATAAACCGGAGATTATCAAGAATGACATCCAGCGGCACACCGGTGTACTCTAAATGTTTTTCCCCATTGGTTTCCTTCAAGTCATAAAGGAAGATGTCAGTATAAGGGATAACACTTTTAATGATTTCCCTTGAAGCAAATCCGGAAGTATCAAGACAGGTAT
>JAZSGI010000148.1:0-7421 GCA_045532655.1 Victivallaceae bacterium
AATTCCGGGAGAACCTTTTTGTACTGTTGAAAATGAACAGAAAACCGTGTTTTACGCAAAAATGACGGAAGACCGGAAAAAATCTTAAAAAAAATAAAAAAAAGTTTGCGGTATGACTTGAAATAGTTGCATTTATGTGTAATATTTAGTACAGACAAAAAGTTTGTGGGAATATGTCATGGTGACACGTTCCCGTCAGGACTTGAATAAAATATTCCGGGAGGAAAAAATGAAACACAATTTTTATGATGTTAAAGCCAAGCAGAAAGTCACTACTGATGTTATTGAAAAAGTGACCTATGGCGCAGCCGGTAACGAACGTTATGCATTCAAGGGCAAAACTGCTGATGGCCGCAATCTTACCGCTTTTGTCAGCAAGGCTGTCTGGGACAAGGCAACCATCTGATTTTCTCCCGTCAAGGTGTGAAGCTCCGTGTATGCGGAGCTTTTTGATTTTAAGGCTCAGTTGTGCCTTGCGTTTGAATATACTGCCGGAAAAGAGTGGAATAGGAGAGAGGTTGCAGTGAAAGTTATTTTAATAGATGCGTTTTCCCAGATTTTCCGTTGTTATTTTGCTATAACACATCTTACCAATGCAGATGGTGAACCAACTAATGCAGTTTTCGGGTTCGCCAGGTTGCTGCTGGGGATAGAACGTGATTTCCAACCTTCCGGCGGAGCCTTGTGTTTCGATTGCGGCAAGCCGGAATTCCGTCTGGCCATTGCGCCGGATTATAAAGCGGGACGCCCGCCGATGCCGGAAGATCTGGCGGCACAATTAGGCAGAATAAGGGAGCTGACAGCTGCATTCGGCTGGAGCATTGTCGAAGAACAGAATTACGAAGCAGATGACCTTATTGCCGCTTTTATAAAAGCTGTTGAGGGCAGAGGCGAAACTGCGGCATTTATTTCGCAGGATAAGGATCTTGCCCAGCTTGTCTCGCAGCAAACATCATGGTTGGCTCCGGACAGGAAGAATTCCGGTTTTGAGCAACGCGGGACGGAAGAGGTCGCAGCAAAATTCGGGGTGCAGCCTTGTCAGATGGTGGATTACCTTGCTTTGCTCGGGGATGCTTCTGATCATATACCGGGAGTTCCGGGGATCGGGGCGAAAACGGCGGCTAAAATCATCACAAGCGGGGTTTCTGTCGATGATATTCTTGCCGGCGGTGTTAATGACGTGCCGGGCGTAAGTGCCCGCATAATTGCTCTTTTGCGGGAAAATGGCGAAAGAGTTGCCGCCAACCGCAAATTGATATCGTTACGCACAGATCTGCCTGCCCGTCTGCAGGATATTGACAGTGTGCTGCAGAAAAAAGCTCCGGATTGGAAGAAAATCGCAGAATTTTTTGTCCGTAATGGTTTGCGCAGTCTTATGAAAGAAGTTCCTGAAGATTTCAGGAATGTAGAAATAAGCCGGACAGAAAATCAGGGAACAGAAGATCTGCCGCTTTTTGCTGCTGATGCCGGGGAAGTGCAGAAAACTCCTGTCTCCGGAGTAATGGAGCAGGGAACATTGTTTTAAATTGCGGCTGCCGCAACAAATGTGACCGGGTAACCCCTGCATGCATGGTGCGGCTGCCGGTTTTACCACGCTTCTGTTGTCATTGAAACAACTGTTCCGGCGGTAAGATAGCAAGCCTGTTTAACCCCTGTTTCCTGCGAGAGATAATGATCTATGTTGTTCTGGAAACGTGCTGTTTGGGAAACATTGACATTGTTGATGAGCAATTCCGCTCTGCCGGGGATACTTACTGAAACAGTACTGTTCAGCGTGACGCTCCAGGTTGAAGGCAGATAAAGTCCTTCGCCTTCATCGTATGACGATTCTCCGCTTTCAGAGAGTGCGTAACTGTTTATTTTGACAAAGACGATCATATCTGCCTCGTCCATATCTGCGAGTTTGTAAGTGCCATCGATCATGAATCTTGCTGCCAGCTCATTGCGCATGGTGGCAGATGCGTAAAGCAGTGTAGTATCATTGACAACAGGGGCTATTGCAACTGTTTGCAGCTGAGGATGTGCCAGGCCGCCGATATGATAACCGCACCCGCCACAAAAGGCAAGTGTCAGTAAAACTGCCGGAATAAGAGAAAAAATGCGCTTCATCAGAAGTCTCCTTTGCTGTTGTCCATTTCATCAGCACGCCGGGGCAGGTTCAAGTCATAAATAGGTTTGAGCCATTTGCCGTCACTGTTTTCCGGGGCAATCAGCAGCCGTTCATAATTTGCAGGCATTTCGTAAATGGGGTAGGCGGCTGCCCGTTCTTCTTCCCGCAGCGGCGGCAATGCGCCGGGGATATATGCCGGATCAAGTTCTGTAAGAAGTTTTTCAGCTTTGGGGGCGGCTTGTGAATCGGGATAAGTCCGGAGCACTCTTGCCAGATATTTTTCTGCAGCCCGGGGACGGTCTATCCGCAAATAGAAATCGGCTGTTCCCATAAGGCGGTTTGCCGCCTGATCTTTCGCCTTAAGCATCTGGGTTTCCATTTCTGCTCGCTCAGGCGCACCGGGATTTTCTTCAAGAAATTTTTCCAGCACGGCAATTCCTTCTGCCGCATGGGCTCCGTCGCCATCGCCGAGACCGGTAAGTTGAAAAAGGGCATTGGCAAGTTCCAGCTGGGCATAGTAAGCAGCTGTTGTACCGGGATATTCTGCAATAATTTCCCGCAAACTGTCAAGAGCCCTGTTTCTGCCGTGAATATCACGGTAATTGCGGAGCTGGTGCAGGGCAAGATCGAATTTTGCCGCAGGGGCATATTCTGCATAAGGAGCCCGGGCGAGGGCGGCTGTGTAGGTTTCAGCAGTTTTGTCCACGTCCACCAGCCATGAAAGCCATTCAATGGAGGCGAAAGCCGGTTGTCTGTAACCGTCACGGTATTTGTCAGCTATTTCGTACTCCCGCCTGACAAGTGTTGTATAATCACCATAAGCAGGGTACTTGTTCAGCATCTTCTCTATAAGTTGAAATTCTTTGTAGTACATGCGGCACCGGCGGTTTGCCTCAATAGCCTGTGCCAAAGCGTTTGCTGCTATTTCTGTTGAGTCCGCCAGCAGTTCTGCATCGGTGAATGCTTCTGCGGCATCTGCGTAATCCTCTGCAGCGAAAGCCTTATTGCCGATCTCTATTTTTTTGAGAGCTTCTGCATCATCTGCCGTAGCCTGAAAGACGGCGAAAAAAGCCATTGCGCCGGCAAATACACGGCACAATGACAAACTTTTTTCAATTGTTTCAGAGAAAATTTTCATATACTCTTAATATAGCACAAAGATCGCTGTTTGTCAATCTTTTATCGCTTCCTGCATAGCAACAATTCTGTCAAAATTCATTTCGCCGCCGAAAATATCCAATGCGCTGCCTATTGTATAATCCACTGCATTGCTTCCCAGTTGTGCTATTCTGTCTATATCCTGATAACAGCTTACTCCACCGGCATACACGCACTGGATGGGGGATTTTGCCAGTATTTTCAGCAATTCTCCGTCGATACCGGAGCGTTTCCCCTCCACGTCTACTGCATGCACAAGAAATTCCCCAGCAAAACGGGAAAACTCCTGCAGGGTTTCTATTGTTACCTGCTGTTGAGAAATCTTCTGCCAGCGGTCAGTTGCGACAAAATAACCGCAGGGAGTTTTTTTGCAGCTTAAATCCAGCACAAGACGTTCTTTGCCGACAAGGTTGACCAGCTGCTGCAGTCTGGATGTATCGCAAATACCGTCATGAAAGATCCAGCTGGTCACAATAATATGACTTGCCCCGGCATCCAGCCAGAAACGGGCATTGTCAGCATTGATGCCGCCGCCGATCTGCAAATTTCCCGGCCACGCCTTCAATGCCGACAAGGCTGCTTCTTCGCACCCTTTGCCGAGCATAATAACATGCCCGCCTGCAAGACTGTGTTTTCTGTACAGTCCGGCAAAATACTCCGGGGGCTGCTGCGCCACAAAGTTTGTCGCAGGAACTGCTCCCGGAGCGTTGCTGTCAGTGAGTGTCGAGCCGACTATCTGCTTGACAACACCGGCATGTATATCTATGCATGGACGGAAACGCATCGTCAGAGGATTTCCAGCAGTTCAACTTCAAAAATCAGCAGGCTGTTGGGCTGGATACGCTGGCCCGCACCCCTTTCGCCGTAACCGAGCGCCGGGGGGATGAAGAATTTGAACTTGCTGCCGACGCTCATAAGCTGCAAACCTTCCTGCCAGCCGGGAATCACCTGATTGACGCCGAATTCTGCAGGTCCGCGGTTGACGGTGGTATCAAAGACCATGCCGTCGAGGAGTGTTCCGGTATAATTCACTTTGACTTTTGATGTGGCGGCGGGTTTTGCGCCGGAACCGGCTTCGATGATCTGATACTGCAATCCGCTTGCAGTGGAGACAACACCGTCTTTGGCAGAGTTTTCAAGCAGAAACTTTGCGGCAGCTTCGGCATTGACTTTTTTCAGTCTTGCCAATTCTGCTTCGCCGGCTTCACGCATTTTGTTCTGCAGTGTCTGCATGGCGCTGGCGTATTCATCGTTGGTCAACTGTGCTTTGTTGGCGAGAGTTTCGGCAATTGCCCGGAGGACGACAGAGGGGTCGACGGGGACGGGTTGGCTGGAGAGATAGTGTGCCATATTCATGCCGAGAGCATAGCTGAGATTTTCTGTTTCTGTTGCAAATGTACTCATTGTTTTTTACCTTTCTGTTTGTGTCATATTATAAGATACAGCTTAAATGATTTATTTCAAGCCATGAAGAGAGAATATTCACTTATTATGGCTTGAAAAAATGACTTTTCCGTATATATTATTCCGGAGGTTGTTATTCATTTATGCTTGAAAATATAATAATACGCGGTGCTGCACAGCACAATTTACGAAATATCGATCTGGAAATACCCCGCAACAGCCTGACTGTTATCACCGGGCTTTCCGGTTCCGGAAAGAGTTCTCTTGCTTTTGATACCCTTTATGCCGAGGGGCAGAGAAGATATGTGGAAAGCCTGTCAGCATATGCCAGGCAATTTCTCGACCGTTTGCAGAAACCGAAAGTTGAACGCATAGACGGACTGTCACCCGCCATTGCTATTGAACAGCGTACAGCAGGGGCAAGTTTGCGGTCAACAGTGGCAACGGTTACAGAGATCTATGATTACCTGCGTCTGTTATATGCCCATGCCGGAATTCCGCATTGTCCCCGGTGCGGCAGGGAACTTACGCCGCAATCTGCGGAAAAAATGGTGGAAACCCTGATGCAGATTCCTGCCGGAACAAAATATATGCTGCTTGCTCCTGTTGTTGCCGGACGTAAAGGCGAACACAAGGATATTATCAGTAAATTGCAGAATGACGGTTTTGTCCGGGCAAGGATAGACGGCATAGTGACTTTGCTTGAAGATGAGGATATTGAACTGGAAAAAAATCTGCGCCATAATATAGAAGCTGTGGTTGACCGCCTTGTTGCCGGAGATATTGAGAGGTCAAGGCTGACAGACTCTGTGGAAATGGCGTTGAAACACGGTGATGGCGAACTGATAGTTTCTGTTTGTCAGGAAGACGGGGAATGGCAGGACAGGATAATGAGTGAAAAACTTGCCTGTATCCATTGCCGGGTAAGTTTTGGTGAATTGCTGCCCCGCAATTTTTCTTTCAACACCCCTTATGGGGCTTGTCCGGAGTGCAATGGGCTGGGTGTCCGTATGGTTATGGACGAGAATCTCGTTGTGCCTGACCGTTCCAAATCCTTGCGTAACGGGGCGATCCCGGCATGGCGGCGTGGGGCAAGACATTTGATAATGTACTACAATCTGCTGCTGCGCAAAGTTATAGAACAATTCGGAAAGCCGGAGTATATGACTTTGCCTTTTGAAAAACTGCCTGCCGATTTTCAGAAATTACTGCTTTACGGCAGCGGAAGCACCTTGCTTGAGTTTGATTATTCCATCCGCGGGAAACGCTATCACTGGGCAAAACCATTTGAGGGCGTATTGGAAAATCTCCGCAGAAGATATGTGGAAACAGAAAGCGATTCTGTCAGGGACCGTCTCGGTAAATTGCTGGCTCCGCGTCTTTGTGACACCTGTAATGGAACACGTTTGAACCCGGTAACACTGGCAGTAACTATCGACGGGATGAATATTGCCAGCTTCAATCAGCAGTCTGTAGCGGAAGCATTGAAATTTATCAGCGGACTGCAGCTGCCGGCGGAAAAAGCCGCTATCGTCCATGATGTCTGTCAGGAGATCGCCTCCCGCCTGAAATTTCTTGCCGATGTGGGATTGGAGTATCTTACCCTTGACAGGGCATCAGGAACTCTTTCCGGCGGCGAAGCACAGCGCATACGTTTGGCTACGCAGCTTGGCAGTGCCCTGACCGGAGTGTTGTATATATTAGATGAACCGAGTATCGGACTGCACCAGAAGGATAATGATCTGCTTATCGCAACTTTGAAGCGTCTCCGGGATATCGGTAATACTGTTATTGTTGTTGAGCATGATCTTGATACTATGCGTGCGGCAGATTATATCGTTGATCTCGGTCCGGGGGCAGGGGAGGCCGGGGGCAGACTTGTGGCTGCCGGAACAGCTGCAGAAGTGGCTGCAGTAGAAGGTTCTGCTACCGGGGATTTTCTTTCCGGCAGGCGTTTCATACCGGTTCCGGAAGTGCGTAATCCCGGTAATGGAAAGAAAATCACTGTCAAAGGGGCTGCTGAACATAATCTGCAAAATGTGGATGTTGATATTCCGCTTGGGTGTTTCACCTGTGTTACCGGAGTGTCCGGTTCAGGCAAAAGTACCCTTGTTAATTCAATACTGGTAAGGAGCATACGGCACGGGTTGGGATTGAATGATGAACCGGCAGGGAAGCATAAAAAAATTGTCGGTCTGGAAGAGATCAGCAAACTTGTCGTTATCGATCAGACTCCCATTGGCAGAACTCCACGGTCAAATCCTGCTACTTACTGCGGGATTTTTGACCTGATACGTAAACTTTTCAGTATGACTCCGGATGCCAAATCCCGCGGTTACGGGCCCGGACGGTTCAGTTTTAATGTCAAAGGCGGCAGATGCGAGGAGTGCAAAGGTGATGGCATAAAACGTATTGAAATGCAATTCCTCTCTGACGTATATGTGGAGTGTTCCGCCTGCAACGGCAAAAGGTTCAATAAAGAAACTCTGGAAGTAAGATATAAAAAGCATAATATTGCTGAAATCCTGGATCTTACTGTTGATGAAGCTGTTAAATTTTTTGAGCCTGTCCGCCCCATTGCACGGCGTCTGGAAATGCTGCGTGATGTCGGTTTGGGCTATGTCCGCCTCGGGCAGCCTGCCACCACACTTTCCGGTGGCGAAGCTCAGCGGGTGAAATTGGCTTGTGAGCTGGCTGCTGTCCCTAAAGGGCATACCTTTTATGTGCTTGATGAACCGACAACAGGACT
>JAZSGI010000192.1:0-2700 GCA_045532655.1 Victivallaceae bacterium
AATCTTCAGCAGCTTTCCACTCTGCTCAACACCACAATGAATCAGACTTCCACTGCCGCCAATCCCAATTACAACTCCGCTTTGCTCAATCAGGCGGACAGGATCATCGGTAATGATGTACTGAAAAAGACCGCAGATCAGGGAATTGAAATGCAGACCTATGCCCAATCATCGGAAAAGATTGCCGACCGGAGTGATGAAATTGCCAGAAATATGCTCACCAAACTCCGTACCAAAGATCAGGTACTGGAGTCAAAGGTATCTTCCGGTACAGCAGATATGATGCAAATACTTCATGCAAACGAACAGGCAACGATTTTTATTGCCGAAGAGTTGGGCAGAGTAAACAGTAACATTTCCGCCTTGAACCGGACTGCGGCAAAGCAGTTGGAGCAAAGTGGCGTTTCCGAGATGAATAAAGCTCAGGAAGCCGCAGTTTTCCAGACACTTGAAAATGATGCCGTTCAACGGGGGAGTTCCTATACGAAGCAAAAGGATTCCCGTGATCGTATCAACGACATCTTTGATAACTGCAGGGCGTTCTGATGATGTTTCTGCTTGCAAGTGTCAATACAACGATCCGTCTGGGTGGAACAGGAGTTGATCTGACGTCAGCTTCGAGCGTTCAGCAGCTTATTTCCACGACCATGACGAGCATCCACTACTTTGCTCTGGCGATTGCCTTGTGCATATTTCTGCTGGCGATCGTAAGACAATACACGCAGTTTGCCGGGCATATGGGCGTAAGATTCATCGGTTCTCTGCTGGTAGTGCTGGTAATGATCTTTTCATTTCCAAAGATCTGTGACGCAGTACAAAACGCCACATATTCCTATTCACAAGGAACATCCATGACGATGGAAAATATGTTCTGCTGGCTGACTGAGCAGAAACCCAACGCCGGAAAAAACAACACGCAGAACCAGAGTGTAATGAAAAAACTCGCTCATCTGCCGGAAAGTATCCTGCATTCCATTCAGGCGGCTATGTGCAACATCTTCTATGTCAATGGTATTTATCTTGGGAAAGGGATCAGAGACGTTGTGTACTTTATCTTCAAATGTCTTTACAATGGAGCGTTATGTCTGACACCCATATTCTTTGCCGCCATGCTGATACCGGAAACCAAACATCTGGGAGTAAACTTTATTGTCACTTGTATCGGTATGGCACTGATGCCGCTTTGTTTCCTTTTCGGAGACCTCTGCAACATCTGGCTGGCAGAACATATGTGGGCAACTCTGGGACTTGGTTCTGGCGGAACATTCTGGACGATGGCACGCACCGGACAGGCAATGCTCAATCCCATCGGTACTGTTTTAGGTTATATCGCTTTCGGAATATTTTATGCTCTGCTTGCGACGATCGTTTATATTGTTCTGCCGTTTCTCTACATGAAACTTTTCCGCAGCGGTACACCCGGTTCTCCGGCTGGATTGATTGCTTCCATGATCGGTAAAGCCGTAAACACTGCCATTGTCGGTGGAGCGATGATCGCAACGGCAGGAGCCGCAGCTCCCGCAGCCGGTGCAGCCGGAGCCGCCGGTTCTTCCTCCGGAACGGCGGCACAAGCGGCAAAAAATGCGGCTAAAACCGCCATCAATACCGGAAGTTCCGGCAACGGCAGTTCAGACAATGCGGCTTCTGAAATTGATTCAGCAGCCAATACGCCACCGGGAAAGTGAGATTTTGAATGAAAGATCAACATAAAAAACACTCCGGGTATGGGGATTTATCACACACACCCAACAACCCGAATTCCTGTACCCGGAGTTCTTTACGCTCTCCCGGACAAAGTGTCGGTATGGAACAGAAGTGGATCATCTTCTGGAGTCTGCTTCACATTGCTACGCTGGTCTGTTTTGTTCTGGGCATTTACTATACCAAAGAGTATATGCTTATGCCTGACCGGGTCATCATCTGCGATCAGGCAGGCAATCTCTATCGCGGCAAAAGCTGTAATGTCTTATGTCAGGCAACGGCTGAAGATATTGCCCGAAAATCTGCGATGGCATTTCTCACCCGGAACGGAGAACACAGTAACCGGCAGGCGTTGGAAGCTCTCTTTGGAAGATCCGCACAAAAATCTTTGCGGATACTGATCGGCAACAGTCAGGAAGAGTTCAAAGAACAATCTATCCGGCAAATCCCGGTCATTGAAACGATCGAAATCGCCGGAACGCCTGAAAAAGATCAATGCCTTGCTTTTGTGCGGGGAACGCTTCATAGAAATGGTATTTATATGAAAATGCCGTACTACCAGAAACTTGAGTTTACTCTCGGATTACGGTTGATGCGTTCCGGAAGTTTATCTGAATATCCGTTGCGGGTATTGAGAATGGTGTATGATGAAAAATCCGTTTATGACAACAAGAAAGGAGAGAACCAATGACTTATAAAAACTGGCACGAGGTGCTGAAATGTGCCTTTATTCTCTATGTGCCGTTGTCATTCCTGACGCCATTATTGATGTATCAGTGGCGGGATAACAACCGGCTCATTGTGATGGATCAGGCAAACAGTTACCACATTACCGAGTATTCATCGGAAGAAGCATTGAAAAAGCTGTATGAATACCAGATCAAACAGGCTGTATATGCGTTTCTTATGCGGAATCCGCAGGGATTTGACAATCCGGAACTGCTTAACGCTATGTTTGTGGGATTTGCCCGGCAGGAAGTGCAGAAGCAGTTTGAGTCC